>NZ_VYIK01000083.1 GCF_008709575.1 Mycobacterium sp.
GGCGCTCACGACCGTTGCCACCGACGTGGACGCTCCCGCCGCGATCACCAACGCCGTCTATGTCGGTGAGCAGCTGGCCCCCTTCGAGCTTGAGATCCCGGGACTGGCGATCACGGTCGGCGTTCAGGACCTGAGCGCCGCGATCACGGATCTGGCCGTCGGCGATGTCAGCGGGTTCGGCCAAGAGCTGCAAACCAGCGCCGCTGAGGGCATCATGGTCGCTAATTTTGCGGCCGTCTTCGGCCTGGATGCGCTGGGCTCCATCGCCGCCGACGTGCCGCTGGGCTGATCGCACGCCGGCGGTCACAACGTGGCGGGCCGGACCACCACCACGGACCTGGTCCGCGGGCCCTCGTCGCGCAACAGCGCGATCACCCGGCCGTCGGGGGCACTGGCCGCGTAGATGCCGTCGATACCGGCCGGCGTCAGCGCGCGTCCGTGCGCGGCCGCGTCGACCTCGTCCGCGGTCAGATTTCGGCGCGGGAACATCTGCAGACATGCCTGGTCGAGGGACAGGCTCAGCTCGGGCTGTTCGGCGAGCTCGTCGAGGGTGCGGGCCAGGTCCAGCCCGAAGCGCCCGACCCGGGTGCGCCGCAGCGCCCGCAGATGCCCGCCCACCCCGAGCAGGTCGCCCAGATCGCGGGCCAACGCCCGAATGTAGGTCCCCGACGAGCAATCCACCTCGACATCGAGATCGACGAACTGGCCGTGCCTGCGCGCCGACACGACGTCGAATCGGTCGATGCGCACCGGGCGGGCGGCCAGTTCCACGGGCCGGCCGGCCCGCGCGAGCCGGTAGGCCCGACGCCCGCCGACCTTGACCGCGCTGACCGCCGACGGCACCTGCATGATCTCCCCGCGCAGCCCGCTGATCGCGCCGGCAATGTCGGCCTCGGTCAGGTGTCCGGCGGAAACCTGATGCAGCAGCTCGCCTTGGGCGTCCTCGGTGGAGGTGGACTGGCCGAGCCGGATGGTAGCGGCATAGGACTTCGCGGTTTCGGTTATCAAACCCAGGATCTTGGTGGCGCGATCGATCCCGATCACCAGCACCCCGGTGGCCATGGGATCCAACGTCCCGGCGTGGCCGACTTTGCGGGTGGCGAAGATCCTTCGGCACCGTGTGACCACGTCGTGGCTGCTCAGACCGCCCGGCTTGTCGACGATGATGATTCCGGGGTCGGTACTCATAGCACGATCGCGGTCAACACCAGGCCCCCGGTCACGGCCCAGCGCCCGGTCAGCGTCGTCAGCGGCGGCCCGAAGAGCGCGGTCGGCTCGATCAAGATCCGTGCCAGGAAACCGCCACCGCCGGCACCGTCGACGTCGAAAGTGATGTGAGCGTCTTCGAACCCAAGCCAGCGCTTGGTCAGCGGATACCACGCCTTATATGTGGATTCTTTGGCGCAGAACAGGATTCGGTCCCAATGGAACCCTCCGGGCAGCGCTGCCATGGCGCGACGCTCGGCAGGCAGGCTGATCGCGTCGAGGACACCCCGCGGCAACACGTCGTGCGGTTCGGCGTCGACACCCACCGACCGAATCCCGACGCGCCGGCCCACCACCGCGCCGCGGTAGCCCGTGCAGTGGGTGAGGCTGCCCACCACGCCGTCGGGCCAGCACGGTTCGCCCTTGTCGCCCTTGAGGATCGGCACCGGCGGGTATCCCAGCTCGCCCAGTGCGATGCGGGCGCAGTAGCGGACGGTGATGAACTCGTTGCGCCGCTTGGCCACCGAGCGGGCAATCAGCGGCTCCTCTTCGGGCAAGGGCGCCAAACCGGGCGGGTCCGCATACATCTCGGCAAAGGCCAGGTCGTCGCGTTCGTCCGGTAGCACCGACGACATCAGCCGCCCGGATGTCATCATCGTGATTGCCGCTGGCGCAGCCGGTTCCGGAACTGCTCGGCCTGCCTGCGCAGCTCGGGGGTGATGGCGAAATGACCGCCGAAATCGTTGAGATAGCCCGGCGCGTAGCGCGGATCGGGCAGCACCTGCCGCAGCCAGCTGTAGGGTTTGCGGCGCCGCCATTCCCGCGGATAGCCCACCGACACCTCTTCGAAGCGCACACCGTCATACCAGGTGGTGCGCGGGATGTGCAGGTGGCCGTAGACCGAGCAGGTCGCGTTGTAGCGGGTATGCCAGTCGGCGGTCGCGGTGGTGCCGCACCACAGCGAGAACTCCGGATAGAACAGCGCGTCACAGGGCTCGCGGACCAGCGGGAAGTGATTGACCAGCACGGTCGGGGTCATCCAGTCGAGTTGGTCGAGCCGCGCCCGGGTGGCGGTCAGCCGCTGCGCGCACCACGCTTCGCGGGTGCCGTAGGGCTGCGACGACAACAGGAATTCGTCGGTGGCCACCACGTTGCGTTCCCGCGCGATGGCCAGTCCGTCGGCCTTGGTGGTCGCCCCCGCCGGCAGGAACGTGTAGTCGTACAGCAAAAACATCGGCACGATCGTGGCCGGGCCGCCCCGCTCGGTCCACACCGGGAACGGATGTTCGGGTGTGACCACGCCCATCTCGTCGCACATGGCGACCAGATACTCGTAGCGGTCCCGCCCGAACACCTGCATCGGATCGTTGTTGGTGGTCCACAGCTCATGGTTGCCGGGCACCCAGATCACCTTGGCGAACCGTCGCCGCAGCAGGTCGAGCGCCCAGCGGATCTCGTCGGTGCGTTCGGCGACGTCGCCGGCGACGATCAGCCAGTCGTCGGGCGAGGCAGGATGCAGCGATTCGGTGACGGGCTTGTTGCCGAGGTGGCCGGTGTGCAGGTCGGAAACCGCCCACAGTGTCGGCTGACCTGCACCGGTCGACTCATCCTCCGAATTCTGCCCAGCCACGACTGCCCAGCCTAATGACCCGCATCGGGGCGGCGCGGAGCCGACCGGGTAGACTCCCGGCAATGCCCGGAAAGCGCGAGGGGTCCGATCGTCGACCGCCGTCTGGCTGCGGCACCCGGTGACCACCACCTCGGCGCGCCCGGCGGGGTCGGCACTGCGCACTGCCGCCAGGCATCTCGTCGGGCGCACCGTCGGGCATCTGCTCGGCCTGCCCGCGGAGACCACCGGCTACCGCGTGCACCGCGTCCGGATCCCGATGCGCGACGGCGTCGAGCTGGTGGCCGATCACTACGCGCCCGTCGCCACCGATCCGGCGGGCACCCTGCTGGTCCGCGGACCCTACGGCCGGGGGTTCCCGTTCTCGCTGATATTCGCCATGCTCTACGCCGCCCGCGGCTATCACGTGGTGCTGCAGAGCGTGCGCGGGACGTTCGGATCCGGCGGGGTCTTCGAGCCCATGGTTCGCGAGGCCGACGACGGCGCCGACACGGCCGCCTGGCTGCGTCGGCAGCCGTGGTTCACCGGTCGGTTCGGCACCATCGGGGTCTCCTATCTGGGGTTCACCCAGTGGGCGATGCTGACCGATCCGCCGCCCGAGCTGGCCGCTGCCGTCATCATCGCCGGCCCGCACGATTTCGGCGCGTCGGCCTGGGGCACCGGAGCATTCGCCGTCAGCGACTTCCTGGGCTGGAGTGATCTGGTCGCCCACCAGGAAGACGCCGGACGGATCCGGGCCGCCATCCGACAGCTACGGGCCCAGCGCCGGGTGGACCGCGCTGCCGGCCAGGTGCCGCTGGGCGCTTCGAGCAGAGCTTTGCTCGGCGACCGCGCGCCGTGGTATGACGGCTGGCTCGCTCATCCCGACCTCGGCGACCCGTTCTGGGAGGAGGTGCGGTTCACCGCGGCGCTGGACCGGGTGCAGATCCCGGTGCTGCTGGTGGGAGGTTGGCAAGACCTGTTTCTGACGCAAACGCTGCACCAGTATCGGCATCTGCGCGACCGGGGGATCGATGTCGCGCTGACCGTCGGTCCCTGGCCCCACACCCAGCTGCTGACCAAGGGCCTGGGCGACATCACCCGGCACACCCTGGCCTGGTTGGACACCCATCTCGGTGCGGTGTCCGGCGCAGCGCGCCGCGCCCCGGTGCGCGTGTACGTCGGCGGCGGGCGGGGCTGGCGCGACCTGCCCGACTGGCCACCGGCCACCACCGAAAAGACGCTCTACCTGCAGCCCGGCGGCGGTCTTGCGGACGCACCGCCGAGCGCGGCAGCCCAGATCAAGCCCGCGACGTTCCGGTTCGACCCCGCCGACCCCACACCGACGATCGGTGGGCCGATGCTATCCCCGGACAGCGGTTACCGCGACGACAGCCGGCTGGTCCGCCGCCCCGACGTGCTGGCCTTCAGCGGCGACCCGCTGGCCGCGGACCTGGAGGTGCACGGTAACCCGGTCGTCGAGGTGGCCCACAGTTCGGACAATCCGCACGTCGACCTGTTCGTCCGGGTGAGCGAAGTCGACGCCCGGGGCCGGTCGGTCAATGTCAGCGACGGCTACCGCCGGTTGGCCGCAGCCACGACCGACCCGCAGCCGGTCCGCTTGACCCTCGACGCGGTCGCGCACCGGTTCCGTGCCGGTTCACGAATTCGCGTGCTGGTCGCCGGTGGCTGGTATCCGCGTTTTGCCCGCAACCTGGGCACCGGCGAACCGGTGACGACCGGCCGGCAGATGCGGTCGGCCACCCACGCGGTGCACTTCGGCGCCTCGCGGCTGGTGCTGCCGGTCGAGGCGGGCTAAGACGGGCAGCCGACGGTGTCGCGGACCCGGTCGGCGACCCGGCCCAGCGTGGCGTCGTCGGATACCGGCGTGGCCGCTGTTGCTGTCACCGGGACCCAAACCCAACTGGTACAGCCGGCGTATTCGGGGCGCCGTGCCAGCGAGACCGGCGCCGCCAGGGCCATGGCCCGCACGACCAGCACGGTCAGGCGGTGCTTGGGCCGGAAGTCGAGCCGGTCTTCGCGCACCGAGTCGGCGGTCCAGATATGCAGGTCCTCGATGTCCCCGAGTCGCTCGGGGCGGTGAACGGGCACTGCGGCGACGACTTCGGCCGCCGCCCGGATCACCACCCGGTCCTGGGTGCTGTCGGCGGACGCCGCGACCAGCAGATCGCGGTGCTCGGGCCGCACCCGCTGTGCATGAGCGTGTGCGACGGTGGGGAACAACAGAAACTTCTCGGCCGCCACCTCGAACCGCTTCTCCCCGATCCCGCCCTTGCGCAACAGGACGCTCTGACGGCCCTCCAGCAGCGCCTGCACGACCGCGCTCCACTCTTTGAGCGCGGGCATTGTCGCGGCCGGGGGCACACCGTCCACGATAGGCGCGCTGCTACCACACGGTCAGCGGCCGCGGATGCCGATGCCGGCGCAGTCGCTGATCCTTGGTCACCAGCCGCCAACCGTGTTCGACGGCGGTGGCATAGATCAACCGGTCCGCCGGATCGCCGGGAAACGACGCCGGCAGCGACACCGCGGTAGCGGCGATCGCCGGCGTGATGCCGACGGTGCGGACGTGTTCGCACAGCTGCGCGAGCCAGGACCGGACAGGAATCGTCAGTGTAATGCGCTCGTGGTCGGCGAGCCACGCCAGCTCATACCAGGTGATCGCCGCAACCGCAAGCTCGTCGGCCTGCTCGATGGCGCTGTCGGCGGTCTGGCTCAAGCGCCGCGGCTCGGCCGCCCACCAGTGGACGACGTGCGAGTCGAGCAGCACCGTCGTCATGAGGCGTTCCAGGATTCCCCGGTGGTAAAGAGCTGGTCGTCGTCGGCAGCCGTCATCACCACTCCGGCCAACCGGCCCTTGAGTGCGTGCGGCCCCGTCGCTGTCACCAGCCGCGCCACGGTCCGGCCGTGTTTGGTGATCTCGATTTCCTCACCGTCGGCCACTTCGTCCAGCAATGCGAGAAGCTTGGCCTTGGTCTCCGTGGCAGTCATTTTTCTGGTCATATTGTCAGTTTACTGGTCCGAACGTGGCTTACTACGGTGACCTCATGGCCGACGACATCCTGCTGATCGACACCGACGAGCGGGTCCGCACGCTGACCTTGAACCGCCCCGAGTCGCGTAATGCGCTGTCGGCGGCGCTTCGGGACCGTTTTTTCGCCGCGCTGGGCGACGCGGAGTCCGATGACGACGTCGACGTGGTGATCCTCACCGGCGCCGATCCGGTGTTCTGCGCGGGACTGGACCTCAAGGAGCTCGGCGGGGGCTCCGCGCTGCCGGACATCTCGCCGCGCTGGCCGGCGATGAGCAAACCGGTGATCGGCGCGATCAACGGCGCGGCGGTCACCGGCGGGCTGGAACTGGCGCTGTACTGCGACATCCTGATCGCCTCCGAACACGCGCGGTTCGCCGACACCCACGCGCGGGTGGGCCTGCTGCCCACTTGGGGGCTCAGCGTGCGGCTGCCGCAGAAGGTCGGCGTCGGGCTGGCCCGCCGGATGAGCCTCACCGGCGACTACCTGTCCGCTGCCGACGCGCTGCGCGCCGGCCTGGTCACCGAGGTGGTGCCGCACGACCGGCTGCTGCCCGCCGCCCGGCAGGTGGCGGCATCGATCGTCGGCAACAACCAAAACGCGGTGCGGGCGTTACTGGCCTCTTACCACCGCATCGACGAATCGCAGACCAGCACCGGGCTCTGGCTGGAAGCCACCGCCGCCAGGCAGTTCAGCGTCACCGGCGACGACATCGCCGCCAACCGCGAGGCGGTGCTGCAGCGCGGCCGCGCACAGGTGCGCTGAGCGCGGCGTCCCTTTGCGGCGAGTGTGCGTGTCTGTACGCGACACGCCGGTGGGAGCGTACCGACACGCACAGTCGGCGAGATGCTACGGCAGCCTCCGGACAACGCGGCACGGATTGCCGGCGGCGACGACGCGCGCGGGCACGTCAGCGGTGACCACAGCGCCCGCCCCGACGACCGAGTTCGCACCGATCGTCACCCCCGGGCAGACGATCACGCCGGCCCCTATCCACACGTTGTCACCGATATCGATGGGCGAGGCCAACTCCCACCCGCTGCGTCGGGCGTCGTGGTCGTCGATGGGGTGATGGGCCGTAACCAGTTGCGCACGTGGGCCGATCAGCACGTTCGCGCCGATGGTGATCGGTGCGCAGTCCAGCAGGATCACGTCATAGTTGAGAAAGCTGTGGGCGCCGATGCTGATGTAGGTTCCGTAGTCGCACTGGAATGGCGGCAGGATCAGCGCACCTTCGCCCAGCGACCCGAGCAGTTCGCCCAGCAGCGCTCGGCGGGCGCCGTCGTCCTCAGCTGAGTTGAACGCGTCGAGCAGGCGCTGACAGGCCCGCCGGCTCGCGACCAGGTCGGGGTCGTCCGCCCGGTACAGCGCCCCACTGAGCATGCGCTCGCGCTGGGTCACGTCCCGGTCACCGCCCACCGACCCGAAATCGTCCGGGCACCGACGAACGCGAGCCGCAACGCGATGAACGTGGCCAGCCCGGCCCAGATGCCCGCCAGCCCCCACCCGAAGACCAGCGCCAGCCAGATCAACGGCAAGAATCCGGCCAGCGCGCTGACCACGGTGGCGTTGCGCAGGAACGTGGCGTCGCCGGCGCCGAGCAGCACCCCGTCGAGGGCGAACACGACTCCGGCGAACGGCAACGTGGCCACCAGAAACCACCACGGCACCGCGATCGCGGCCAGCACCGACCGGTCGTCGGTGAACAGCGAAGGCAGCACCGCGGCGCCGACAGCGAACGCCGCCGCCAACGTGCCGGCGGCGGCGGTGGACAGCACCGTGACCCGCCGGGCCACGAATCTGGCCCGGGGCGCATCACCGGCCCCCAGGGCCGCACCGACCAGCGCCTGCGCGGCGATCGCCAGTGAATCAAGCACCAGGGCAAGGAACTCCCAGATCTGCAGCGCAATCTGATGAGCGCCCAACGCCGCGGCACCGAACCGGGCAGCCACCGCGGCTGCCGAAATGAAACAGACCTGAAAGGACAGCGTGCGCACCATCAAATCGCGGCCCATCACCAGCTGTGCCCGCCACACGGCCGGATCGAACCGCAACGACACCCGTTCGGCCAGCAGCGCTCGTCCGAACAGCAGCGCAGCCACCCACTGCCCGACCAGGTTGGCCACCGCCGAGCCAGCCAGCGCCAGTCGTGGCAGCCCGAGCCAGCCGTACACCAGCAACGGGCACAACAGTGCCGAGAGCCCGAACCCGGCGACGACGAAGCGCAGCGGACGCACGGTGTCCTGCACGCCGCGCAGCCACCCGTTGCCGGCCAGCGACACCAGAATCGCCGGGGCGCCCAGGATCGCGATCCGCAGCCACGGCAACGCCGTCGCGGCGATATCCTCGCCCGCCGGTCGGGTTCCGGCGATCACCGACACCAGCGGCGCCCCCATGGCTTGCACTGCGACGGCGATCAAAGCACCCAGACCCAGGGCCAGCCAGGTGGCCTGCACCCCCTCGGCCACCGCCGAGGGCCGGTCGCCGGCGCCGAAGCGGCGCGCCGATCGGGCCGTCGTGCCGTAGGACAAAAACGTCAGATCCGAACCGACCAGGCCCAGGAGCAGCGCGCCGATGGCCAGCCCGGCCAGGCTCAGCGCGCCGAGCCGTCCGACGACCGCGGTGTCGAACAACAAATACAGCGGTTCGGCCGCGAGCACACCCAGCGTGGGCAGCGCCAGCTTGGCGATGCGCCGGCCACCGGCCGCGGGCCGACTCCGGTCGATCAAGGCGGGTCAGCCCAGTGCCGCGCACAGCGACGCGACGACGCCGTCCAGCGAGCCGGTGGCCGTGTACCCGGCCGCCAGGCGGTGCCCGCCGCCGCCGAACCTCGACGCCACCGCTGCCAGATCGACCGCGGCCTTGGCCCGCATCGACACCGACCACTGCTGCGGCTCGATTTCCTTCAACACCACCGCCACTTCGGCCTGTTGCGTGGTGCGCACGATGTCGATGATGCTTTCGACGTCCTCGGAGCGTGCGCCGGTCCACTCCCGGTGGTCGACCACGGCATAGACCAGCCCGCGGCCACCCACCGCGTCCGGTCGCAGCCGCGCTTGTGCCAGCACCCTGGACAGCATCGTCAACCAGGAAAAGGGATGGCTGTCGAATAGGGTCCGGCTGATCGCCGCGTTGTCCACGCCGAGTTCCACCAGCCGCGCCGCCAACCGATGGGCCCGGGCGCTGGCCCAGCGGAACGACCCGGTGTCCGTGGTCAGGCCGGCGTAGATGCAGTGCGCCACGGCGGCGTCGATCGGTTTGCCCCACGCGTCGAGCAGTTCGGCGACCAGCATCGTCGTGGAATCCGCTGAGGGGTCGACAAAGTTGGCGGTGCCGAACAGCTGGTTGGACGCGTGGTGGTCGATCACCAGCAGTTCCTGGCCGGGACCGGCCAATTCGGCCAGGCTGCCGAGCCGGGTGATGCTCGGAATGTCCACCGTGACCAGCAAATCGACGTCTCGGCGCATGGCTGCCGGGTTGACCAGCAGCCGGCCGCCGGGCAACGACTGCAACGACTCCGGCAACCTCGCCGGCTCGGCGAAGCTGACCTGTACCGCCGTGCCGCTCCGCTCGAGCACCAGGGCCAGTGCCAGCCCCGCGCCGACACTGTCGGCATCGGGGTACACGTGGCAGACCACCCCGACCGTGGCGGCCGCGGAGAGCAGCCCGGCGGCGCCGTCGGCGCCGACCCGCCGCACCGCCGGGTCAGTCGTCGGATCGATCGTCGTCACCGCTGTCTTCCCCCCTCGTGCGGTAGGGGTCGGCCGCTCCGGCCGGCTTGGCGTTGCGCCGGACCCGGGCCAGGTCGGCATCGGCGGCGCGGGCACGAGCCAGCAATTCCGCCATCCGATGGCTGGCCTCGGGCACGGTGTCGCGGGCAAACGTGAGTGTGGGAGTGAACCGCACGCCGGTGCCCGCGCCGACTTTGGTGCGCAGCACACCCTTGGCGCTTTCCAGCGCCGCCGCGGCGCCGGCATAATCCGGATCCTCCTGCAGCGTGCGACCCATCACCGTGTAATACACGGTGGCGTCGTGCAGATCGGCGGTCACCTTGGCGTCGGTGATGGTGACCCCGGTCAGCCTCGGATCTTTGATCTCGTACTCGATCACCGACGCCACGATCGTGGCGATCCGCTTGGCCAGCCGGCGCGCCCGGGCCGGGTCAGTCATCACAGGCTTTCGCGTTGCTACCCACGTTCGATGGCCCCCTTCACGGCGTTCATCAGTCCCGCGCCTTCTCCACCAGCTCGTAGGTCTCGATCACGTCGCCTTCCCGGACGTCGGAATAGCCCAGCGTCAGACCGCATTCGTAGCCGTCCCGCACCTCGTTGACGTCGTCCTTCTCCCGGCGCAGCGTGGCCACCTTGAGGTTGTCGGCGACCACGATGTTGTCGCGCAGCAGCCGCGCCTTGGCGTTGCGGCGCACCACACCGGAGGTGACCAGACACCCGGCGATCACGCCGACCTTCGAGGACCGGAACAGCGCCCGGACCTCGGCCCGGCCCAGCTCGACCTCTTCGAAGACCGGCTTGAGCATGCCGCGCAGCGCCTTCTCGATGTCGTCGATGGCCTGGTAGATGACCGAGTAGTAGCGGATCTCCACACCTTCGCGGTTGGCCAGCTCGGTCGCCTTGCCCTCGGCGCGCACATTGAACCCGATGATGATCGCGTCCGAGGCCGACGCCAGGTTGACATTGGTTTCGGTGATGCCGCCGACACCGCGGTCGATCACCCGCAGCTCCACCTCGTCGTCGACCTGGATGCCCATCAACGCCTCTTCCAGCGCCTCGACGGTGCCGGCATTGTCTCCCTTGAGGATAAGGTTGAGCTGACTGGTTTCCTTCAGCGCCGAGTCCAGGTCCTCCAGGCTGATCCGCTTGCGCGAGCGCGCCGCCAGCGCGTTGCGCTTGCGGGCGCTGCGCCGGTCGGCGATCTGGCGGGCAATCCGGTCCTCGTCGACGACGAGGAAGTTGTCCCCGGCGCCGGGCACCGACGTGAAGCCGATGACCTGCACCGGCCGCGACGGCAGCGCTGCCTCGACGTCCTCGCCGTACTCGTCGACCATGCGGCGGACCCGGCCGTAGGCATCGCCGGCCACCACCGAGTCGCCGACGTGCAGCGTGCCGCGCTGCACCAACACCGTGGCCACCGGGCCGCGACCGCGGTCCAGCTGCGCCTCGATCACCACGCCCTGGGCCTCCATGTCGGGATTGGCGCGCAGGTCCAGGGCGGCGTCGGCGGTCAGCAGCACCGCCTCGAGGAGCTGGTCGATATTGGTGCCCTGCTTGGCCGAGATGTCGACGAACATCGTGTCGCCGCCGTATTCCTCGGGCACCAAACCGTACTCGGTGAGTTGCCCGCGAATCTTGGCGGGATCGGCGCCCTCGACGTCGATCTTGTTGACCGCCACCACGATCGGCACGTCGGCGGCCTGTGCGTGGTTGATGGCCTCCACTGTCTGGGGCATGACCCCGTCGTCGGCGGCGACTACCAGGATCGCGATGTCGGTGGCCTTCGCTCCACGGGCACGCATCGCCGTGAACGCCTCGTGACCGGGGGTGTCGATGAAGGTGATCGGCCGCTGAGTGCCGTCGTGGTCGACAGCGACCTGATAGGCGCCGATGTGCTGGGTGATGCCGCCGGCCTCGCCCTCGCGCACGTTGGTCTGGCGGATGGTGTCCAACAGCCGGGTCTTGCCGTGGTCGACGTGACCCATCACGGTCACCACCGGAGGACGGACCTGCAGGTCCTCCTCGCTGCCTTCGTCTTCGCCGTAGGACAGGTCGAAGGATTGCAGCAGCTCGCGGTCCTCGTCCTCGGGCGACACGACCTGCACGTGATAGTTCATTTCGCTGCCGAGCAGCTCGAGGACCTCTTCGCCGACGGACTGGGTGGCGGTCACCATCTCGCCGAGGTTGAACAGCGCCTGCACCAACGCGGCCGGGTTGGCGTCGATCTTTTCGGCGAAATCGCTCAGCGACGCCCCGCGGGCCAGCCGGATCGTCTCGCCGTTGCCGTGCGGTAACCGCACCCCGCCGACGACCGGCGCCTGCATCGAGTCGTATTCCTGGCGCTTCTGGCGCTTGGACTTGCGGCCTCGTTTGGGAGCGCCGCCCGGCCGGCCGAACGCCCCGGCCGCACCGCCGCGCTGGCCGGGACGTCCGCCGCCGGCACTCCCGGGACGGCCACGGAAGCCACCGCCGGGCGGAGCGGCCACGCCCCCGGCGCCACCACCGCCTCGATAGCCTCCCCCACCGGGTCGGCCGCCGGCCGGCGCCCCCGCCGCCGGCTGGGTGGGTTACGTCGGCGCCG
>NZ_VYIK01000084.1 GCF_008709575.1 Mycobacterium sp.
GGGCTGGTGATCCAATCCTGCTCCAACCCGTGCAGCACCACAGGAACCGTGACCGAAATAGAATCCGATGCCGACACCAGCGCTGAATCCAGCACATCCACGCTCGTCCAGTAGCTTTCGAGCAGACCTTGCAGGTCGTACACGGCTGTGATCAACGCGTTCGTGCCCAACTCCGAACTGCTCAGGTCCAAACCCGACGCCGCCGCAGCGGGATCCACACCCGTGGGTGCGTCAGGCAGACCCATCAATGCCGCCTGCACCGGCTCGATGATCAGATCTACGACATCGCCGTGAGCTGTGGGAGCCGCGGCAAACAGGGTCACGCAGGACACCAGGGACATCGCGGCACTGGTACCGAGACCGGCGGTGCGATGACATGCCGTCGCGGTGCGCAAGCTATGTTTGCGCCGCTTGGTTGTTGCGCAACCCGGAGTTAGCACCGCTACGGGATTCCTTAAAGATTTCTCAGGTGCAGTCAGCGTGACTGTAGCGAGCACTGAGCTGTTTAGCAATGCGACGGCGGAACCGCTTTGTTGCCCAGTCGGGGAGGGGCGACGCTGTTGATCGGCTGTCGTGTGCTTCGAGGCATTTGAGAAGTCGGTGCGCCGGTTTTCCCACGACAATCGCGAGCCCTGGGTGAACTTTGTGAACGGTCAGCGTAACGACGCGGTGGTCGCGGAGTGTTTCGACTCGTGCGCTAAAGGGTGTTGTTCGTGGGCTGGGCGCACACGAGGAGACGTTGCGGGCAGCGAACTGCGAGCAAAAACTGCGTGTGAGGGAAATCACAGTTCAACACGGCCGGTTGCGGGCACGAATCATTAGGTGGATGCGTTCGACGCTGGTACAAAGCGTTGCTTGCAGGACTCACGAGGGGATGCGAGGACATCATGCCTACCGACTACGACGCCCCACGGCGCACCGAGACCGATGACGTGTCCGAGGACTCGTTAGAGGAGCTCAAAGCACGGCGGAACGAGGCGGCGTCGGCGGTGGTCGACGTCGACGAGTCCGAATCGGCCGAGTCGTTCGAGCTGCCCGGCGCCGACTTGTCCGGTGAGGAGCTCTCGGTGCGTGTCATTCCCAAGCAGGCCGACGAGTTCACCTGTTCGAGTTGCTTTCTGGTGCAACACCGCAGTCGGCTTGCGAGCGAGAAGAACGGTGTCATGATCTGCACCGACTGCGCGGCCTGATCGGGTCAACTGCGCAATGCCGACAACACCCGCTCTGGGTGACGGCAGCTCACCAGCCAGTACGGTGTCGGGTCTTCGGGGTCGTCGAGCACGACCAACACCATCGGCCCGATCCAGGCGCGATGCAGCACGTAGGCCGCCGGGTCGAGCTGGCGGCCCAGAGCGGCAGATTTGGCCGAGCGCGGGATTTCTGCGGATCGGGCGATCACTGTGACGGGTAGATGTGCCTCGCCGGCCCACAGCTCAAGCCCCTCGTCACCGGTGATAATGCGGACTTCGATGCGGCCCAACCACAACAACACCCCGGCAACCATGACGGACAGCACCGCGAGCACCAGCCAGTGCGGCAGTCGCGGCACGCCCAGGTTGACTTCGTATGCGATCAGCGCGGCCAGCGCGAAACCCAGCGGCCACCACCACAGCGGCACCCACAGGCGCTCGCGATATCGCACGTTCTCAGGCGCGATGCGGGTACTTGACACTCGGTCAAGGGTAATCTGTGGCCCCGTGCCGACCAGTCTGACGGTTGTTCGCCTGGATCCCGGGCTTCCGCTGCCCAGCCGTGCTCACGACGGTGACGCGGGCGTGGATCTGTATAGCGCTGAAGACGTCGAACTTGCACCTGGGCAGCGTGCCCTCGTCCGAACCGGCCTCGCGGTGGCCATTCCGCTCGGAATGGTCGGGTTGGTGCATCCGCGCTCGGGACTGGCCGCCCGGGCGGGGCTTTCCATCGTCAACAGTCCCGGCACGATCGACGCCGGCTATCGCGGCGAGATCAAAGTGGCGCTGATCAATCTGGACCCGGCGGCGCCGATCGCGGTGCGCCGCGGTGACCGGATCGCTCAGCTGTTGGTGCAGCGGGTCGAGTTGGTTGAGCTGGTCGAGGTGTCGTCATTCGACGAGGTCGGGCTGGCCAACACGTCCCGCGGCGATGGCGGTCACGGCTCTTCCGGCGGACATGGGAGTTTGTGAGCCCCGGCGAGATGAGGGAGAGCAGCGCGGGTAATGGCATTCGGTAGGCGCAAACCCAAAGACGACAGCCCGGCCACGGGGGCCGAGCCGCAGGTGGACGCGGTCGAGGAGCAACCGGACAACCCGGTCGAGCCGACGTACGACGAGGAGCTCGAGGGTCCCTTCGACATTGATGATTTCGACGATCCCGCCACAGCGGAGGCCGCACGGCTCGACCTCGGTTCGGTGCTGATCCCGACGCCAGAGGGTGCCCAGTTGCAGGTCGAACTCACCGAGGGCGGTATCCCGAGTGCGGTCTGGGTCGTCACGCCCAACGGCCGTTACACCATTGCCGCCTATGCCGCACCCAAGACCGGCGGCTTATGGCGCGAGGTGGCGGCTGAGCTCGCCGATTCACTGCGCAAAGACGGGGCCACGGTCACCATCCAAGACGGTCACTGGGGTCGTGAAGTGGTCGGGATCGCGTCAGGCGCGGTGCGGTTTATCGGGATCGACGGTTACCGCTGGATGATCCGGTGTGTGGTCAACGGGACACTCGAGAGCATCGACGCCGTGACTCAGCAAGCCCGGGAAGCGTTGGCCGACACCGTGGTCCGCCGCGGCAGTACCCCGCTTCCGGTCAGGACACCCCTCCCGGTGCGACTGCCCGAGCCGATGGCGGCGCAGTTGCGGGAAGCGGCCGCGCAGCAGACCGCCGCGCAGCAGGGCGGGGGTGCACCGCCAACGCGCCGCAGTGCCCGCGGCTCGGCGATGCAGCAGTTGCGCAGCAGTACGGCCGGAGGTTAGACACTGGCCAGTGCCGCCAGGCAGGCGGCACCCAGCGCGGCGGGATCGGCGCCGATCTGAGCCAGCGTCACGGTGCACACCGACGCGCGCGGCGCAGCGGCCGCCCAGGCAACACCGACCTCAAAAGGGTGGACCGGGTCGTCGGTAGCTGCGGCGATCCCCATCGGAACGTCCAATCGCGCAAGCTCCGCGCGGGTCGGCGCGACATAGTCCGCCGCTTCCTCCAGCGCGTCAGGCAAGTACGGCCATAGCCGCCGCCACGACCGGGTGAGCTCCTCGGCCAGCCAGGGCGGGCTGGACGCGCGCAGCTGGGTCGTCGCCGCGGCCAGCCCGTCACGCCGGAGGTGATCAGCCGAATGGCGGGCTGCCCGGGCTGCGGGAGCTCCGTCGGGCGTGCCGGTCCAGGCCGGGAGCGCGGCCAACACCGCTACCGTGGTTTCGGGATGTGCCAATGCCCACGCGGCGGCCACCGCCGCCCCGAGGGAGATTCCGCCGACCGCGATCGGGCCCCGGCGCGCTGCGTCGTCGAGCGCGGCCCGGTAGCAGTCGATCAACCCACCCGGCTCAGGTGGGGGCGCGAGGATCCGCGCGCCGACGCCGCGCAGCGGGCCGGCGAATGCCCGATCCACGTAGACATCGTCGGATCCGGTCCCCGGCAGCACGACGACGGTCACACCGCGCAATTCGACGGCCATCTACTGATCGTGCCCGCAGCGCTGAGCCCGTTGTGCACCGGCAAACCGGGGGTCGCATGGCGTCCGGGACCCAACAGGGCTACGGTGTCGTTTGGCACACAGAGATTCGGCTTCCACACCTGGATAGTTTGGCGTGCGGATCGGCCGAAATGTTCGTGAAGAGGTGATGGCGACGGCCGAAGGTTATCTGCACCGGCTGACCCGTCGGTTGACGGAGGATCCCGAGCAGCGCGACGTCGAGGAGTTGTCCGACGAGGCCGCGAACACCGGCGCGCAGCGGGCGATCGACTGTGAGCGCGGTCAGGAGGTCACGATGGTCGGCACGCTACGCAGCGTGGAAGCCAACGCCAAAGGCTGCGCCGGCGGGGTCCGCGCCGAATTGTTCGACGGCACCGACACTGTGGCGTTGGTATGGCTGGGGCAACGCCGGATCCCTGGGATCGACTCGGGCCGGAAACTGCGGGTGCGGGGCCGGCTGGGCAAGTTGGACAACGGCACCAAAGCCATTTACAACCCGCACTACGAAATTCAACGATGACAGCTCGGGTGGGCGGCCTCGGTGAATAATCTCGAGCCGGCCGAGCGTGGGCGTGGCGCGATGGTCTCTGAACCCACCCCCGCCCAGCGGCTGATTGCGCAGCTGGGCGGCGTGAGCGGGCTCGTTTACTCATCGCTGCCGGTGCTGTTCTTCGTGCCGATCTCGGGTCTGTGGGGACTGTCGCCAGCCGTCGGCACGGCACTTGGCGTGGCTGCCCTGGTGCTGGTGTGGCGGCTGATCCGGCGCCACTCCACTCGGCCGGCGGTATTCGGGTTCTTCGGTGTCGCCATCTGCGCGCTGATCGCCTACGTGCTGGGGGAGTCCCGAGGCTATTTTCTGCTGGGCATCTGGATGTCGCTGTTATGGGCAACGGTCTTTGCGCTGTCGGTGCTGATCCGTCGGCCGGTGGTGGGTTACCTATGGAGCTGGGCGGGCGCGCACGACCTCGGCTGGCGTGACGTTCGCCGGGCTGTTTACGCCTTTGATTGCGCCACCCTCGTCTGGATGCTGGTGTTCGTGGCCCGCTTCGGGGTGCAGGGCTCGCTCTACCACGCCGGCCGCACGGGGTGGCTGGGCGTGGCGCGGATCGCGATGGGCTGGCCGCTGACCGCGGCAGCGGCGGCAGTCACGTATCTGGCCATCAAGGTCGTGCAGCACGCATTACGGCCGACGACTGTCACAGAGGTGGCAGGAGCAGCCGACGCAGCTCCTCCTCCGCCTCGCTAACCGCGACGAACAACAGCTCGTCGCCGCCCTCCAGGGGCTCGTCGTCCTGCGGAACGATGACTCGTGGCCCACGCAGAATGGTCACCAGCGTGGCATCGCGGGGCAAGGCGAGCTTGCGTACCGGCTTCCCGCCCCACGGGGTGTTATCGGGCAGCGTGATTTCCACGAGGTTGGCTTGTCCTTTGCGGAACTCCATCAGCCGGACCAGGTCTCCGACCGCGACCGCCTCTTCCACCAGTGAGGCCAGCATCCGCGGGGTGGACACCGCCACATCGACACCCCAGGCGTCGGTGAAGAGCCATTCATTGCGCGGATCGTTGACCCGGGCCACCACCCGGGGTACCGCGAATTCCGTTTTGGCTAGCAGGCTCAGCACGACGTTGACTTTGTCGTCGCCGGTAGCGGCGACCACAACATCGAAGTCTTCCAGGTGCACCGATTCCAGCAAGCTGAGTTCGCAGGCATCGCCCAGATGCCAATGCGCGGTCGGGATCGCGTCGACGTCGAAGTTTCCCGGATCGCGCTCGATCAGGCTCACCTCATGGCCGCTCTCGAGAAGTTCGCGGGTGATCGAACGGCCGACCGCGCCGGCTCCGGCGATTACGACTTTCATCTGCGCCACTCCTCAATCCCGGCTGCGCCGGCATCATCGTCGTCGGCGCGTTTCATCTGCGCCACTCCTGGATCCCGGCTGCGCCGGCATCATCGTCGTCGGCGCGTTTCATCTGCGCCACTCCTGGATCCCGGCTGCGCCGGCATCATCGTCGTCGGCGCGTTTCATCTGCTTTGCTCCTCGAGGTCCTCGCCCGGCGGTAAGGCCGCAATCGCGATCGCCTCGGTGACCCGCCCGGATATCGCGGCGACGTACACCTGGTCGCCGGCCTGGATCACGGTCTTGGGATCGGGTAGTTGGCCGGTGCCGAACCGGATCAGAAACGCCGCGCGGGCGCCGGTGGCCGTTTCCAGCTCGGTAAGCCGGTGTCCTATCCAGTCCTCGTGTAGCACCACCTCGGCGACGGAGACAGTGCCTGTTGGGTCGCGCCACGCGCTGGTGGGCTGAGTTTCCCGGAGCAGCGCGTTGAGCAGGCGGTCTGTAGTCCAGGGCACGGTGGCGATAGTCGGAATGCCCAACCGCTCGTAGACCGCGGCGCGTTTGGCGTCGTAGATCCGCGCGACAACGCGCTGCACGCCGAAGGTTTCCCGGGCCAGCCGGGCCGAGATGATGTTGGAGTTGTCGCCGGAGGACACCGCGGCGAAGGCGTCGGCCCGCTCGACGCCGGCGCGCAGCAGGACGTCGCGGTCAAATCCCAGTCCCAGCACCCGCTCCCCGACGAAATCCGGGCCGAGCCGGTTGAAGGCGGTGCGATCGCGGTCGATGATCGCGACATCGTGGCCGATCCGGGACAGTGCACAGGCAACCGAAGACCCCACCCGGCCACATCCCATGACTACTACCCGCAACCTGAGATCCTTTCGGCTTACCCCCGCTCGGCGGGCCCGATCGGCCAGCCGACGTGGGCACGACACATTCTCGACCAGGGAACGCTACCGCCCGAGCGCGGTGGGCTTACTCTTGGCTCTCGTGTCCAAACTTTCCACCGCGGCGCGGCGGCTCGTTCTGGGCCGGCCGTTCCGCAGCGACCGGCTGAGCCACACGCTGCTGCCCAAGCGGATCGCCCTGCCGGTCTTCGCCTCGGATGCCCTCTCGTCGGTGGCTTACGCCCCGGAAGAAATCTTTTTGGTGCTCTCGGTGGCCGGCGTGACGGCCTACGCGCTGACCCCGTGGATCGGTTTGGCGGTGGCGGCGGTGCTGCTGGTCGTGGTCGCCAGCTACCGGCAGAATGTGCAAGCCTATCCGTCCGGTGGTGGTGACTACGAGGTGGTCACCACTAATCTCGGAGCCAACGCCGGATTGACCGTCGCCAGCGCTCTGATGGTGGATTACGTTTTGACGGTTGCCGTTTCGGCGGCCTCGGCGATGTCCAACATCGGCTCGGCCATCCCGTTCGTGGGTGAGCACCGGGTGCTGTTGTCGGTGATTGCGATCCTTCTGGTGACCGCGATGAATCTGCGGGGAGTAAAGGAATCGGGAGTGGCATTCGCCGTTCCGACGTATGCGTTTATCGCCGGGATCGCAATGATGCTGGGCTGGGGACTGTTCCGGATCTATGTGCTCGGCGATCGGCTCCGCGCCGAATCCGCGGGTTTCGAGATGCATTCCGAGCACGGCCAGGTCGTCGGTTTTGCGTTGTTGTTCCTGGTGGCCCGGTCGTTTTCCTCGGGCTGTGCGGCACTGACCGGCGTGGAGGCGATCAGCAACGGTGTCCCCGCATTCCGGAAACCCAAGTCACGCAACGCGGCAACCACGCTGCTGATGTTGGGCGTGATCGCGGTGAGCATGTTCATGGGCGTGATTGTGCTGGCCGAGAGGACCGGAGTGCAGGTCGTTGACAATCCTGCCAAACAGCTGGTGGGCGCGCCACCGGACTACCAGCAGAAAACGCTGATCGTGCAGCTGGCCCAAGCGGTGTTCGGGAGCTTCCACGTGGGGTTGCTGCTGATCGCCGCGGTGACCGCGCTGATCTTGGCATTGGCGGCCAACACCGCGTTCAACGGATTCCCGGTACTAGGTTCGGTGCTGGCCCAACACAGCTACCTGCCGCGGCAACTGCACACCCGCGGGGATCGGTTGGCGTATTCCAACGGGATCGTGTTTTTGTCGATGGCGGCTCTCGCTGCGATCATCGCGTTTCGCGCACAGGTTACCGCCTTGATTCAGCTCTATATCGTCGGCGTGTTCATCTCCTTCACGTTGAGCCAGATCGGCATGGTCCGGCACTGGACCCGGCTACTGCGCGAAGAAACCGATGCGCGAATCCGGCGGCGGATGATGCGATCCCGGGTAGTCAATACGATCGGCTTCGTGTCCACCGGATCCGTCCTGGTCGTCGTTTTGGTGACGAAGTTTCTGGTCGGGGCCTGGATCGCGGTGGTCGCCATGGGCTCGCTGTTCATGATGATGAAACTCATCCGCAAGCATTACGACTCGGTCAGCCGGGAACTGGCCGAGCAAGCCGGGGCGCAGGATCGCGAGATCGTTTTGCCCAGCCGCAACCACGCGGTGGTGCTGGTGTCCAAACTGCATCTGCCCACGCTGCGCGCGCTGGCCTACGCGCGGGCGACTCGCCCCGATGTGCTGGAGGCCGTCACGGTCAGCGTGGACGAAGCAGAAACCCGCGAACTGGTGCGTCAGTGGGAGGACAGCGACATCAGCGTGCCGCTGAAGGTGATCGCGTCGCCGTACCGCGAAATCACCCGACCAGTAATCGATTACGTCAAACGGGTCAGCAAAGAGTCGCCGCGCACCGTGGTCACGGTGTTTATTCCGGAATATGTGGTGGGTCACTGGTGGGAGCATGTGCTGCATAACCAGAGCGCGCTGCGACTCAAGAGCCGGCTGTTGTTCGTTCCCGGTGTGATGATGACCTCGGTGCCGTGGCAATTGACGTCCTCGGAGCGGCTCAAGACATTCCAGCAGTACGCCTCCCCTGGTGACACCCGTCGGGGGATCTTCGATTGACCGAACTGACGCTGACGGCCGGCGCGCCGGCCAACGGCGGGAGCTGCGTGGCCCGCCACGAAGGCCGAGTGGTGTTCGTTCGCTACGCACTGCCCGGTGAACGGGTTCGAGTGCGGCTTACGGCTGATCGTGGTTCGTACTGGCACGCCGAAGCTGTCGAGGTGATCGAGCCGTCGGAGCATCGAATCGCCTCGTTGTGCCCGATCGCCGGGGTTGAGGGGGCCGGTTGTTGCGACCTCGCGTTCGCCGAGCCGGCGGCCGCACGTGTGCTCAAGGGGCAAGTGGTGGCTAATCAACTGCTACGCCTCGGTGGTTACCACTGGGAGGGAATCGCGCAACCGCTTGCACTGTCCGATACCGGCCCGACAGGATGGCGTACCCGGGTCCGCCTTGCAGTCGGGGCAGATGGTCGCGCCGGTTTCCATCGTTACCGCAGCGACGAGTTGGTCACCGACTTGCGCTGCGCCCAGCTGCCCCCGGGCATGACCGATGGGCTGGCGGCGGAATGGCCACCCGGTGCGCACCTGCATATCGTCGTCGACGACGACGGTATGCGCCATGTAGTGAGCACCGCGCGGCGGGGCAAGCGGACCGTGACGGAGGTTGTCGAAGGTGAGCAGCAGGCATTGCAGCGGGTGGGGCGGCGCAGCTGGCGGGTGCCGGTGACGGTGTTCTGGCAAGCCCACCGCGACGCTGCGCAGATCTACAGCGCTTTGGTGACCGACTGGGCGCAAGCCGGTCCCGGGATGACCGCCTGGGATCTTTACGGCGGCGTGGGCGTGTTCGCCGCAGCGCTGGCCGAAGCGGTGGGAGAGTCCGGACAGGTGCTGACCGTCGACACTTCACCGGCGGCATCGCGGGCAGCCCGCAAAGCGTTGGCCGATCTGCCTCAGGTGCGGGTAGTCAACGATTCGGCGCGACGGGCGTTGACGGCCCAGCGGGGCAGCGCCGATGTGGCCGTGCTGGATCCGCCCCGCTCGGGTGCCGGACGCGAGGTTATCGACTTGCTGGCCGCCGCCCGAGTGTCGCGGATAGTGCATATCGGTTGCGAAGCTGCATCTTTCGCTCGCGACATTGGCTTGTACCGCGGCCATGGCTTTGCGGTCGAACAGATCCGGTTGTTCGACGCGTTTCCGCTGACTCATCACGTGGAATGCCTTGCTTTGCTGCGTCGCTGACACTCACTCCAGCATGAGGTAGCGGCCCCAGAGGTAGCGCCCGGACAGTGCAGCGTCCAGTTCTTTGGATAGGCCATCCCAGGCCGCCGCAGGGCCCCCGCACATGGTTGGGGCTCGACGTGCCGATGTTGGTCAAACCAACACGAAGTAGCGCAACCACAGATAGCCGGCGGACACAGCCAACGACATTGTGGTTACCGTCAGGCCCTTGCGGGTGAACTCCCAAAAAGTGATGGGATTGTCTGCACGCCGGGCGATTCCGATGATGACGACATTGGCGCTGGCCCCGACGGCGGTCAGGTTGCCGCCGAAGTCGGTGCCCAGGGTCAGCGCCCACCACAGAACGTCCGGCTGGGCGTGGTCATGCAGGGACGGCACCAGCCCGGCGACGATCGGTGTCATGGTCGCGGCGTACGGGACGTTGTTGACGATGCCGCTGAACACCAGGGACACGCCCAGGATCAGCATCGTCGTCAACAGGGCGTTGCCGCCGGTGGCGGTGGCGGCCATGTGCGCCAGCTTGTCGATGACGCCGGTTTTTACCAGCGCGCCGACCATGATGAACAGGCCGGCAAAAAACAGCAGGGTGTCCCATTCGACGCTGGCCAGGTACTGCGAGCGCCCCACCCCCGAGATCATGATCAAGATGCCGGCGCCCAGCAGAGCCACCTCGGCCGGGTCCATGCCCAGCGGTTCGTGCAAAACGAAGGCCGCGAACACCCCCACCAGCACGACACCGCACTTGAGCAGCAGCGCGTGATCTCGGATCGCTTCGCCTTCCTCCAGTGCCATGATGTCGGCGACCCGTTCGGGATCGACGGCGAAGCTGCCGCGAAACAGCCGGGGCAGCATTGCGGCCAGGACCGCGATCACAACCACCACCAGCGGGGCCAGGTGGATCAGGAAGGAGTTGAAGCTCAGGCCGGCGCGACTGGCGACGATTATGTTGGGCGGGTCACCGACCAGCGTCGCGGCGCCGCCGATGTTGGAGGCGAACGCTTCGGCCATCAGAAACGGTGCCGCGCTGATCGTCAGCCGGTCACACACCAGCAGGGTGACCGGGGCGACCAGCAGCACCGTGGTGACGTTGTCCAACAATGCCGATCCGAACGCGCTGACCAGCATCAGCAGGATCATGATGCGCAGCGGCGAACCCTTCGCTCGTTTGGCAGACCAGATCGCGACGTATTCGAAGACGCCGGTTTGGCGCAGCACACTGACGATGATCATCATGCCCAACAGCAAAAAGATGACGTCCCAGTCGATCCCGGTCTTAGGGGAGTAGAAGACGTCGGGGGTGCGCATCACCGGCAGCATGACCACGATGCCCGCACCGACCAGTGCTATCCGCGTCTTGTCGATGCGGTCGTAGGCGATCAGGGCGTAGGCGACCACGAATACCGCGACCGCGATAGCGCTCATCGACCGTCCTGCGGGTCGTCGCGCATGGGTCCCGAAATCAAGATTTCAGGGCGGCGGCCAGCAGGCGAGATGCGGTGATCACGCCGTACAGCTTGTCGTCTTGGACAACCGCTACCAGTGGACTCTGCAGCCGCCCCATGACAGCGGCCACTTCGATGATGGTGTCGTCGGGGTGGGCCGCAGGCACGCTGACCAGATCGTCCGGCAGCACGTCGCCTACCGTCTTGCCACCGAGTTTCTCTGCGGCACGATCAGCCATCGATTCGCCGAGCACCCCGGCCAGTGATGGGTCGTCTTGCACGTAGCGCGGCACGATGAACCGGACCACCTGAGAGGACGGCAGCACCGCGTACGGCTTTCCGGACCTGTCGGTGACGACAATTCCGGCCAGACGGTGCTGTGCGACGATCCGGGCCGCATCGAGGGCGTCGGAGTCGATGGACACGACCGGTAACTGCTCGGCGATTTCCTCCGCACGCATACCGGGACAATACGTGGGTACCCGAGCAGGCTTCGAAAAAGGCTTCGAAAAAGGCTTCGAAAAAGGCTTCGAAAAAGGCTTCGAAAAAGGCTTC
>NZ_VYIK01000085.1 GCF_008709575.1 Mycobacterium sp.
ACGGTGGGCCCATTTTCTTATCCCACGGCGGCGCACAGCGCCTGGAAAACTAGCCACTACTATCCCGACCCCACCTAATCGCCCCCTGCGCCACCGCCCCGGTTGACGATGTATTGCGGGCAGTAAGCGCTCGCCGCGATCGCGGTGAACTGCTCGGCGCCGGCTTCGGCGAAGCCGGGATTAGCCTGGGTCATCTGGCGGACGACGTCGGGGCCGGTCTGTCCCCGGCCCATCAGCGCGCACACCTGTTTTGCGGCGGCGACGGCTTGCTGCGGGCTGCGGTAGGTGATCCCGGCCTTGTCGAGGGTGGCCACGAAGTCCGCATCAGGGTCGGTCGGGTCGGCGCGCACCGGCCCGGCCAGCCCGATCGCCGCCAGAGCCGCCAGCACGAATAGCCGTCTCATCGCTTCATCATCCCGCACGCAACAAGCCGTCGGCGAAGGTGGGGCCGTGCACGACGCCGCCGCGGCCGCGTGCTGCAATCATGGTCATGCCCGGCCCACAATCACAGCCGGCTGCGCCCCCGCTCACCCTGCTCGGGTCGGCGCGCCGGGTCGACGACGACGAGCTGGCGAAGCTCTACGCCTACCCTGACGAACGGGTATGGGTGCGGGCGAACTTCATCGCCAGCCTCGATGGTGCCGCTGCCCTCGACGGCACCACCAGTCAGCTGGGTGGGCCGGTGGACCGGGCCTTGTTCAACCTGCTACGCGCACTTGCCGACGTGATCCTCGTCGGTGCGGGCACGGTCCGCACGGAGAACTACGCGGGTGCCCGGCCGACCGTCACCCAGCGACAACACCGTGCGGCCCGCGAGCAAAGCGAGGTCCCGCCATTGGCGATCGTCACCAAGTCCGGCCACCTGGACCGCGACATGCCGGTGTTCACCAACACCGAGGTGGCGCCGCTGGTGCTGACCTGCACAATTGCCGCCGAGGTCACCCGGCGTCGGCTGGCCGGTATCGCCGATGTCATCGACTGCTCGGCCGCCGACCCGGGCCGGGTTGACGAGGGCGTCGTGCTGAACAGGCTGACCGAGCGCGGCTTGCGCCGAATCCTCACCGAGGGCGGCCCGACGCTGCTCGGTTCCTTCCTCGAGCGCGGCATGCTTGACGAGCTGTGCCTGACCGTCGCGCCGTGCCTGGTCGGCGGCCGGGCCCAACGCATCGCGGCCGGTCCGGGGCAGCTGCGAACCCCGATGCGTTGCGTGCACATTCTCACCGATGACGACGGGTACCTCTACACGCGCTATGTCAAGACCGACTAGAGATTGTGGCTACTGTGGTCGGCATGAGCCGGCACGTTGTCCACACCGCCGCGCTGATCGCGGCGAGCGCGCTGCTCGTCGGCTGCGCCCCGGGGTTGGCCGCCGACCCGCGCTTTGCCACCAACTCCGGCCCCCGTCCGCAGGGACGCGTCGCGACGCCACCCGCGCCCAGCGGCCCGCCCTCGATCGCAGTCCCCAAAAACGACCTGTCCTGGCGCGACTGCACGGCGCGGCTGTTCGGCGGCGCCGCAGTGCCCGCCCCGCCGGGCATCAAGCTGGACTGCGCCAACTACGACTCCGATCTCGACCCGGTCAACGGTGCATCCGGGACGATCAGCATCGGCGTGGTCCGCGCCCGCTCGGTACAGACCCCCGCCGACGCCGGCCCGCTGGTCTTCACCACCGGCTCGGACCTGCCGTCGTCGCAGCAACTTCCGGTGTGGCTGTCCCGCGCGGGCGGTGACGTGCTGCGCCACCGCCCGATAGTCGGCGTCGACCGGCGCGGAATCGGGATGTCGAGTCCGATCGACTGCCGCGACCGGTTCGACCGCCAAACGATGCACAACCAGGCGCAGTTCGAACCCGGTAACGACCAGGTGGCCAACCTGTCCGACGTCGCCCAGACCGCCACCACCAACTGCACCGACACGATCGCCCCCGGCGACTCCTCCTACGACAACACCCACGCCGCGGCCGACCTGGAGAAGCTGCGCAGCATCTGGGACGTGCCCGCGCTGGCGCTGGCCGGTATCGGCAGCGGCGCCCAGGTCGCCCTGGCGTATGCCGGCGCCCACTCCGGCCAGATCGCCCGCCTGATCCTCGACTCGCCGATAGCGTTGGATGTCGCGGCCGAAGCCGCCGCCGAACAGCAGGTCAAAGGCGAGCAGGCGGCGCTGGATGCCTTCGCCGGCCAATGCGCGGCACTGAACTGCGCCCTGGGGCCCGATCCCAAGAGCGCGGTCAGCTCGCTGCTGGCCGACGCCCGCGCCGGCCACGGACCCGGCGGCGCGTCGGTGGCCGCGGTGGCCAACGCCATCTCCACCGCACTGGGCTATCCCACCGGCGACAGCGCCACCAACACCACCGATCTGGCCACCGCCTTGGCCGGTGCCCGCGCCGGCGACACCAATCTGCTGACCAGCCTGATCAACCGGGCCGAAGCCATGCGCAACACCGACGGCCAGTTCGTCGATTCCTGCAGCGACGCACTGGAGCGCCCAACTCCGGATCGGGTACGCGAGCTGGTCGTGGCCTGGAACAAGCTGTACCCGCAATTCGGCGCCGTCGGCGCTTTGAACCTGGTGAAATGCGTACACTGGCCGGTCAGCTCCGCGCCGCAACCGCCGAAGAACCTCAAGGTCAACGTGTTGCTGCTCGGTGTCCAAAACGACCCGATCGTCGGGTCAGAGAGCGTCGCCTCGACGGCCGCGATCATCATCAACGCCAACGCGGCCAGCAAGCGGGTGATGTGGCAAGGCGTCGGCCACGGCGCCAGCATCTACTCCCCGTGCGCCCTGCCACCGTTCATCGCCTACCTCGACACCGGCAACCTGCCCGCGACCGACACCTACTGTCCCGCCTGATCCTTCGGCCCGACGGCCGCCCGGTGTACGGTGCGCTGGTGACAGCAGTTGACTCCCCTCATCGCAGCGTGGGCGATTCGGTGCTGGCCCTGTTTCGGCCCCGCACCAGCGCCCCCAGCACCGCGGCCGTACTGCGCTCGGCGTTGTGGCCGGCGGCCATCCTGTCGGTGATTCACCGCAGCGTCGTTGTCACCACCAACGGCAACATCACCGACGACTTCAAACCGGTCTACCGCGCGGTGCTGAACTTCCGGCACGGCTGGGACATCTACAACGAGCACTTCGACTACGTCGACCCGCATTACCTCTACCCGCCCGGCGGCACGCTGATCATGGCACCGTTCGGATATCTGCCGTTCGCCGAGTCGCGCTACCTGTTCATCGCCTGCAACACCGCCGCGATCGTCCTCGCGGCCTACCTGTTGCTGCGGATGTTCGACTTCACCCTGGCCTCGGTGGCGGCGCCGGCCCTGCTGCTGGCGATGTTCGCCACCGAAAGCGTGACCAATACGCTGGTGTTCACCAACATCAACGGCTGCGTTCTGCTGGCCGAGGTGCTGTTCTTGGGGTGGCTGCTCGACGGCAGAGCCGACCGCCAGTGGTGGGCCGGAGCGGCGATCGGCGTGACGCTGGTGGTCAAACCGGTGCTGGCGCCGCTGTTGTTGCTGCCGCTGCTCAACCGCCAATGGCGGGCGCTCGTCAGCGCGGTCGTGGTGCCGCTGGCGGTCAACGCCGCCGCGTGGCCGTTGGTGAGCGACCCGATGGACTTCGTCACCCGCACGCTGCCCTACATTCTGGGCACCCGCGATTATTTCAACAGCTCGATCCTGGGCAACGGCGTCTACTTCGGTCTGCCGACCTGGCTGATCACAGTGATGCGAATCCTGTTCACGCTGATCGCGATCGGCAGCATGTGGCTGCTGTATCGCTTTTACCGGATCCGCGATCCGCGATTTTGGCTGCTCACGTCCTCCGGAGTGTTGCTGCTGTGGTCATGGCTGGTGCTGTCGCTGGCCCAGGGCTACTACTCGATGATGCTGTTCCCGTTCCTGATGACGGTGGTGCTGCCCAACTCGGTGATCCGCAATTGGCCGGCCTGGCTGGGGATCTACGGGTTTTTGACCCTGGACCGCTGGCTGTTGTTCAACTGGATGTTCATCGGGCGTCCGCTGGAATACTTGAAGATCACCTACGGCTGGTCGCTGCTGCTGATCGTGGTGTTCTGCGTGCTGTATTTCCGCTATCTGGATGCCAAGGCAGAAAATCGGCTGGCGAACGGGATCGATCCGCGGTGGCGGGTTAGCGTTAAGACATGAGTCTGCAACTAACCGATGACGAATGGCGTGCCAAACTTACTCCGCAGGAGTTCGCGGTGCTGCGCCGAGGCGGCACCGAGCCCGCGTTCACCGGTGAGTACACCGACACCAAGACCGAAGGCGTCTACCATTGCCGGGCGTGCGGCGCCGAATTGTTCCGTAGCAGCGAGAAGTTCGAATCCCATTGCGGCTGGCCGTCGTTCTACGATCCGGCGAATTCCGATGCGGTGATCGTGCGCCCCGACGACTCGATGGGCATGCGCCGCACCGAGGTGCTGTGTGCCAACTGCCACAGCCATTTGGGCCACGTGTTCGCCGGGGAGGGCTACCCGACGCCGACGGATCTGCGGTATTGCATCAACTCGATCTGCCTGAGGTTGGTCCCCACCGCCTGACCCCGCGAGAGTGCAGCTGCCGACCTATTTCGCGATCGAGAGCCGGCGTCGGTGGTTGCACCTTCGCGGCGGATCAGTCAATCCGGACGGCGTGGCACTCCCAGAACGGCGCGTGCGCCGGGCCGTCCTCCAGCCACGGCTCGATGATCCGGAACCTTTCGGCCAGCGGTTTGATCTGGTCGGCCTGATCGGGATTGCGGGCCAGCATTAGCTCGAAGTTTTCCGTGCTCAGGTTGACCAAATAGGTGGTAGGCCCCAGATAGCCGATTTCCCAGCCGGCCCCGGGCAGCACCTGCCGGAAATCGTCTTCGGACAACGCGCGCGGCATGGCAAAGCCGTTGACGTTGCGGGGGCCGAACTCGAACATGAAAAGTCGCGCTCCCGGTTTGGTGGCCCGGTGTAACGCTTGCGCGTAGGACCGCTGAAGGTCCTTGTCCTCGCTGAAGGTGTGGTAAAACGCGCAGTCGACGACGGTGTCGAACCGGTTCTCCAGCCCGTCGAGCTTGGTGGCGTCGGCCAGCTGAAAGTTCACCGATACCCCAGCCTTTCGGGCGTTCTCCCGCGCACGCTCCAGCGCGGCCGGCGACGCATCGATGCCGGTGGCCGAGTAGCCCTTCGACGCGTAGTAGATCGCGTGGTGCCCGGGGCCGGTGCCCGGGTCGAGCACTTCGCCTGTGACCGCGCCCAGCGCCACCAGGCGCTGCACCACCGGCTGCGGGCCGCCGATATCCCACGGTGTCGCCATCGGCAGACCATGCGAGGTCCGCTCGTCGCGGTACATCTGCTCGAAACGGCCGGAGTCGGCTGCTGGTTGGTTCATCGCTGCCCGCTCACCACCTGGGCGACATGGCGCCCCAGCGTCGTTGTCTCGACCTGCACGCCGTCAAAACCGGCGCTGCGACAGCAGTCCGCGAAGGTCGTCGCTTGTTGGTCGGTCCATCCGTGGCTGGCGAGCCCGGTGGCACCGGGTCGCACCCGGCGCTCGATCGCCAGGAACCGCCCTCCCGTGACGAGCACCCGGCGGACCTCAGCCAGACCCGCGGCGACGTCCGTCCAATGGTGCACGCTCGCAACCGACCAGGCAACCGTCGCCGAACCATCTGGCAGCGGCAGGTTTTCCGCGCTGCCGTGCACCCAGGTGACGCCCGCTTGGTCGCGGGTCATGGCCCGGGCCAGGCGAAGCATCGCCGTCGCCGGGTCCACTCCGGTCACCTGCGCCCGGCGCCTGGCGGCGGCTCTGACGGCATTGCCCGGACCGCAGCCAATGTCGACGGCACGGTCCGACTCGGACACACCGGCCAGGTCGACCACCAGGCGGGCGCGAGCGCGGCCCGCAACCAGCATGATGAGCCCGACCACGAGTCCAACCGGTCCGGCGAAGTGGGATTGACCGGCGTGATGGTTGACGGGGATGTCCATTTGACCAGTTTGCCCGCTCACGCCCGACGGCGCGCAGCTCACGGCAGTGACGCGACCAGCTGCTCGACGGCTACCCGCGGCCCGGTGAAAAACGGCGTCTCGGCGCGGGTATGACGGCGAGCGTCGGTAGCGCGCAGCTCGCGCATCAAATCGACGATGCGATGCAGCTCGGGCGCCTCGAACGCCAGTATCCACTCGTAATCTCCCAGGGCAAACGCCGGCACCGTGTTAGCCCGGACGTCTTTGTACTCACGCGCGGCCATCCCGTGTTCGGCGAGCATGCGGCGGCGTTCCTCGTCGGGCAGCAGATACCACTCGTAGGACCGCACGAACGGATAGACACAGATGTAGGCGCCGGGCTCCTCGCCGGCCAGAAAAGCCGGGATGTGACTCTTGTTGAACTCCGCAGGCCGGTGCAGCGCCACGGCGCTCCACACCGGGGTCGATGCCCGGCCCAGCGTGGTGGTGCGGCGGAAGTCGGCGTAGGTACCCTGAAGCGCTTCGACGCGCTGCGCATGGGTCCAGATCATGAAATCGACGTCAGCGCGCAAGCCCGCGACGTCGTAGAGCCCGCGCACCACCACGCCGCGTTCCTCCTGCTGCTTGAGGAAGGTCGCGGTCTCGTCGACGACGGCCTCGCGTTCTTCGCCGAGCGCGCCGGGCCGTACCGCGAACACCGAAAACATCAGGTAGCGAAGTGTGGCGTTCAACGCGTCGTAGTCTAGGCGGGCCATAACCCTATGGTGCCACTTCGCTTCGCAAGGCACCTGTGAGCTTCGCGACCGCTGTCCCGGCCACGGCGATGCACGCCGGCACCCCGATTCCGTCGAGGAAGTTGCCGGCCACCGCGAGGGTCGGCGGCAACCCGGCCCGCAACTCGGCGACCAGGTCGGCATGGCCCGGTCCGTACTGCGGCATCGCGTCAACCCAGCGTCGCAGGTGGACAGCCACCGGTTCCACGGTCACTCCGAACACCGTGGCGAGGTCGCCGACCGCCCAGGCCAGCAGCTCGTCGTCGGATGCCCGACAGGTGAGATCGTCACCGAACCGGCCAAAGGACAGCCGCAACAGCTCCACCTCGGTGCGGCGTCCCCATTTGCGCGAAGACAGTGTAATCGCCTTGGTGTGCAACGGTTCTCCACTTGCCACCAAAATCCCGGACTGCTCCGGCAACACGGTGCCGGCCGGCAGCGCGAGCGCGACCACCACCGACGAGGCGCTGACCACGCGGGCGGCGGCCGCCGCAGTGCGCGGAGCGACATCGGCGACCAGACGGGCCAGCTCGGCGGCCGGAACGGCCAGGATCACCGCGTCGGCGTGCCAGCGTCCGCCGCTGACGTCGTACAAGGTCCAACCCGGCCGCGCGCGCTGCAGCCCACGCACCCCAGCCCGCACCCACGTCACCCGGCTGCGCCGTGCCAGCTCGTCGACTAGCACCCGGTAGCCGCCGTCGACCGCGCCGAACACCGGCGCGCCGGTGCTCGCCGGCAGCGCCCGGCGGACCGCCTCGGTCAGGCTGGCCGCACCCCTGTCGAGGGCCGCGGCCAGCGCTGGGGCCGCTGCGCGCAGACCGATGGTGGCCGCCGAACCCGCGTACACCCCGCCCAGCAGCGGGTCTACCGACCGGGCCACCACCTGATCGCCGAACCGGTCGGCCACCAAGTCCGCCACCGCCGGATCGCTGCCGGCCCGCCAGCGTAGCGGCCGGCTGGGTTCGGCGGCCATCCGTGCGAGTGTCGCCTCGTCGACCAGCCCGGCCACCGACTGCGCTGACGACGGGATCCCGTTGAGGGTGTCCGGCGGCATCGGATGCAGGCTGGCCTGGCTGTAGATCAGCGGCCGCGCCCCGGTCGTGCCCAGCTGCCGGTCGCCCAGGCCCAGTTCGGCCAGCAGCGCCGGCACCTCGGGACGGCGCATCACGAAAGCCTCGGCGCCGACGTCCATCGATGCTGGGCCGACCCGCTCGGTGCGCAACACCCCACCGAGCCGATCGGCCGGGTCGAACAACGTGATCGTGGTCTCGTCACCGACCGCCTGCCGTAGCCGGTAGGCCGCCGTCAATCCTGAGATCCCACCACCGACAACGCAATACGTGTTCATAGTGAGTGGACCAGCGACACCAGCTCGGTCAGCACGCCGGGATCGGTATCGGGCAGCACCCCGTGCCCGAGGTTGAACACATGCCCGGCCGCGCCGGCCTCGACGGCACGCCGCCCGTCGTCGACCACGGCACGCGCCACCCGCTCCACCACCGGCCAGCCGGCCAGCAGCACCGCGGGGTCGAGGTTGCCCTGCAGCACGGTGCCGGGCTCGACCCGGGCGGCGGCGTCGGTCAGTGAGGTCCGCCAGTCGACCCCGACGATGGTCGCTGTTGCGGGTTTGGCGGCAGCCGACATCGCGCCCAGCAGTTCGGCGGTGCCCACCCCGAAGTGCGTCATCGGGACGCCGTGCCCGGCCAGCGCGGCGAACACCTGAGCGCTGTGCGGTAGCACGTAGGCGCGGTAGTCAGCCAGCGACAGGGCACCAGCCCACGAGTCGAAAACCTGGATGGCGTCCACACCGGCGTCGAGTTGCGCCCGCAGGAAGCCGACGGTGATCTCGGTCAGCTTTCCCATCAGCGCGTGCCAGGTGTCCGGCTCGGCCAGCATCATCGCCTTGGTGCGGGCGTGGTGGCGGCTCGGCCCGCCTTCGACCAGGTAGGACGCCAACGTGAACGGCGCGCCGCCGAATCCGATCAGCGGGACGTCGCCGAGCGCGGATATCAACAGCGTGACCGCGTCCGACACCGGCGCAATGCGCTGCGGGTCGAGGGGTTTGAGCCCATCGACGTCGGCCGCGGTCCGTACCGGCGACGTGATGACCGGTCCGACGGCGGGGACGATGTCCAGGTCGACGCCGGCGCCGAGCAGCGGCACCACGATGTCGGAGAACAGAATCGCCGCATCGACGCCATGACGACGCACCGGCTGCAGGGTGATCTCGCAGACCAACTCGGCATCGAAACAGGCCGCCAGCATGTTGTGCCGAGCCCGCAATGCCCGGTACTCGGGCAGCGACCGGCCGGCCTGCCGCATGAACCACACCGGCACCCGCTGCGACTTACGGCCGCGGGCCACGGCCAGATACGGCGACTCGGCAAGGTCGCGACGCGTACTCATCGCGCTCAATGCTGCCATGACCAGCGCCGGCGGCGCTTCGCCGACGTCGGCCGCGCCCAACCTCAGCACCGGGTGTGCGTAACATCCAGGTATGCCAGTGCGTCAGCCTCCGGTCAACTACGACGATTTTCCCAGTCTGCGTATCGAATCCGGTGGCGAATCCGGTCACGAAGGCGTGCTCCAGGTGATTCTCGACGCGCCCGGCCTGAACTCGGTGGGCCCGCAGATGCACCGGGACCTCGCCGACATCTGGCCGGCGATCGACCGCGACCCCGACGTGCGCGCGGTCCTGGTCCGCGGGGAGGGCAGGGCCTTCTCCTCCGGCGGCAGCTTCGACCTGATCGAAGAGACCATGGGGGATTTCCCCGACCGGATGCGCATCATGCGCGAGGCCCGTGACCTGGTGCTTAACCTTATCAACCTCGACAAACCGGTGGTTTCGGCGATCCGGGGGCCGGCCGTCGGCGCGGGCCTGGTGGTCGCGCTGCTCGCCGACGTGTCAGTGGCCGGCCGCGGCGCCAAGATCATCGACGGGCATACCAAGCTGGGCGTGGCCGCCGGCGATCACGCGGCGATCTGCTGGCCACTGCTGGTGGGCATGGCCAAGGCGAAGTACTACCTGCTGACCTGCGAACCGCTCAGCGGTGCCGAGGCCGAGCGAATCGGGCTGGTGTCGACCTGCGTCGACGACGACCAGGTGCTCGCCACCGCGACCCGTATCGCGGCAGACCTTGCCAGAGGGGCCCAATCCGCGATCCGGTTCACCAAGCACAGCCTCAACCACTGGTACCGGATGTTTGCGCCCGCCTTCGAAACTGCCCTCGGCCTGGAATTCCTCAGCTTCAGCGGTCCGGACGTCGCCGAGGGTCTGGCCGCGCATCGGGAGAAACGGCCGGCCCGTTTTTCCGCCGATATCCTCTGGTAGAGGGGTACCTACGGCGCGTTTGCGGCGTGCCTGGGTGCGCGTGTCGCCGGTTAGGTCTAGCGTCGAGCGTTGTGATCCGCGCCGGCGACGATGCAGAGCGAAGCGATGCGGAGGAGCGGCGCACAGTAAACACCGCCGGCGACGATGCAGAGCGAAGCGATGCGAAGGAGCGGCGCACCATAAACACCGCCGGCGACGATGCAGAGCGAGGCGATGCGAAGGAGCAGCGCACAGTGACCTCAGCCGAGCCGATTTCCTTCCGTGAGGCGGTGGCGGCGATGAAGTCTGCCACCGTGCGGTCGGAGATCAAGCTGGGCCCGATCCGGCCGCCCCAGCGACTCGCGCCGTATAGCTACGCGCTCGGCGCCGAGGTCGCACACCCCGAGGGGGCGCTCAGCTCGACAGGCTCCGAGGGCTCGGTCGGCGGCGAAGCCTTCGGCCGGTTGATTCTGCTCTACGATCCGGACGGCGCCGACGCGTGGGACGGCACCACCCGAATGGTTGCCTACATCCAGGCGGATCTGGACGCCAGCGAAGCCGTCGACCCCCTGCTGCCGGAAGTAGCCTGGAGCTGGCTGGTCGACGCACTGCAGGCGCGCGCTGAGCACATCGCGCTCGGTGGCACGGTCGCCACCACCACCTCGGTGCGTTACGGTGACATCTCCGGGCCGCCACGCGCTCACCAGCTGGAGCTGCGCGCATCCTGGACTGCCCTGACTCTCGACATCGCGACCCACGTCGAGGCGTTTTGCGAGGTGCTCGAGTACGCGGCGGGTTTGCCGCCGGTCGGGGTGACCGACCTGGGTTCACGCTCCCCTTCTTGATTATGTCCGAATCGACCACCAAGCAGCCCGAGGGCGCAGAAAACCACCCGATTGTGTTGCTTCACCCTGCCGGCGGGGTGCCGCCCCTGTCGAGGACGGTCGGTGAAATCGAGGCGGCCGCCC
>NZ_VYIK01000086.1 GCF_008709575.1 Mycobacterium sp.
CGGCGCTCCGGTGCCTACCGGGACGGGACTTCCACCCGCTAGTCCAGTCCAACTTGCAGGACGCAACACGAAACACAACCTAACCTTGCCTCGGTGCCGGCCGCCATGACCGCAGCGGGTTGTTTTCCCGCACCCCGCCATAGATGCCCCACCGCACGATCCACGGCTGCAGCACCCGATCCACCGACCAGCCCGGGAAACGGACCACCTGGCCCCTGGGGGTGAACACCTCCAATCCGTCGGGTTGGGCACCCAGCACGGACCCCCAGCGGCGCTTCGGCGCCCGGAAGGACCGCAGCGGCCGACCGGCGAACCCGGCACGCACATTGTGCGCGAGCAGCTTGTCGGCGCGGTTGCGCGCCGAGCTGCGCAGCGGATCGGTCGCCGCGACGTCGCCGATCGCGAACACCCCCGGACAACCCGGTACCTGCAGCTGCGGTGTGACCCGCACAAACCCCTGCGCGTCGAGCAGTTCGGCCGGCAGCCAGTCGGTGTTGGGGCGCACCCGGCCGATGGCCCACAGCACCGCGTCGGCGCTGGCCGGCGGCTGTCCGCTGCTCCAGCAGACCGGCCCACTGGTGATCTGGTCGCAGGCGAACCCATCGGGCACGACGGCGCGGTGGCCGGGGTGCAGTCCCACTCCGAGATCGTCGAGCCGGCGCCGTATCCGGTCCCAGATCCGCGGGTGATGCGCAGGCAGCGCCCGCTGCCCGGGAAAGTACAGGTCCACCTGCTTGGCCGGCCAGGTGCCGGCTACGTTGGCGGCGCTGCTGACCGCGGCCGCGCCGCCGCCCACCACGATGACCGAGCGGGCAGCGGCCAGCCGGTTGTGGGCGGCGCGGATCTCGGCGGCGATCTCGTCCCCGGACTGCAACGTCGGGCGGCGCCAGAAGCCGTTGGTGACGCCGGTGGCGATGACCAGCGCGTCGTACGGCTGCGCTGTCGTCTCGCCGGCGGCGGTCTGGGCGAACACTGTGCGGGCCGCCGGGTCGAGCCCGATCAGCCGGGCGTGGACGGTGCGCACCCGGTCCAACCGGCGGAACCGGTCGAAGGGGATCCAGTAGTCACGGGCCCAGTAGTCGGGGCGCGACAGCCTCATGCCCAGCTCTTGTCCGCTGACCAGGGCCGGCTTGACCGAGATGCCCACGATGTCGGCGTGCCGGGCGAGCCGGATCGCGCACAGCACCCCGCTGTCGCCGAGGCCTGCTACGACAACGCGTCTGCGGGTCATGCCGCTGTCCGTCGCGGCGGTCGGGGCACGAACCGGGGGACCCGCGCGATTACGCTCTGGTAACCGGGTCGACGCTGCAGGCTGCGCTGCTCCATCATCGGGATGCTGGCGCCGAGGAACATGGCCAGCATCGCCACCGCCCCGACGAACAGCCACCACGCCTGCCCCGGCGCGGCGGCGACACCGAACAACGCCAGCCCGGCCAGCCAGCTGACGCCGCGACCGGGGTGGGTCATGCAGACATAGACCGGCAGCATGCCGAGGAAGACCTGGGCGGTGGGAACCAGATGGATGGCCACCAAGTCGACGACGAATTCCCAACGACCGGCCCGCTCCCGAAACAGTGCATACCGCCAATCCTCGTGGTGCAGGCCGGCAAACCCGTAGACCCAGTTGCCGGTCAACCGCACCGACCACACCACCACCAGCACCGTGACCAGCCAGCAGCGCAGCTGCTCGACACCGAGCCCGCCGCGAGCCCACCAGTAGCAGGTCAGCAGCGGGGGAATGACGCTCCAATAGGCGTCGTAAACGCTGGAATTGCGGTACGCCCGGCTGAAGCCGAACACCACGACGGTGGCCAGCAGGTCGGCGACCAGCGAATCCAGCCAGAGCCGACCGGTGCTCGGGCCCCGCATCAGCCACCCGCCGGCCGCGGCGATCGCGACCGCGTAGGCCGCTGCGACCAGCCAGAGCGAGCGCGACTTGGCTGTCGTGCCCGTCACCGGCCGGCCGCCGGAGCGCCGTGGGACTTCATGCCGCCTCCTGGTGCAGCACGTCCGGTTAGCTGGTTGTGCGCCGGCACCGGCAAAACTGTAACACGTTCTAGCCTTGAATCGAGGGCCGGCTGACCGCCCGCGACGGGGCTCGTCCGTCGCTACTTGGCGTTGTTGAACTTGGTGATCGCGTCGTCGAGTCGCTGCAGCGCGGCACCGTAGGCGGCGAAGTCGCCCTTCTTCTGGGCGTCCCGGGCCGCGCCGATCGCCGACTGGATCTCCTTGAGCGCAGCGGCCCTGGCCGGCGACAACGTGGCCGCGTTCGACGCCGGTGGGACGGCCGCCTGTGCCGTCGGCGGCGAGTCCGCCGGCGCCGCGTCGGCCGGCGGCGGGCTTCCCGGCACCGGCTTGTCCGGTGCCCCGGCGTCGGGCGGCGCGATCCCGGCCGCGGTGGCACCGGCGCCGGGTCCGAACAAGCCGGTGAGCGCGTCGCCCACGGTGGGGCCGTAGCCGATCTTGTCGCCATACATCATGGCAACCCGGATCAGCCGCGGGTAGGACGACGCCGCATCACTGGCTCCCGGTGAGGCATAGACCGGTTCGACGTAGAGCAGCCCGCCCTCGGCCACCGGCAGCGTGAGCAGGTTGCCCCACTTGATCCGGTTCTGGTTGTCCCGACCAATCACCCCGAGGTCCTGCGACACGACGGGATCGGTGGTGATCGCGTTGTTGGCCAGCTTGGGCCCGTTGACCTGACCCGGGATGGTCAGCACGGTGATCTTGCCGTAGGTGGCGGGATCCGAGCTGGCGCTGATGTAGGCGGCCAGGTAATCCCGCTTGAACCGGTTCATCGCGCTTATCAGCTGATAAGAAGCCGAATCATCGTCCTTGGCAATGTTTTTCGCAACGATGTAATAGGGCGGCTGGTAGCTGCTGGCGGTGGGGTTCGGATCCAGCGGCACGTCCCAGAAATCCGACGTGGAGAAAAACGTGATCGGGTCATTGACGTGATATTTGGCCAGCAGCATCCGCTGCACCTTGAACAGGTCTTCCGGGTAGCGCAGGTGTGCCGCCAGTTCGGGAGTGATGTCGCTTTTCGGCTTGACGGTGCCCGGGAACACCTGCATCCACGCCTTGAGAACCGGATCCTGCTCGTCCTGCGCATACAGAGTGACCGTTCCGTCGTAGGCGTCGACGGTGGCCTTGACCGAATTGCGGATGTAGGACACCTGCTTGTCGGGGGCCAGCCGGTTGAACGCCACCTCGGTGGAGTCCGCGGTGGCCGACGACAGCGAGGTCAGTTCGGAATACGGATAACTATCCAGCGTGGTGTAACCGTCGATGATCCACACCATCCGCTTGCTGACGATCGCGGGGTACACCGCGCTGTCCGTTGTGAGCCAGGGCGCCACCGCCTCGACCCGTTGTGCCGGGTCGCGGTTGAAGATGATCTTGCTATTGGACCCGATCACGTTGGAAAACAGGAAGTTGCGCTCGGCGAACTTCGCGGCGAACACGCTGCGTGATATCCAGCTGCCGATCGGCACCCCACCGCTGCCGGTGTAGGTGTAGTTCTTGGTTTCGGTGTTGGTCTCGTAGTCGTATTCGCGGTCCGCGCCGTTTCGCCCGACGATCGCGTAGTCGGCGGGCGTGTTCGCGATCACCGGGCCGTAGTAGATCCGGGGTTGGTCGAGCTGCGCCGGGCCGTCGGAGACCACACTGCCGTTGGCACCGACGACGTTGACCAGAAACTCCGGGTACCCGCCGTTTTGGTTGGGGTCATTGGCGATTCCACGCACAGTGTTGGCCGGCGAGGCGATGAAGCCGTTGCCGTGGGTATATACGGTGTGCCGGTTGATCCAGTCGCGCTGGTTGTCGATCAGGCGATCCGGGTTGAGCTCGCGGGCGGCGACGACATAATCGCGCAGGTGGCCGTCGCTATCGTAGTAACGGTCGACAGACAACTGGTCCGGGAAATAGTAGAAGTTCTTGCCCTGCTCGAACTGGGTGAAAGCCGGACTGACAATCGTGGGATCGAGCAGCCGGATATTCGAGGTCGTGGCACGGTCGGCGGCCACCTGCTGGGCAGTTGCCCGACCGTCACCGCTGTAGTTTCGATAGGTCACGACGGCGTCGGTCAGGCCGTAGGCTTGCCGGGTCGCGGTGATGCTCCTGGCGATGTACTCGCTTTCTTTCTGCGCCGCATTGGGCTTGACGCTGATCTGTTCGACGATCATCGGCCACCCAGCACCGACGATCAGCGACGACAGCAGCAGCAGGACCAAGCCGATCGCCGGAATCCGCAAGTCCCGCAGAACGATCGCGGAGAATACTGCGCCGGCGCAGATCACTGCGATGGCCGCCAGGATCAGCTTGGCGGGCAGCACGGCGTTGATATCGGTGTATCCCGCGCCGGTGAACGGCTTACCGCCACGGGTATGCGACAGCAACTCGTAGCGATCCAGCCAGTAGGCGGCCGCCTTGAGGAGCACCAACACACCGACCAGGCTGATCAGCTGAATACGCGCCGAGCGGCTCATCACGCCGGTATGGCCCGACAACCGAATACCGCCGAATACATAGTGCGCTACCAGGTTCGCCAGGAACGCGAGGAACAGCGCGACGAAAAGGTAGCCCAGCACGAGCCGGTAGAACGGCAGGTCGAAGGCGTAAAAGCCGAGATCCTTGCCGAATTGCGGGTCGCGAATCCCGAAGTCGCCGCCGTGCAGGAACAGCTGAATACGCGCCCAGTAGGTCTGGCCGATGACGCCGGCCAGCGCCCCGATCAGCAGCGGGACTCCGATGCCGATCGGCCGCAATCGGGACAGCACCAGGGTGCGATACCGCGCCACCGGATCGTTGCCGTTACTCGGGACGAACACCGGGCGGGTGCGATACGCCAGCGCCAGTGCCCCGAACACCGTGCCGCCGACGAGCAGTCCGGCAATCAGGAAGACCGCCAAGCGGGTGAACAGCACGGTGGTGAATACCGACCGGTACCCAAGTTCGCCGAACCACAGCCAGTCGACATATCCGTCGATCAGCCGTGGCCCCAGCAACAGCAGCACGATCACCGACAAGGCGACCGCGACCAAGACGCGGCTCCGCCGAGTCAGCTTCGGCATCCGCGCGCCGGGCCCCACTACCACTGGCTAGGCTCCTTGCTTAAGACCGGTTGTCTCGACGGTCCCAACTTTACGCACGCGCTGCGCCGCGTGCCTGCCCCCGAGCCCGACGGCTTGCCCGCCCGACCACGGCTGATTGCCCATCTTCTCCTCTTCGGTCTTCTGCCTGTGCTGTTGGCCTTGGCGCCGCTAACAACTCGGTGGCTGTTTGCCCGCGGTCATGGTGTGTAATGCCTCGACCGCCTGAGCGAGGGTTTCGACCTTGATCAGCTGCAGTCCCGGAAGGTCGTCCGCACTTGCCTCGTAGCAGTTCTTGGCCGGGACCAGAAACACCGTCGCCCCGGCCGTCCGCGCGGCGGTCATCTTATGCTCGATGCCGCCGATCGGCCCCACCGTGCCATCCGGCGTGATCGTGCCGGTCCCGGCGACGAACGCCGAGCCGACTAGGTCGCCGGTGGTGAGCTTGTCGATAACCGCCAGGCTGAACATCAATCCCGCCGACGGACCACCCACGTTGGCCAGGTTGAAAGTGATACGGAACGGCGCGACGGGCTCGTCGGCCACCATGATCCCCAGAAAGCCGTAGCTACGATCCTTGTAGTGTCCCAACGTGATCCGTGCTGTTCCCGGGGTATTTTTGCGACGATAGCCGATCACCACCTGCTGACCCGGTTTGGTGTCTTTCAATGCCGCGGTGAACTGTTCGGCATTGGCTGTGCGCTTACCGTCGATCGCGTCCAGAACGTCGCCGGCCTGCAACTGACCCATGGAGGGGCCAGATTTCTGCACCTCCATGACGGTGGCCGCCCGCGGGTACTGCAGATACCCCAACGCCGCGTACTGGGCGTCATCCTCGGACTGGGTGAACTCGGCATTGTTGGCCTTGTCGATTTCCTCCCGCGACTGGCCCGGCGGGTACACCAGATAGCGCGGCATGAGCTGCTCCTGCCCGGAAAGCCACAGTGCTAGTGCCTCGCCCAGGGTCAGATCGTCACGTTGGGAGACCGTCGTCATGTTCAGGTGACCGGTGGTCGGATGCGTGGCGATTCCCTCGATGTCGACCACCGGTTTGCCGTCGACCTCGCCGAGCGTGTCGAATGTCGGGCCCGGGCCCAGGGCGACATACGGCACCGTGACCACTGCAACCAGTACCCCGAACACCAGCACCGGCAGCAGCGCCACTATCAGCGTCACAATGCGTCTATTCACGTCGCCCACCCTAAGTGGCCGCGCCCGCCGGGTGTCGAACCCTGTTCACCAAAAGCGTGACCGCGGGTGAGGCCACAGGCATCGCCGGTGAGTACCGTTGAGGGTATGGCTGACCTGCCTTTCGGGTTCTCCGCCGGTGACGACCCGGACCCCGACAAGCCCGGAAACGACGAGTCCGGCGCCGGTTCGCCGGGCGCCCCGGGTGGTTTCGGTGGCGATTTCGACGTGGCCCACCTGGGACAGATCTTCACCCAGCTCGGGCAGATGTTGAGTGGCGCCGGCCATGCCATGACAGCCGGCGGGTCGTCCGGGCCGGTGAACTACGAGCTGGCCCGCCAGCTCGCAACCAGTTCGATCGGATTCGTGCCGCCGATCTCGGCGGCCACCAACTCCGCGATCCAAGACGCCGTACATCTGGCAGAGACCTGGCTCGACGGAGCGACCGCATTGCCGGCAGGTACCACCAAGACCGTCGCCTGGAGCCCCACCGATTGGGTCGAGAACACGCTGGCGACCTGGAAGCGGCTATGCGATCCGATGGCCCAGCAGATCGCCACCGTGTGGATTGCTGCGCTGCCCGCTGAGGCCAAGAACATGGCCGGCCCCCTGCTGTCGATGATGTCGCAGATGGGTGGCATGGCATTCGGCTCGCAGCTCGGCCAGGCGTTGGGCCGGTTGTCGCGCGAAGTGCTGACGTCGACCGATATCGGTTTGCCATTGGGGCCCAAAGGCGTCGCGGCGTTGCTGCCGGACGCCGTGGAATCCTTCGCCGCCGGGCTCGAGCAGCCCCGCAGCGAGGTCGTCACGTTCCTGGCCGCCCGGGAGGCCGCCCATCACCGGCTGTTCAGCCATGTGCCCTGGCTGGCCAGTCAACTGCTCGGTGCCGTGGAGGCCTATGCCAAGGGAATACAGATCGACATGACCGGAATCGAGGAGTTGGCACGCGATTTCAACCCCGCTTCGCTGACGGATCCGGCCGCCATGGAAGAGCTGCTCGCCCAGGGGGTGTTCGAACCCAGGGCGACAGCGGAACAGACTCAGGCGCTCGAACGACTCGAGACACTGCTGGCCTTGATCGAGGGCTGGGTGCAGACCGTGGTGACCGCGGCGCTGGGCGACCGCATACCCGGTACAGCCGCGCTCGCGGAGACACTGCGCCGGCGCCGGGCCACCGGCGGTCCCGCCGAGCAGACGTTCGCCACACTGGTCGGCTTGGAGCTACGGCCGCGCAAGCTGCGGGAGGCCGCCGTACTGTGGGAGCGGCTGACACAGGCCGTCGGCATGGACACCCGCGACGTGGTGTGGCAGCATCCGGATCTGCTCCCGGATGCCGCGGATCTCGATGAGCCCGCAGCCTTCATAGACCGGGCCATCGCCGGCGATACCAGCGGAATCGACATCGACGAGGCGATCGCCCAATTCGAGAAGGGCAACGACCATGGCGACCATGGCGAAGGCGACCCTGTGGACAACTGAACGGGCGGGCGAGTCCGCCGTGACATGCTTGCGCCGTGCCGACTGCGTCTGACCGACCGACGCTGTACTCGCTGGACCCGGCGATGCCGGTGCTCGTGCGCCCCGAAGGCACGGTCCAGATCGGCTGGAGCCCGCACCGCGCTGTCGTGGTTCACCCACCGCGAGGCTTGACCGCCACCGCGCTCGCCGGGCTGCTGCGGTCCCTGCACACGCCGACATCGATGCCCGACCTGCAGCGGCAGTCCGGCCGGTGCGGACTGGTCGATGTCGGGGAGCTGGGCGCTCTGCTCGCTGCGCTGGTCGACGTCGGCGTCGCGACCGGCGACCGCCCGCGCCGGCACAGTCGGTCACCGTCGATCCGGGTACACGGGCGGGGCCCACTGTCCGACCTACTCGCCGAGGCGCTGCGCTGCTCGGGCGCCCGGATCAAGCGAAGCAGCCAGCCGCACGCCGTGACCACCGTCGCCGGAACCGACCTGGTGGTGCTGTCGGACTACCTGGTTGCCGACCCGCGCATGGTGCGCGAGCTGCGCAGCCACGGTGTCCCGCATTTGCCGGTACGGGTACGCGACGGCGCGGGATTGGTCGGCCCGCTGGTCATACCCGGTGTCACCAGCTGCCTTGACTGCGCGGATCTGCATCGCCGGGACCGCGACGCGGCATGGCCGGTGGTCGCCGCGCAGCTCCGCGACACCGTCGGCACGGCAGATCGGGCGACGCTGATGGCGACGACCGCCTTGGCGTTGAGCCAGGTCGACCGGGTGATCGGGGCCGTTACCGGCTCCCCGACACCTGATCACGGGCCGCCTCCGGCGTTGAACGCCACCCTGGAGTTCGACATCCATGCCGGCTCGATCCTTGCCCGGCAGTGGACCAAACATCCGTTGTGTTCGTGCTGAGCGCACTTAATTGTCGGATCGGTGCCGAGAACGGCGCAGGCGTCGGGGATGATAGTTGACGTGGCAGACATCAAACGTGGGCGTGCGGCCCGCAACGCCAAGCTGGCCAGCATTCCGGTCGGGTTCGCCGGCCGGGCGGCACTCGGCTTCGGCAAACGGCTGACCGGCAAGTCGAAAGACGAAGTCCAAGCCGAGTTGATGGAGAAGGCGGCCAATCAGCTGTTCACGGTGCTGGGTGAGCTCAAGGGCGGTGCGATGAAGGTCGGCCAGGCCCTATCGGTGATGGAAGCCGCCATTCCCGAGGAATACGGCGAGCCGTACCGCGAAGCGCTGACCAAACTGCAAAAAGACGCCCCACCGATGCCCGCCAACAAGGTGCACCGAGTGCTCGACGCGCAACTGGGCACCAAGTGGCGGAACCGGTTCGCCTCCTTCGACGACACTCCGGTGGCTTCGGCCAGCATCGGTCAGGTGCACAAAGCGGTGTGGTCGGATGGTCGCCAAGTCGCCGTCAAAATCCAATACCCGGGCGCGGATGAGGCACTGCGCGCCGACCTGAAAACCATGCAGCGCATGGTCGGTGTGCTCAAACAGCTCGCCCCGGGTGCCGACGTCCAAGGCGTCGTCGACGAACTGGTCGAACGCACCGAGATGGAACTCGACTACCGGCTGGAGGCCGACAATCAGCGCGCGTTCGCGAAGGCCTACGAGGGTCACCCGCACTTCGCGATACCGCACGTCGTTGCCAGCGCGCCCAAGGTGGTGGTCCAGGAGTGGATGGAGGGCTTGCCGATGGCGGAGATCATCCGCGACGGAAGCGCCGCCCAGCGCGACCTCATCGGCACCCGCCTGATCGAGCTCACCTTCGACGCGCCGCGCCGGCTGGGCATGCTGCACGGCGATGCCCATCCGGGAAATTTCATGCTGCTACCCGACGGCCGGATGGGCGTCATCGACTTCGGTGCGGTGGCTCCGCTGCCCGGTGGCTATCCCGTTGAGCTGGGGATGACGATCCGATTGGCCCGCGACAAGGACTATGACCTGCTGTTGCCGACCATGGAGAAGGTCGGGTTCATCCAGAAGGGCCAGCAGGTGTCGGCCCGCGACATCGACGAGATGCTGCGCCAGTACGTCGAGCCCATCGAGGTCGAGGTATTCCACTACAACCGCAAGTGGTTACAGAAAATGGCGGTAAGCCAAATAGACCGGTCGGTCTCGCAGATCAAGACGGCCCGGCAAATGGACCTGCCGCCCAAGCTGGCGATACCGATGCGCGTCATGGCCTCGGTGGCCGCGATCTTGTGCCAGCTGGATGCGCGGGTGCCGATCAAGGCGCTGACCGAGGAGCTGATCCCGGGTTTCGCCGAACCCGACTCGGCCGCGGTCTAGCGGCTGCCGCGAAAGTGCAACACTGGCCTACACTCGACGAACGCGGCGGCAGTTGCACTTTCGCCGTCTTAGGCAGCGACGGCGTCCTTGCGGGGACGTCCCCGCGGTCGCTTGCTTCCGACAACAGCACCGCGATGCAGGATCTCGCCACCCCACACACCCCAGGGTTCCTCTCGTTCCAGCGCCGTCGCCAGACACTCCCGGCGAATGGGGCAGTATCCGCACAGCGCCTTGGCCCGGTCCAGGTCTGCCGGGCTTTCGGCGAACCACAGGTCGGGATCGCGATTGCACGGCAACTCCAGAGTCGGCATGTTTTTGCACCTGCTTTCTGCGGATCCGGACCAGGACTGGCAGAGAAAAACTATGGCCACGGATCCTGGTGAGGTCGGGTCCGTGGCCATCGGGGGTTCGGGCGAAGCCTAGGGCGAACCCCGATCCGCGGACACTTCGGCCGACGCCGCGGCCACCGCGGCATGGTCGGCACGGCGGAAGCCGGCTACGACGAATGTCTGCGCGGTGGTCATGGCTTCCCTCCTTCCGGATGCTGCCGGCGAACCTGCGGGTTAGTTTTCCAGGCGCTGTGCGCCGCCGTGGGATAAGAAAATGGGCCCACCGTGCG
>NZ_VYIK01000087.1 GCF_008709575.1 Mycobacterium sp.
GAGTGGTCGGCGAGTTCCTGGAACGCTACTTCCCCGTGCCGGCGCCCTGGGAACGAGTCGTCGCCGACGAGTGAGCGGTCAGCGCCGCGAACGGCTCAGCGACCCGCGGGATGCGGCCCGCCGGCAGGATACTGACTCCTGCGGCGTCGAGTTCGTGCTGCACACGCAGCGGCGGCACGTGCCGCCCGACCGTGGGTCCGGTTGCCAGCGGGACGACGGTGTGCACCACCGTGTCGGGGTAGCAGTGCACGAGGTTGAAGGCCTGCGCGCCGTCGCGGCCGCGGGTACCCGCGGCCAGCAGGTCCTGGGTGTAGCAGCTGGCCGAGGCTACCGAGACCGGGATGCCGGCGAAGGTGGCCGCGGTGGAGTAATGCAGGTGTCCGGCGAGGATGCTGCGCACGTCGGTGCCGCGCAGCACCTGAGCCAGCGGGGCCTGGTCGCGCAGCTCCACCAGCGCGGCGAGGTCCTGCACGCTGGGAACCGGCGGGTGGTGCATCGCCAGGATGGTGCCGAACGGTGCGGGTTCGGCCAGCTGTTCGGCGAGCCATTGCAGCTGCCCCGGCGCGATCTCGCCGTGGTGGTAACCGGGCACCGAGGTGTCCAGGACGATCACGCGCAACCCGGCGATGTCGTGCACGCGGTCGACCGGAGTCATGGTCGCCGCCTCGCGTAACAGGTGTGCGCGCAACGCCGCCCGGTTGTCGTGATTGCCCATCACCCAGATGACTTCGGCCCCAAGCCGGTCGGCCAACGGTTCGACCAGCTGACCTAATGTGCGGTAGGCGTCGGGTTCGCCGGTGTCGGCGAGGTCGCCGGTGAAAATCAACGCATCCAGGCGCGTTCCCGAGCGTTCGAGCCGGTCGAGCAGCTCCGACAGTCGCGCGGTGGCGTCGACGGCGTCGTAGAGGTCGCCGTCGCCGGCGACGAGGTGAGTGTCGCTGATGTGGGCGATAACGTGATCCGGCCGCGGGTACTCCGCGACCCTGGGTTTATCCACCGGGCCGAGTCTACCGGTGCGGCGCGGGCGCGGGCTTATCCACCGCCGCGTGCCGTCAACAAGTACGCTCGAATCGTGCAGCGGCGAATCATGGGCATCGAGACAGAGTTCGGTGTCACCTGCACTTTTCACGGCCATCGCCGGCTGTCGCCCGACGAGGTGGCCCGCTACCTGTTCCGCCGCGTGGTGTCGTGGGGCCGCAGCTCCAACGTGTTTTTGCGGAACGGCGCGCGGCTCTACCTGGACGTCGGCAGCCACCCGGAGTACGCCACCGCCGAGTGTGACAGCCTGGTCCAGCTCGTCACCCACGATCGGGCCGGCGAACGGGTCCTGGAAGACCTGCTGGTCGACGCCGAGCAGCGGCTGGCCGACGAGGGCATCGGCGGCGACATCTACCTGTTCAAGAACAACACCGATTCGGCGGGCAACTCCTACGGCTGCCACGAGAATTACCTGATCGTGCGGGCCGGCGAGTTTTCCCGGATCTCCGATGTGCTGCTGCCGTTCCTGGTGACCCGTCAGCTGATCTGTGGGGCGGGCAAGGTGCTGCAGACGCCCAAGGCGGCCACGTTTTGCCTGAGCCAGCGCGCCGAACACATCTGGGAAGGTGTGTCGAGCGCGACGACCCGATCACGCCCGATCATCAACACTCGCGACGAGCCGCATGCCGACGCCGAGAAATACCGGCGCCTGCACGTCATCGTCGGCGACTCCAACATGTGCGAGACCACCACCATGCTCAAGATCGGCACTGCGGCGCTGGTGCTGGAGATGATCGAAGCCGGGGTGGCGTTCCGCGACTTCTCGCTGGACAACCCGATCCGGGCCATCCGCGAGGTCAGCCACGACATCACCGGCCGCCGGCCGGTGCGGCTGGCCGGCGGGCGTCAGGCCAGTGCGCTCGACATCCAGCGCGAGTACTACGCCCGTGCCGTGGAGCACCTGCAGACCCGCGAGCCCAACGCGCAGATCGAGCAGGTCATCGACCTGTGGGGACGCCAACTGGATGCCGTGGAGAGCCAGGACTTCGCCAAGGTCGACACCGAGATCGACTGGGTGATCAAGCGCAAGCTGTTCCAGCGCTACCAGGACCGCTACAACATCGAGCTCTCCGATCCCAAGATCGCCCAGCTGGATCTGGCCTACCACGACATCAAGCGCGGGCGCGGTGTCTTCGACCTGCTGCAGCGCAAGGGCCTGGCCGCCCGGGTCACCACCGACGAGGACATCGAGGAAGCCGTCGACACCCCGCCGCAAACCACCCGGGCGCGGCTGCGCGGTGAGTTCATCAGCGCTGCGCAGGCAGCCGGCCGCGACTTCACCGTCGACTGGGTGCACCTCAAGCTCAACGACCAGGCCCAGCGCACCGTGCTGTGCAAGGACCCGTTCCGGTCGGTCGACGAGCGGGTCAGGCGGCTGATCGCGAGCATGTAGCCCGCACGCCCATGGCTACCTCCAAAGTCGAACGGTTGATGAACCTCGTCATCGCTTTGCTGTCGACCCGCGGCTACCTCACCGCCGAGAAGATCAGGGCGACGGTCGCCGGCTACGCCGACAGCGCCAGCGACGAGGCGTTCTCGCGGATGTTCGAGCGAGACAAGAACGAGCTGCGCGATCTGGGCATCCCGTTGGAAACCGGCAGGGTGTCGGCGTTGGACCCGGTGGAGGGCTACCGGATCAACCGGGACGCCTACGCGTTGCCCGAGGTGCAGCTCACCCGGGAGGAGGCGGCCGCGGTGGCGGTGGCCACCCAGCTGTGGGAGTCACCCGAACTGATCACCGCCGCCCAGGGCGCGCTGATCAAGCTGCGGGCCGCCGGCATCGAGGTCGACCCCGACGCGCCGGTGGCCATAGCGTCGCCGGCCGTCCCGGCGGGTCTGCGGGGCTCGGAGGGCAGTCTCGGCTCGCTGCTGGCCGCCATCGACGCCGGGCAGGCCGTGCAGTTCGAGCACCGGTCCTCGCGCGCGCAGGCACCCACCGTGCGCACCGTCGAACCGTGGGGCGTGGTCACCGAGCGAGGCCGCTGGTATCTGGTCGGGCACGACCGCGACCGCGACGCCACCCGGGTGTTTCGGCTGTCCCGGATCTGCGGGGCCATCACCGCGATCGGCCCCGTCGGCGCCGTCAGGCGCCCCGACGGTGTCGATCTGCGGGCCGTCGTCGCCGCGGCGGTGGCCGACGCCCCGACCGGTCTGCGCGCCCGGATCTGGGTAGCCGACGGGCGGGGAGCCGCCCTGCGGCGGGCCGGGACCATCCTGGGGCCGCGGCGCCTGGCCGGCCGCGACGGCGCGCTGATCGAACTCGACATCGGGTCCACCGACCGGCTGACCCAGGAGATCACCGGATGCGGCGCCGACGCCGTCGTGCTGGAACCGGAGTCACTGCGCGAGGAAGTGCTGGGCCGGTTGCGGGCTCAGGCGCACCACGACGGGCAACCGTCGTGACTGCGGCGTCGGCCCGGCTGGTACGGCTGCTGAACATGGTGCCCTACTTCCAGGCCAACCCGCGGGTGACCCGCGCCAAGGCCGCGGCTGACCTGGGGGTGTCGGCCGAGCAGCTGCAAGCCGACCTCGACCAGCTGTGGTGTTGCGGTCTTCCGGGCTATTCTCCCGGCGACCTGATCGACTTCGATTTCTCCGGCGACACCATCTCGGTGACCTTTTCCGCGGGCGTGGACAAACCCCTGCGACTGACCTCGCCGGAGGCCACCGTGTTGCTGGTGGCGCTGCGGGGGCTGGCGGACATCCCCGGCGTGGTCGATCCGGAGGCGGCGCGCAGCGCCATCGCCAAGATCGAGACGGCGGCCGGGATCGCTGCGCGCGCCGGTGCGGCCGTTCCGGAGCCCGCCCCCGCCCAGAGCCGGGCCGCGACCGCGGTGCGCGCGGCGGTGCGCGGCAACCGCGCGCTGGCCATCGACTATCACGCCGCCTCGCACGACACATTGTCGCGCCGCATCGTCGATCCGGTCCGCGTGGTGCTGGTCGGCGACCACAGTTACCTGGAGGCGTGGTCGCGCGAGGCCGAAGGCGTGCGGCTATTCCGGTTCGACCGCATCGTCGACGCCGTCGTGCTCGACGAACCGTCGGCGCCGCCGGAACCGGCGTCGGCGGCACCGACGGATACCTCGCTGTTCGTTGCCGATCCAGCGCTGCCGTCGGCGACGCTGCGGCTGGCCCCCTCGGCCTCGTGGATGTTCGAGTACTACCCGATGCGCCTGCTGCGGGAGCTGCCCGACGGCTACTGCGAGGCGGCGCTGACCTACGCCTCCGACGAGTGGATGACCCGCCTGGTGCTCGGCGTGGGATCGGCGGTGCGGGTGCTGGGACCGGAAACCCTGGCCCGGCGGGTGCGCGACGCGGCGACGGCAGCGTTGCGGATGTACGAGGCTGCGCTGCGGTAGCATCGAATCGGGAGGTAACCGAAGTGGGCAGTCTTAGTCCGTGGCACTGGGCGATTCTTCTCATTGCGGTGATCGTCCTGTTTGGTGCAAAGAGGCTCCCCGAGGCGGCGCGGTCGCTGGGCAAGTCCTTGCGAATCTTCAAATCCGAGGTCCGTGAACTGCAGAACGACACCCGGCCGGAAACGCCCGCCGCTCCGACGACGGTGCATTCGGAACGGGTGGAACCGCCGCCGGCCGACGGACAGTCCGGCTAGCCCGGCACCGCTGCTGCGGCACCCCTGCGCCTGAGGGATTGTGCGAACCACCGGAATGCTGCGGAAACTCGATCCGCGTCAGCGTCGCAGCCGCACCAACCCGGACGGGACCATGTCGCTCGTCGCGCACCTGACCGAGCTGCGCACCCGGCTGCTGATCTCGCTCGCGACCATCGCGCTGACCAGTGCGCTGGGGTTCATCTGGTATTCGCATTCCCTGTTCGGGCTGGAGAGCCTGGGGGAGTGGTTGCGTCACCCCTATTGCGCGTTGCCGGCCTCGGCGCGCGCGGACATCAGCGCCGACGGGCAATGCCGGCTGCTGGCCGTCGCACCGTTCGACCAGTTCATGCTGCGGTTCAAGGTCGCGCTGGCCGCCGGCGTGGTGCTGGCCTGTCCGATGTGGCTCTACCAGGTCTGGGCGTTCATCACGCCGGGTCTGTATCGCAAGGAGCGCCGCTTCGCGCTGGCGTTCGTCGTCCCGGCGGCGACGCTGTTCGTCACCGGCGCGGTGCTGGCGTACCTGGTGCTGTCGAAGGCATTGCACTTTCTGCTGACCGTCGGCAGCGACGTTCAGGTGACCGCATTGTCCGGGGAGAAGTATCTCGGTTTCCTGATCAACCTGCTGCTGGTGTTCGGCATCAGCTTCGAGTTCCCGCTGTTGATCGTGATGCTCAACCTGGCCGGTGTGCTCAGCTACCAGCGGTTGCGCTCGTGGCGGCGCGGCCTGATCTTCGCGATGTTCGTATTCGCGGCGATCTTCACTCCGGGCTCGGATCCGTTCTCGATGACCGCGCTGGGGCTGGCGCTGACCCTGCTGCTCGAACTGGCCATCCAGATCGCCCGCCTGCACGACAAACGGAAGGCCAAGCGCGCGGCGCTGACCGAGATTCCCGACGAGCAAGCCTCGACCATCGAGCCGCCGTCGGTCATCGCCGCGCCGTCGCGGATCGCCGCACCTCATGACGACGTCACCTGACGGCAGCGAGCTGGCGCGGTTCGCCGCCGGGCTGCCGTTCGGGCTCGACGACTTCCAGCGGCAGGCCTGCGCCGCCCTGGAGCAGGGCCACGGCGTGCTGGTCTGCGCACCGACCGGCGCCGGCAAGACCGTGGTCGGCGAGTTCGCGGTGCACCTGGCGCTGGCCCGGGGCGGCAAGTGCTTCTACACCACGCCGCTGAAGGCGCTGAGCAACCAGAAGCACACCGACTTCGTCGCCCGCTACGGCAAGGACCGGATCGGGCTGCTCACCGGTGATCTGTCGGTCAACGCGAATGCGCCCGTGGTGGTGATGACCACCGAGGTGCTGCGCAACATGCTCTATGCGGATTCGCCTGCACTGCAGAGGCTTTCCTACGTCGTGATGGACGAGGTGCATTTCCTGGCCGACCGGTTGCGGGGCCCGGTCTGGGAAGAGGTCATTCTGCACCTGCCCGAGGAGGTGCGGGTGGTCAGCCTGTCGGCAACGGTCAGCAACGCCGAGGAGTTCGGCGGCTGGATCCAGACCGTGCGCGGCGACACCTCGGTCGTCGTCGACGAGCATCGTCCGGTCCCGCTGTGGCAGCACATGCTGGTGGGCAAACGTCTCTTCGACCTGTTCGACTACCGCGGGGACGGTGGCGACCCGCGGGTCTCGCCGGATCTGGTGCGCCACATCGCGCACCGGCGTGAGGCGGCCCGGCTCGCCGACTGGCGGGGCTCCCGCCGCCAGGACGGACGGGCCCGGGCGGGCGCCGGCCGGCCCGGCAGGTACCGGCCGCCGTCCCGGCCGGACGTGATCGCCACCCTGGACCGGGAAGGTCTGCTGCCCGCGATCACCTTCGTGTTCTCCCGTGCGGGGTGCGACGCCGCAGTCGCCCAATGTCTGCGGTCACCGTTGCGGCTGACCACCGAGGAGGACCGGGCGCGCATTGCCGAGGTGATCGACCACCGCTGCGGGGACCTGGCCGACGCCGATCTGGCCGTGCTCGGCTACTACGAGTGGCGCGAGGGGCTGCTGCGCGGTCTGGCCGCCCACCACGCCGGCATGTTGCCGGTGTTCCGGCACACCGTCGAAGAGCTGTTCACCGCGGGTCTGATCAAAGCGGTGTTCGCCACCGAAACCCTGGCGCTCGGGATCAACATGCCGGCCCGCACCGTGGTGCTGGAACGGCTGGTGAAGTTCAACGGCGAACAGCACGCTGCGCTGACGCCGGGGGAGTACACCCAGCTGACCGGCCGCGCCGGCCGGCGCGGTATCGACGTCGAGGGTCACGCGGTGGTGGTCTGGCATCCCGACGACGAGTTCAGCGAGCCGGCCGCGGTGGCCGGTCTGGCCTCCACCCGCACGTTCGCCCTGCGCAGTTCGTTTGTGCCGTCGTACAACATGACGATCAACCTGGTCGACCGGATGGGCCCCGAACAGGCCCACCGGCTGCTGGAGCAGTCGTTTGCCCAGTATCAGGCCGACCGGTCGGTGGTCGGGCTGGTCCGCGGCGTGCAGCGCGGCCAGCGGATGCTCGAGGAAATCGCCGCCGAACTGGGCGGCCACGATGCCCCCGTTGTGGCCTATGCCCGTCTGCGCGAAAAGATCTCGGCGCGCGAGCGGGCGCTGGCCCAGGCCTCGCGCCTGCAGCGGCGACGGGCGGCCAACGAGGCCTTGGCTGCCTTGCGCCGTGGCGACATCATCACGATCCCGCACGGGCGGCGCGGCGGCCTGGCCGTCGTGCTGGAATCCGCTCGGGACAGCGCGGAGCCCCGGCCGCTGGTGCTGACCGAACACCGCTGGGCAGGCCGGATTTCGTCGGCCGACTACTCCGGCGCGGCGACACCGGTCGGGTCGATGGTCTTGCCCAAGCGAGTCGAACACCGTCAACCACGGGTCCGCCGGGATCTGGCCTCCGCGCTGCGGTCAGCGGCACAAGGTCTGGCGCCGCCGGCCGCCGCCGGCGGGCGCGGCGCACGCCGGTCGGAATCCGCGGATGCCGATGTCGATCCGGAGCTGGTGGAGCTGCGCGCGCAGTTGCGCCGTCATCCCGCTCACCACCTGCCCGACCGGGAGGCCCAGGTCCGGGTGGCGCAACGCTACCTGCGGATCGAACGCGACAACGCCGAGCTGCACAGCAAGGTGACCGCCGCCACCAACTCGCTGGCCCGCACCTTCGATCGAATCGTCGGGCTACTCACCGAGCGCGGGTTCATCCGGATGGCCGACGACGACTTGCGGCTCACCGACGATGGCCGCCTGCTGGCCCGCATCTACAGCGAGAGCGACCTTTTGGTGGCCGAATGCCTGCGCACCGATACCTGGACCGGTCTGCGGCCCGCCGAATTGGCCGGGGTGGTTTCGGCGGTGCTGTTCGAGTCACGCGGCGGCGACGGGACGGGACCACCACAGCGCACCGACGTGCTGCCGGCCCGGTTGCGTCACGCACTGCGCCGCACCGAGCAATTGTCGGACCAGTTGCGCGCCGACGAGCGGCTGCACCGGATCGCGCCGAGCCGGGCGCCCGACGAGGGGTTCGTCAGTGCGATCTACCGCTGGGCCGGCAGCGGCGACCTGGCCGCCGCGTTAACCGCCGCCGGCGACGGGACGGGTGCGCCGATCTCGGCGGGGGATTTCGTGCGCTGGTGCCGGCAGGTGCTCGACCTGCTCGACCAGGTGCGCAACGCGGCGCCCCAACCGGAGCTGCGGAGCACTGCCACAACCGCGATCGAGGCGGTTCGGCGTGGCGTCGTCGCAGTTGACGCCGGGTAGGCTGGCGCGAGCTACGGTTACCTTCGGGCAGATCGAGAGGGCAGATCGAGAGGATTGTGCAGACATGAGCGGACCACAGGGGCCCGACCCCACCCAGCCGTGGCAGCCCGATCAGGCTGACAGCCAGCAAGCCAACGGCGCAGAGCAGACCGCGCAGGCTTCGCCGTGGCAGCAGTCTGCCGCCGAGCAGCAGGCATGGCAGGCGCCCGCCTACAACCCGGCCGAATACCCCCAGTACCAGCAGCCGGCCATGCCGTACTACCCGCCGCCTCAGCAGTTCGCCCCGCCCACCGGCTATCCGCAGCAGCCCGGTCAGTACGGTGCGCCGACGCCCCAGTACGGGCCGGGGCCGTACCCGCCGCAGCCCGGTCCCTACGGCTCGTTCCCCCAGCAGCCGGGGTCCTACGGGCAGCCCTCCGCCGAGCCCGCGCCGGCGCAGCGCTCGAAGCGTGTGGTCGTGATGGCCACCGTGGGCGGCGTCTTCGCGGCGATCGTCGTCGTGGTCGTGTTGGTGCTGGGGTTTTGGGCGCCCGGGTTTTTCGTGACCACCAAACTCGACATCAACAAGGCTGAGCAGGGCGTGCAGCAGATCCTCAGCGACAGCACCACCGGGTACGGCGCCAAAAACGTCAAAGACGTCAAGTGCAACGACGGCAAGGGCGACCCCATCGTCAAAAAGGGCGCAACGTTCACCTGCGATGTCAGTATCGACGGCACCAAACGTCACGTGACGGTGACTTTCCAGGACGACAAGGGCACCTACGAGGTCGGCCGGCCCCAGTAGCGGCGATCACCATGCGACCCTGGGACCTCAGCGGGTCGGAGCACCGTCCCGGGCTGGGTCACTCGGCAAACTGTTCGAAGATCTTCGAAAACGCCCACGGTGCTTGTGCTATGCCGCTGCCGTCGAGCTGATCGGTGGCACCCAGCGTACCTTCGACGTCTTTGTTGCCCGCCCACATGGACAGCTCGCCAAGGTGGTTCTGGATGGCGAAATCGGTCAGCTGCTGCGCGTCAGCAAGGGTGAAGATCTCGGCCGGATCGTCGTTGATCCCGATTAACGGCGTTACGCCGACCATCGACCATGCTTGTGCGCTGGAAAGATCCGGATACAGCTGCATCAGCTGGCTGTGAGTGTTTTGCGCTGCTTCTATGGCCAATTCGCCCATGTTCGGGTCGCCGCCGCCATCGAAACTGCCGCCGTAATCCATCGCCATGATGTTCACGACGTTGACGTCGACACCGTATTCTTTGGCGAGTTCCAGCGGCTCCAAACCCGAGGCGGTCAGACCCGTCGGTAGCACCGGAAGGGTGTAGGAGACGGTGAGCGGGGTACCGTCCGCAGCCTCTTGTGACTCGACGGCCGCAAGCGCTTGCGCTTGCAGCTTCAGTGCGGAGGTATTACTTAGCTCTGCACCCTCTATGTCGAAGTCGAGCTTGTGAATATCGTAGCTGTTAATAACTTCCAGATAATCGTTTTCCAGGCCCGATACAGTCTGGCCCGGAACATCAGCCAGATAGGTGCCATTCTCGCCTCCGAAGGAAATTGTTGGCGAGATACCATCGGCTTCCATGGCGCTGATCTGGTTGTTGATATAAGAGATATCTGAGCCGCCGTCGACCGCATAGGCGCCGAAGCCGCCCCAAGCCGGTTGATCCTGGCTGTCAGCGACGATGAAGGCCAGTGTGGCGTCTTTAATGCCTGCGTCTGCTGCCGATGAGTAGTTGAACGCCGGGTAAAGAGTCACATCAAAATAGGGAGAGAATTCCGCTCCGCTGGTGGTGGTTCCGGTGGTGCCGGTGCTGGTAGTGCCCGTGGTGGTGCTGGTGGCGCCGGTGGTGCCCGTGGTGGTGGTGCTGGTGGCGCCGGACCCGCTGTCGACGGGTTGTCCGTCCACTGTCACCTGGGTGGGTGGGGCGTAGGCGCCGGCATCGGTCGCCTCGAAACCTAGTTTTATCGAGCCATCTGATGCGATCGTGCTGTCATAGCTTTCCGGGGTCAAGACATAGTGGTTGCCGGACTGCGTCACCACCGCGTTCCACGCATCGGTGATGGATTGACCGGCGGGCAGAGTGAATTGCAGCTGCCAGTTGTCGAGCGGGGTGGTGCCCGAGTTGGCGATCGTGTACTCGGTGACATAGCCGCCGTCCCACTGCGACGTCACCGTCGATGT
>NZ_VYIK01000088.1:0-6428 GCF_008709575.1 Mycobacterium sp.
GCACGCTGACCTCACCGGCCGGGATGTCCAACGTGACGTCTTCCCAAATCCGCGAAGATCCGAAGGACTTGGTCAGTCCCTCCACGTGGATAGCCGTACCCATCCGTATCCTCCCGACGACGACGTAGCTCCACGGCACCGGCAAGCGGGGCTTGTGGCATGAGTCACTGTACCGTACCCGCATCGACCATGCCGGGGAAGCCGAGGGGAAACGCTGCGTCGGCGCCCGCTGATGTTCGGCAACCCCCGACGCCCCGGTCGACTAAGTGACTACTTGACGGTGACGGTGGCGCCGGCGGCTTCGAGCTTGGCCTTGGCCTCCTCGGCGGCCTCCTTGGCGACCTTCTCGAGCAACGGCTTGGGCGCGCTGTCGACGAGGTCCTTGGCTTCCTTGAGGCCCAGGCCCGAAACGATCTCGCGCACGACCTTGATGACGCCGATCTTCTTGTCACCGGCGGCTTCCAGGATGACGTCGAACTCGGACTGCTCCTCGACAGGCTCCGCGGCCGTGGGGGCGGCTCCCGGCGCAGCGGCCGCGACGGCGACCGGGGCGGCGGCGGTGACCTCGAAGGTTTCCTCGAACTTCTTGACGAACTCGGAGAGCTCCAGCAAGGTCAGTTCCTTGAAGGCGTCGAGCAGCTCGTCGGTGGAGAGCTTGGCCATGGTGGATGTCCTTCCGTGGTGGTAGGGGTTACTCGGCGGCCTGGTCGGCCTCGTCAGCCTCGTTGGCCTCGTTGGCCTCGGCAGCCGGGGCCGCCGAGGCTCTTTTCTCCTGCAGCGCCGCGGCGAGGCGGGCCATGTGCGATGCCGGCGCGGCGAACAATCCGGCCGCCTTGGCGAGGTTGGCCTTCATCGCGCCGGCCAGCTTGGCCAGCAGCACCTCGCGGGATTCCAGGTCGGCGATGTGCTCGACCTGAGCCACGCTGAGCGGGTGGCCATCCATGTAGCCGCCCTTGATCACCAGCGCTTTGTGCTCCTTGGCGAAGGTCTTGATGGCCTTGGCCGCGTCGACCGCCTCACCGGTGACGAACGCGATCGCGGTCGGGCCGACGAACAACTCGTCGAGACCTTCGATGCCCGCCTCCGACGCGGCCCGCTTGATCAGCGTGTTCTTGGCGACGGTGTAGGTGGCCGACCCGGCCAGCGAGCGGCGCAGCTCGGCCAGGTTGCCCACGGTCAGGCCGCGGTATTCGGTGATCACGGTCGCAGTCGAGGTCTTGAACTGCTCGGCGATGTCGGCAACGGCGGCGGCCTTGTCAGCCCTGCCCATTCATGCCTCCTCGGGAAAGTTCTCGGCCCCGGGAATGCGCAACGCCCCGACGCAGGATGCGGTCGGGGCGTGACAAGCGGCCCTCGTCCTCCTGCGTGGGCCGCCGGGATGTTCCCGGTCCTTCGACCGATTGCTCGGTGACCGACGGTCTTCGGTGGGTCGGCTCCCACAATAGCGTGGCGGTCCCGATCAGCCAAAAAGGCGCCGGTCGTGATCGGAGCTGTCACTCAAGTCGCTCACCGAAGCGGTGCCGATCGTGCCCGCCTCCGAGCGATTGCGCGGCTTCTGCGCGCAACGCCGGCACCCGCCGGTGGATCCGATATTCCGTGCCGCGCGGCATTCGGCCAGGGCCATAACGACCGCGCGCGAGACGACGCACTCTTCCCCGGCGTCGTTCCCAGCGCAGCGCGTCCGACACCGATTTCGGCGACGGGCTAACCACGCCGAACCCGTGGTGGTCGAGCGCCGCGAACAGGTCGGTGATCGTCGCGGGACCGTGCAGGAACAAATGCATCGTGAGGACGTAGCGAAGCTCGATTCCACGCAGAAGTCGCGAGTTCTTCATCGCCGGACCGTCGCACGGCGGTACGACACCTCCGCAAAATCGCTCGGAGCTGGGCACAATGTGTTTGTACTTTGATTAGTGACTCACGAGACCAGCGCGGCCGCCCCGACCAGACCGGCATTGCCGCCCAACTCGGCGGGCACGACGCGCAGCCCGCGGAGGAAATCCAGGCCGGCGTAGGAGGTCAGCGCCGTGCGCAGCGGGTCGAAGAGCACCCGACCGGACTTGGCGACTCCCCCGCCGATGACCGCGACATCAAGGTCGCACACCGCCGCCACCGAGGCGATCATCGCGGCCAGCGCGGCAGCGCCGCGACCGAAGGCCCGCACGGCGACCGGGTCGCCGGCGGAGGCCGCCTGCGCCAGCTCTGTGGCATCGGCCCCCGCCCAGCCGTTGGCCCGCGCCCACCGCGTCATCGACGGGCCGGACGCGACGGTCTCGACGCAGCCGCGGCCGCCGCAGACACACGGTGCGCCATCCAACTCGACGACCACGTGTCCGACATGCCCGGCGTTGCCGGTGCGCCCCGGATAGGAGGCGTCGTCCAGTACCAGCCCCCCGCCCACACCCGTGGACACCACGATGCCGAGCAGAAAACGGCTGCCCCGCCCGGCGCCGCCCCAGTGCTCGCCCAGGGCCATGCACAACCCGTCGCCGCCGAGTCGCACCGGCACGCCGGGCACCGCGGCGGCCACCCGGTCGCGCAGCGGGAAGCTGTGCCAGGCCGCGATGTTGATGGGGCTCACCGTGCCCGACGCAACGTCGATCGGGCCGGCCGCGGCGATGCCGACCGCGTCGACTGCGCCGCCGGCAACGTCGAGCGTCTCGGCGATCAACCCCTCGACGACAGCCCACACCTGCTCGGCACCACAGTCATGCGGGGTGGGCCGCGTTACCGCGTGCACGAGCGTGCCTCCCGGATCGACCAGCCCGGCGGCGATCTTGGTGCCGCCGATGTCCAGCGACAGGGTGCGCATGTGTTCCTCCCCTGCCCGCCCGCCGCCGCTGACGATACCCAAGCGCGCGGCTTCAGTGCCGGTGGGTGTTGTCGGGTTGACGGGGGTCACCGGGATGTTCGTAGCCGGGCGCCAGCCGCACCTGCTCGGCTCGGCGCGCGTCGAGCCAGACCCGGAACGCCCGACGCCGCGCAGCGGCCCGCAGATGTTCGGCGATCACCGGCCGCACCTGCTCCAACGGCGGGGCTGCGGCGGCCACACTGCCGAGCTCGAGTCGCGCCGTCGCGTCGGGCAGCAGGTTTTCTTCGGCCGGCGCCTCCCCGGCGGTCACCCCGAGCGCCTCGGCCTCGGTGGTGATCACCCACTCGGTCACGATCAGTTGCGTCAGCCAGCGCCGAAGCTGGCGTCCTTCGCTGGTGCCGGGCGCCGGTAGCGCCGCCGCCGGACCGTCCCGCAGCAACGCCTCGCGCGCGTCGACCTCCGCGACCAGAACCGGCGCACCGGCCACGGTGGCGGCAACGGTGTCGGGGATGATGTCGCCGATCATCGGACCGTCACCGTCACCGCCGGCGAATAAAGCAGGCTGCCCGCGCAGCCGACCCGGACCAGCGCCCACCACCGGCCCGGCTGCACCCAGCGCGGCGGCGCAACGTCGAAGCCGAGCTCCACGGTGCCGCGCGCCGGCAGCACCGCGCCCTGCGCGGCCGGACCGATCCACTCCCAGGTTCCCCACGGGCTGATCAGGTGGGCCTCCAGCGCCAGTTCGGCCCCGGCGCCGCTGCCGACCGTCACCGTCAGCCGCGCCGAGTCGCCGGCGACAACCTCGACCTCGGCCGGCCCGTCGGCCAGATATGCCAGCGGGCCGTCGTCGGCCGAGCCGACCGACACCGTGCACACGTCTTCGACCACCTGCCGCCAGGCGGCCGGCACGTCGCCGGTGAGGCGCAGCTGTGCGCGCACCGGGTGGCGCCCCGGGTCGGCGTGCTCGGGCACCCGCACCACCACGTCGGCGTCGGCCCACTGCCCGGGCGCCAGCGTGAACGGCAGCTCGGCGGGAGCGGCCGACCAGCCGCGCGGACACACCAGCACGACCCGGCCGGCCAGCGCCGTATCGGTGGCGTCGCCGGCCGCGGTGAGCCGCAGCCGCACCTCGCCGCCGGCGGGCACGGTCACCCGCTGCGGATGCAGGTGGGCGACCGCCGGTAGCCCGCCGAGCGGGGCCGGGCCGCGGTTGTGCAGCCAGTACCGGGCGTACAGCGGCTGGGCGGTCTCGGCCTCGGGGGCCAGCGCGTCGGCCGTGCCGGGCACCACCGCGGGCATGTCGAGCCGGGCCAGCACGGTGGCGATCTGGTAGCCGTGCAGCGCGGTCAGGGGTGGTTGCGCGGTCGGCTGCTCAAGCAGATCGGCCGGGTGAAGCTCGGACACCGTGCCCAGCGGCGCGCGCACGACGACGGCGGTGTCGGCGCCGTGCGGTTCGACCAGCCGGATCGCCACCGCATGCGGATCGACGGGTTGGCCGCTGCCGCGGGCCAACGGGTTGCCGGCCGGCTTGAGCGCGCCCAGCTGCACCGCGGGGCCGACCCGCAGCAGCGCGCCGACCGCCGGCAGCCCCTCACCTCGCCCGACGACCGCAAGCAACGGGTGCGAGAACTCGGCGCTGCGCGCCGGGATTCCGGCTTTCCGCCAGTCCCCGGCGCCGGCGACCAGCGCGTAGTCGAAGGTGTGGGTCCAATGCTGAAGCTGAAAGCTCGACCCGTCCGGCGCGGTGCGGCGCGGCTCGTCGATCCAGGTGCCCGACGGCCAGCCGGTGCAGGACCGCATCAGCGCGGTGTGCAAGGTGCCGTCGGTATCGACGGCGAAGCTGGGCACCCCGCGGTTGAGCAGCGCAACCGTGCGCGACTCGTACGGGTGCAGCCCCGTCGGTGCCTGCTGGCTGACGATGATCTCGGCGTCGGCGAGGTCATCGGCCACCGCCGCGATGGCCGGCGCGAGGTCGGTGTCGTCGCGGCCGGCGATCACCAGCACCGGCAGCGCCCGCGGGTCACGCAGGTCGGCACCGGGCACCCAGGCCGACGCCAGCGGGCCTGCCGCCGGCACCCATATCCGGGCCCGCCCCGTCGCGGCAAGCTGGCGCTCCAGCTCACTGCGGTATGCGGGGCCAGCGGCGGCAAGCACCGCCTTGGTGAAGGCGTTGTCGGCAGGTCCGCCCAACGCGATGCGGGTGTCCGGCAGGTTGGAGTCGACGCCCAGGTGGCCGTAGCGGGGCTTGTCGGCGCTGCTGCAGGTTGCGGTGACCCCGGCCCGCACCAGCGCGACCATCAGGTCCCGCGCCAGCACGCCGGAGAGCGTCTCCGACGGCCCCACCACCTCGGCCACCGCTACCGCCGCGACCGCATCGCCGGCACGGACCCGAACGGTCGCCGACAGCCCGAACCAGCCGTAGGCCGGGTTGTCCAGCGTCCACGGATAGCGGCCGGTGTCCACCGATTGCCCGGTGGCCGGGTCGTGCAGCAACGCGAAACCGCGCCCGACGACGGCGTCGCCGACCTCGCTGACCGGCATCGCCCCGGGTATCGGACATGGCCAGCGCAGCCGCACCAGCCGGTCTTCCCCGGTGAACTCGTCGATCGTGGTGGCGCAGTCCACCCGTTCGACGCCCTGCCACAGCGTCAGGCTCTGGGTGTAGCGCAGCAGCGTGCCGATCCGGCCGCGCACCACCAGGCGCTGCCCCAGCGAGCAGCGGTAGGCCGCGACGTCGGCGCCGACGGTCGACGAGCAAACGACCGGCCCGCTGGGCAGCAAGTGCCACGGGCCTTCGCCACCGCTCGGGTGGGCCGGGTACTCCCGGTAGACGGCCAGCTCGTTGCCCACCTCGCCGGCAGCGATCAGCTCACGGCCGTTATGGCGCAGCGACGACACCCCGCCGCCGCGGGCCGGATCGACGACCAGCCGGTAGTGCGCGTTGGCGATCGCGGTCCCGGGCATCGGTTCCCAGCCGGCCGGTTCGTCGGCGCCGGCGATCCGATAGGCCCGCCAGCCCAGCGACGGCACGTCGCGGGCCAGAAAGCTGACCGAGGCTCCGTCGTGCTCGACGAGCGCAGGCAGCTCGGCGCCGTCGCAATCTCGCACCCGCACTCCGGCGCCGAGTGGGATGCCGAGCCGGGCGGTCACCACGTCGGTGCGGTCGTGCGCGAGCGGGTTCCACACCACCAGGTCGCCGGGCACTGCGCCGGACAGCAGGGCCAACGCGTTGTCGCGGGTCACCCGGCCCAGCTCCCACGCGTCGCGCCAGCCGGTCAACAGATCCAGGTAAACCTGGTCGGATTCCGACCCGGTGATCGCGTCGTGGTGGGCGCCGTAGGCTAACTGCGCCCACGCCTTGGCCAGCGCCGCCTGCGGGTAGTCCGCACCGGCCAAAATCCCGGCGAAGACCGCGTACTTTTCGGCGTCCAGCACCGTGTTCTCGGCGGCCCGGTTGGCCTGCTTGGTGTCGATGAACGTCACGTCCTTGCCGGTGTAGACCGGGTTCATGTCCCGGGTCTGCGGCGAGGGCGCCAGTCCGCGGGCGTCGAGTTCGGCGCGCACCGCGGCGAAGAACTCCCGCGGCAGCGCGCAGACGAACTTCGGCCAGGTATAG
>NZ_VYIK01000088.1:6523-10307 GCF_008709575.1 Mycobacterium sp.
GCGCGCACCGCGGCGAAGAACTCCCGCGGCAGCGCGCAGACGAACTTCGGCCAGGTATAGCGCGCGCCCCAGTCCCGGTGGATCGCGGTCACCCACTTGTTCGGCGGGGTGTAGTCGGTGCCGACCGGCAACAGCACGTTGCGGGTCAGTGCGACTTTGCGGAGCTCCTCGAACAGCCGGTAGGTGGCCTGCTCGGCCTCGGCAAGCGACGCGGCCTCGTCCATCCACCAGCCGGCTGAGTAGTGCGCCGGCATGTAGTGGGTGAGCAGGCCGCGCCCGGACGGGGCGATCCACTCGAACTCGCTGCAGAACTGCATGCCGGCTACCCCGCCGTCGCTGTGCATCGGCCCCCACTGGTGATGCGGTCCGCGGGCCCACGAACTCGACGTCAGCCCGGCGTCGGCGGCTATCCCCGGAAACTGCGGATCGTGGCCGAACACGTCGAGCTGCCAGGCGGTCGCCGGGTCGCCGCCGAGCACGTCACGCTGGAAACCCATGCCGTGGACCAGATTTCGGATCGTCGTCTCCGGGCTGGTGAGGTTGGTGTTCGGTTCGTTGTAGGTGCCGCCCATAACCTCGACCCGGCCTTGCGCGATAAAGCGGCGCAGATCAGCGCGGTCCTCGGGATGGGTGTCCCAGTACGGCTTGAGGTAATCGACCTCGGCCAGCACGAATTTGTACTCCGGTTCGCGGCGGGCCATCTCCAGATGCGCGTGCACCAGCTCGAAACCGTTGGCCTGCCGGCACCTGCCCGGCGGGTCCTCCCGCCACACGCTGGTGTAGGCGCCCTGGGTGTTCCACCACACCGGGTCGTAGTGGAAGTGGCTGATCATGAACATCGTCCAGCCGGGCTCGGCGACGGTGAACACGAACGACTCCATGACGTCGCCGCTCCGCACCCGCCCGGTGCGGCGCTGCCCGATCACCGGATCCTCGACGGCGACCGGCACCTCCACGACGTCCTGCCCGGCTCCGGCGAGCGCCGCGCCGCTCAGGCCGTCGCCGTCGATCTGCACCCGGGTCGGCTCGGTGCAGCCGCCGAGCGTGACCCGGGCCAGCTGCAGCGGCGTGTGCGGCGGCCCGACGAACAGCTCCGTCGACTCCGCGGAGATGACCTGCACCCCCGCACCTTATGACCCTCCCCGCTGGTGATCGCCGCGAGCGTGCGTGTCCACGCACAGACACGCCGGAAAGCGCACGCGACTGCGCACGCTCGCGCGCACGCCACCACGGCCGCGAGCTGTGGCATTCGGAAACGCACCGGACGATTTGAGAGACTGCGGGGATGAGTTCCAACAGTCATCGCCCAGTAGCCAGACTGGACCGGGTGTCGCTGCCGGTCGAAGCGGCCCGCATCGGCGCCACCGGTTGGCAGCTCACCCGCACCGCCGCCCGCGTGGCGACCAAGCTGCCGGGCCGGGGTGGCTGGCAGCAGAAGGTGATCAAGGAGATCCCGCAGACCTTCACCGACCTCGGGCCGACCTACGTCAAATTCGGGCAGATCATCGCGTCGAGCCCGGGCGCGTTCGGCGAACCGCTGTCCCGGGAATTCCGCAGCCTGCTCGACCGCGTGCCGCCGGCGAACAAGCACGACATCCACACACTGCTGCGCCGGGAGCTCGGCGCCGAGCCCTCGCAGCTGTTCGCCTCCTTCGACGAGGAACCGTTCGCGTCGGCGTCGATCGCCCAGGTGCACTACGCCACCCTGCACAGCGGCGAGGAGGTCGTCGTCAAGATCCAGCGCCCCGGTATCCGCCGCCGCGTCGCGGCCGACCTGCAGATCCTGCGGCGCTTTGCCCAGGCCGTCGAGCTGGCCAAGCTGGGCCGGCGACTCTCCGCCCAAGACGTCGTCGCCGACTTCGCCGACAACCTGGCCGAAGAGCTGGACTTCCGCCTCGAGGCGCAGTCGATGGAGGCGTGGGTCTCGCACTTGCACGCCTCCCCGCTGGGCCGGGGCATCCGGGTGCCCCAGGTGTACTGGAACCTCACCACCGAACGGGTACTGACGATGGAGCGGGTGCGCGGCATCCGCATCGACGACGCCGCTGCGATCCGCAAGGCCGGGTTCGACGGCACCGAGCTGGTCAAAGCGCTGCTGTTTTCGTTGTTCGAGGGCGGCCTGCGGCATGGGCTGTTTCACGGCGACCTGCACGCCGGCAACCTCTATGTCGACGAGGCGGGCCGGATCGTGTTCTTCGACTTCGGCATCATGGGCCGCATCGACCCGCGCACCCGCTGGCTGCTGCGCGAGCTGGTGTACGCCCTGCTGGTCAAAAAGGACCACGCGGCGGCGGGCAAGATCGTCGTGCTGATGGGCGCCGTGGGCACCGTCAAGCCCGAAGCGCAGGCCGCCAGGGACTTGGCGGCCTTCTCCACCCCGCTGACGATGAAGTCGCTGGGGGAGATGTCCTACGCCGACATCGGCCGGCAGCTCTCCGCGCTGGCCGACGCCTACGACGTCAAGCTGCCGCGCGAGCTGGTGTTGATCGGCAAACAGTTCCTGTATGTCGAGCGGTACATGAAGCTGCTGGCGCCGCACTGGCAGATGATGTCCGACCCGCAGCTGACCGGCTACTTCGCCAACTTCATGGTCGAGGTCAGCCGTGAGCACCAGACCGACATCGAGGTCTAGAGAGGTCTAAAGAAGTGGAACTGCGAACCGGCATGGCGCGTTCGGGCAGCGATCCTCACCCTGTTGAGCTCTACTACGAGGACATGGGCGACCCCAACGACCCGGCCGTGCTGCTGATCATGGGATTGGGTGCGCAGCTGTTGCTGTGGCGCACGGGGTTCTGCGAAAAACTCGTCGCCGAGGGTCTGCGGGTGATCCGCTACGACAACCGCGACGTCGGACTGTCCACCAAAACCGGCCACCATGACCCGAGCGGGCCGCTGCTGCCCCGGATGCTCAAGTTCTGGCTGGGCATCCCGAGTACAGCGGCCTACACGCTGGAGGACATGGCCGACGACGCGGTGGCGGTGCTCGACCACCTCGGAATCGACCGGGCGCACATCGTCGGCGCCTCGATGGGGGGCATGATCGCCCAGATCGTCGCCGCCCGGTTCAGCGAGCGGGCCCGGTCGCTGGCCGTGATCTTCTCCAGCAACAACCGGCCGTTGCTGCCGCCGCCGGCGCCGCGCGCCTTGTGGGCGGTGCTCAAGGGCCCGCCGCCGGGCTCGCCGCTGGAGGTGATCGTCGACAACACGGTCCGGGTGACCCGGATCACCGGCAGCCCCGCCTATCCGGCGCCGGAGCACCAGATCCGGGCGGAGGCCATCGAGAGCTACCAGCGCAGCTACTACCCCTGGGGCGTGGCGCGGCACTTCAACGCGATCCTGGGCAGCGGCAGCCTGGTCGGTTACAACCGGCGGACCACGGTGCCCACCGTCGTCCTGCACGGCCGGGCCGACACGTTGATGCGACCCTCCGGCGGACGTGCGGTGGCGAAGGCGATCAAGGGTGCCCGGTTGGTCCTGTTCGAGGGGATGGGACACGACCTGCCGGAGCCGCTGTGGGACCAAGTGATCAGCGAGCTGACGGCGACATTCGCCGCCGCGTGACACCGCGACGCGGGCTGCGGCCCGGGTCGCGGCTGCCACGAAAGAGCCCGACGGTCGTCTAGGCTGGACAGCAGGGGAGGGGGAAGGCGCACCGGCATGCCACAGAAGTTGACACCGCATTTCCGCGATGTGCAGGCGCACTACGATCTCTCCGACGATTTCTTCCGGCTGTTCCTCGACCCGACGCAGACCTACAGCTGCGCGTACTTCGAGCGCGACGACA
>NZ_VYIK01000089.1 GCF_008709575.1 Mycobacterium sp.
CGCCGCCACCGTGGGCACCGCCGTTCTCGCCGACAACGCCGGCCCCGCCGGCCCCGCCGTCGCCGCCCTGGCCGCCGATGCCCATCAGCAGTCCGCCGTTGCCCCCGTCGCCGCCGGGCGCGCCGTCGGCCCCGGCTCCGCCGTCGCCGCCGTTGCCGATCAGCCCGGCGGGCCCGCCGAGGCCGCCCTGCCCGCTGGCCGCGGTGCCGCCGGCCCCGCCGTCGCCGAACAACACACCGCCCGGGCCGCCGGCGGCCTGCAGCACCGTGCCGCCGTCGATGCCGGGGGTGCCATTGCCGAGCAGATCGTGTCCGATCAGCGCCAGGCCGATCGGGTTGATGAAGGTGTTGTCGACGAATTCACCGAGCGGATTGGTGATCCAGAACTGGCCGATCGCGTACGTGGGCTGGTAGATCACCGTGTCGAACACACCGGCCAGCGCACCGATGAGGGAGACAAGGGACGGATCCGCCGACGCCAACACAGAAGACGCCAACGCAGCATCAGCGGCGCTCACCCCGACGCCGGCGGGGTCCAGACCCGCGAACGCATCGGTCAGACCCGTCATGGCTGCCTCGGCAGGCTCGATGACCGGATCGAGGATCACCTCGAGAAGGTCGGCGTGCGCAACCGGCGCGACGGCCAGGGGAGTCATCGCCGCGGCCGCAACCGCCCCGGCGGTCGTGGCCAGGCCGATCACCCGACGACAACGCCCCCTCTTGGCGCGGTGTGCGCGGTGTGATCGGCGCTTCCGCGGGGTGGGCCGGTCTGTCGTTTTTTTCATGGCCATTGTCGTGCCTTCCGCCGCAAGCTCACCGCGGATCGGGTCGTGTCCAGTAGCCTCACGCTAATCCTCGGGTGCCGAATTCCTAGACCGGTGACGACGCCGCCGGGGCGGCCGCCGCCGCGGTGGGGCGCTGGCCGGTCAGCCCGTAGGCGATGCGCAGCGCCACCGCCATGATCGTCTCGGTGGGGTGCGCGCCGCTGGAGGTGACGAACACGCTGCCGTCGGCGGCGTAGACGTTGTCCATGAAATGCATCCGCCCGTCGGCATCCAGCACGCTGGTCTTGGGGTCGGTGCCCAGCTGCATCCCGCCCATGGTGTGTTTGCCGCTGGGGAGCGGCGGGCCGGACAGCGACGTCACCAGACGCTTGGGTATGGCGGCATACAGCTGGGCGCCGGATGCCCCGCACATCGCAGTGACCAGCGGTAGGAAGAAGTCCTGGGAGACCTTCTCGAATTTTCCGATGTCGTAGGTGATCCGCGGCACCGGCTGGCCGTTGAAGTTCTTGACCGTCGGGTCCAACGTCACCGTGTTGGTCAGATACGGCATATCGGTGGCAAAACAGTCCACCCCGGCCAGCCGGTCGCGCAACAGCGAGGCCCGCATCAGCTCCTTGAACGGGCGGCCGAAAAACTGCACCCCCGGCAAAAACCCCAGGATCTGCTGGTAGAACTTGCCTTCGGTGATCGGGTTTTGGCTGCCGCCGAGTTCGCACAGCCCGGCCCGGATGTAGGGCAGCCCGGCCAGCCGGGCGAAAGCCCGCGCCCCGGGAAAGTCGGGGTCGTTGAAGTCCTGCATGATCTGGGTGAGCGCGCGGCCCTTGTAGGCGTGCACCCGCTGGTCGAGAAAGACCGCGAAGCCTTCGTAGAAGTTTTGAAACATCATCCGTTTGCCGATGCGCCCGTAAGGATCGGGCAGCTCGGAGAGCAGCGCCAGCCACGGTGTGAGCACCGCCGAGCAGGACAGCACCACCACGTCGGCGCTTTCGGTGCCGGGTTTGCCCTGCGGGTCCAGAAACGACACCCCGGTGGCCTTGCGGCCGGTGAAATTGACCTTGGTGACCTGCGTCAGCGGGCGCAGATCGGCCCGCCCGGTTTGCAGCGCCCGCCGCAGCGGGATCAAGGTGGTCGGTTTGGCCGAGATCGGGCAGCCGTAGCTGGAGCAGAACCCGCAGTTGTTGCACGCCGGGGTGCCGTTGTATTCCACCGAGTTGATCACCATCGGGGCGAAGTAGGGATGCAGCCCGATGCGTTTGGCCCCCGCGGCCAGCAGCAGCGACGAGCGCTGCTGGGCTCCCGGCGGCATCGGGAAAGGCTGCTCTTGTGGCGCGTGTTTCAACACCAGCGCCGGGGTGGACCCCAGGTCGCCCTGGGTGCCGATCAGTTTTTCGACCGCGTCGTAATACGGTGCGATGTCGCTGTATTCGAACGGCCAGTCGGCCATGTCCGCGCCGGGCACCGGGCCCAGGAGCGACAGCCCCTTGAAGTCGATGTCCCACAGCCGGGTGAACTTGCAGTCCGAGTGCGGGTAGGTGCCGCCGACCTGGTTGGAAAGGTCGTCGACCGCACCGACGTAGGTTGCTGCCGCGTTTTGGTTGGCGTTTTGGCGAAACGTGCGCGGGAAGGCCAGCGGGTCGGGCTGCTCGAAGGGGCGATCACTTTTGAGCTCGTCGTTGGAGAACATCGTCGGAAACGGCCCGGTCCCGGCGAGGTTGGTGTAGTACTGCGGCCCCATCTCGAAGATCACCACGTCCCAGCCGGCTTCGGCGAGCGCCATCGACACGATCGAGCCGCCGGCGCCCGAGCCGACGACGATCGCCTTAGACATTGACGCCGCCTTTGCCGCCCAGCATGGCGATGATCTTGGTCCAGCCGCCGTTGAGCAGCTTGGCGATGATGCCGTTCGGGGGGATCCCGACCGGGTCGAACTGCGGCGCCTCCACTTCGGCGTTGGTGTAGCCGCGTGGCTGGACGTCACCGGGCCAGAAGATGTCTTTCCAGCCGACCAGGTTCGCGTTGCCGCCGTACTCCGGGACGGCGTACATGCCCTCGATGGTGTGGCCGAACAGCAGTTTGGTGAAGGACACCGCCTTGCCCGTTTGCAGGATGGCGTCTTGGCGCGCCTTCGACACCGTGGTGAAGTCGCCGCCGGCCAGCTCGTCGAGTAGCGCAATACCGTTGGTGTACTGCTCTTGATAGTTGGCGATGCGCTGGCGCCACCCGTAGGTCTGGGCACGGTCGAGCGGGACGAACTCGGCCATGAAGTCCTCGGTACCACCGGCGCGGTTGCTCCACGGCCCGCCCGCGAACACCTCGGGGGGTGAGAACGAGAACGCGGCCAGCAAGTTGTCCAGGAAGCGGACCACGTTGGCTTCGTGGGCCCCCGGCGACCCGGCCTCGAGCGGATCGTCGTCGGGCCCGGGAATCAAGCGGCGGGTGGCGGCGTCGAGCACCGCGGCCTGGTGCTCGGATAAGAAGCGGTATGACGTGTCGGCGGATGCGGCCGGCAGAACCCCCGGCATGGTGGCGGCCAGCGGCAGCAGGCTCAATCCGCTCAGCACCGTGCGCCGGGAGATCGGCGCCGGCCCGTCGGCACGATCGATGGCTTCGTTGCTGGACACAGGCGGAGTATGACGGAATTTTTGAGTGTCACCTGGGAATACGGTTTCTGCGGCGTGTCGTGCCTGCGCCGATGGGGGGTTTGTGATAGTCAGCTGGTTGTGCGAGCCGGCCGTCTCGTAGGGTCGGTGGGTGCTGATCGGGTTGCTGCTGGCGCTGGGCTGCTCGGTCGCCTACGGCACGGCGACGGTGTTGCAGGCCGCAGCCACCCGAGCGGTGGCCGGCGGTTCCAGCGGCGGTGTCGACGGGGCGTTGCTGTGGCGTGCGGTGCGGCAATGGCGTTATCTCGCGGGTCTCGGGCTCGACGGCCTGGGCTTCGTGCTCCAAGTGGCCGCGCTGCGGTCGGTGCCTATCTACCTGGTTGCCGCCTCGTTGGCCGCCTCGATCGCCGTCGCCGCCTTGGCGGCCGCGTGGGTGCTGTCGGCGCGACTGTCGCCGGCGGAGTGGACGGCCGTGGGCGTGGTGTGCCTGGGGCTGGCCATGCTCGGGTTCGCCGCCGGACCGGAAGGTTCCCGGCCCGGCCCGGCCGGACTGGGCTGGGCGCTGGTGGTGGTGGTCGCGGCGATCTTTGCGGCCGGTACGGCCGCGGGCCGACTGGGCGACCGTGGGCGGGCTCTCATCCTGGGCTTGGCAGCAGGGGGAGGCTTCGGGGTCGTCGAGATCGGGGTACGCCTGATCGCGTCCTTGGATCCGACCACGGCGGCGTTCTACACCGGCCCCGGGGTGTACGCGGTGCTGGCAGGCAGCGCGGTCGGGTATCTGTTGCTGACGTCCGCGTTGAGCCGCGGATCGGTGACCACCGCCGTCGCCGGCATGGTCGTCGGTGAGACGATCGGGCCCGCGCTGGTCGGGGTGGTGTGGCTGGGCGACCGCAGCCGGGCCGGCCTGGGCTGGATGGTGGTGGCGGGCTTCGGCATCGCCGTCGCCGGGTCGCTGGCGCTGGCCCGGTTCGGGGACGGCGCCGACCCCGCACCCGGTGCGGTATAGACGTTCTTCACCTGCTGGGTATCCTTCTACCAATGGGGCTCAACATCAAGAACGAGGGCACCGCCGCGCTGGTCCGCGAACTCGCAGCCAGGACCGGGCTCACCCAGACCGGCGCGGTCGCCGAAGCGGTTCGCGCCAAGCTGGCCGACTTGGATCGCGCCGGTGCAGGAACCCGCGATCAGGAACGGCGAGCGAAGGCCCGGCGGCTGCTCGATGAGTTGCGCGCATCGCTGAGCGACGCCGAACGTGCTCAGCTCAAGGTCGCCGAGCGGCAACTCTACGACGACGCCGGCCTGCCGTCGTGATCGTCGACACGTCGGCGATCGTCGCGATCGTGCTCGGCGAAGCACACTCCGACGATCTCGCCGAGATTCTGCTGGATGCGAGAGCCCCCAAGATGTCGGCGGCCACCGCCGTGGAAGTCGGTGCCGTCGTCATCCGCCGCCTGCGCCCGGAGGATCAACGCCGAGTCGAGCGCCTACTCGACGTGTGGGAGATCGAACTCGTGCCCTTCGACGCCGCACAAGCCGACATCGCGCGCAGGGCGTACCGGGACTTCGGGCGCGGTAGCGGGCACCCGGCGGCGCTGAACCTCGGCGACTGCTTCTCCTATGCGCTGGCCGCGCTGACCGGCGAACCACTGCTGTATGCCGGTGACGATTTCGCGCATACCGACGTCAGCGCCGCCTATCCCCGCTGACGGCGTGGTGTTGGCGGCGACGACGGGACGATCAGTCGCGCCCAGGTCCGTGCCGCGGCAGCCGCCGCCGGCATCCTGCGTTTCGTGCCGAGGTGATTCGGTCGCGTCGCTGCAGCGCAATGCCATAATTATGGCATGAACCGCATACGGCTGAGCACGACTGTGAGCGCTGAACTGCTCAGCAGCGCACGGAGCGTGCGGGCGGGAATCACCGACGCCGCCCTCATCGACGAGGCCCTTGCGGCGTTGCTGGCTCGGCACCGCTCCGCCGAGATCGACGCCGGTTACGCCGCCTACGACGAGCATCCGGCTGACGAGCCCGACGAGTGGGGTGATCTGGCATCGTGGCGGCGGGCGGCGGGCGCGTCGTGAGCGAACTGCCGGTTCGCGGCGAGGTGTGGTGGTGCGAGCTGGCCGAGATTGGCCGGCGCCCAGTCGTTGTCCTGTCCCGCGACGCGGCGATCCCTCGGCTTCGACGTGCCCTCGTCGCGCCGTGTACGACGACCATCCGCGGACTGGCCAGCGAGGTTATCCTCGACCCGGATTCCGACCCGGTCCCGCGTCGTTCGGCGGTCAACCTGGACTCGGTCGAAAGCGTCTCGGTTGCAGTGTTGGTCAGCCGCCTCGGCCGTCTTGCCGGCGCCCGGATGCGCGAGATCTGCCGAGCACTTGAGGTCGCGGTTGACTGCACCGGCTGATCGGGACCGGCGGCAAACACCGTCACGTTCGTCGGTTTTGTCAGTGCTCTGCCTTACGTCTGGTTCCGCTTCATCAGACGCTGTCGCCACGAGCCACTGCTGGCCGTCGGCAACGACTTCCCACATGCCGACCTCGACTTCGGCGACGGCATCATCGGATACTGGCCCGGCCCACGGGGATAGCTGAAGCCGCCCACCCGGGTCGGTGACGTCGATTCGCCGCATAACCAGCAGCCGATGACACAATGACCTGTGTGGACGACGTCGCGGCCCGCACCGGCGAGGCCATCGAGGCGCTGCGGTCTCACGGCGCCGTTTTCGCCTACCTGCACGGCAGCCGCGCCAGCAACACCGCGCGGCCAACCTCGGATATCGATATCGCCGCCTACTTCGGTGCAGACCCGCCGCAGGCCTTCGACGTTCTGCTGCCCGCGGGTGTCGACCTGCTTGTCCTCGACCGTGCTCCCCTCGAGCTCGCCGGCAGAGTCGCCCTGCACGGCAGGCTCCTCTTCGAGAGCGATCCGGCGGCGCGGGTGGTGTGGGAGGCAACCACCCGCAAGATCTACCTCGACGAACTGCCGCGGATAACCCGCGCCCATAAGGAGTTCGCCGAAGCGGTGCGCCGTGGTCGATGAGGTCCGCGTCCTTCGGCTGCTGCGGGCTATCACCGACGACGTGACAATCCTGCGGCGCGAATCCGCGGCCGATGCGGCCCGGCGGGCAGACCCCATATGGCTGCGTGGCGTCAAGTACACGTTCGTCACGGCGATCGAGGCCTGCATCGATGTCGCCCAGCACATCTGCTCGGCCCAAGGTTGGGGTCCTCCTGCCGACAACGGCGACGCGATGCGCCTGCTCGGCAGCCATGGGGTCCTCACCGCCGAGATCGCCGACGGTTTTCGCAAGGCGGTGGGATTTCGAAACGTCCTGGTGCACGAATACATCCAGGTATCCGACGACATTGTCACCGCCCGCCTACACAACCTCGGCGAGCTGGAGGCTTTCGTCGAGCAGGTCGCGGCATTCATCGCCGGTTGAACGTCGGTAGTGATAAATGGCCGCCTGCGCCGGCCGCCCAGCCGATGTCAGCAACCGAAAGCGTCCCCGTCGAATGTCGACGCGCCCGCAGCTGCCATCCGTTAGCCTGCGGGCGTGCAGGAAGGCCTCTACGAGTCGCTGCTGACTGAGCGGCTGCACCGCGCGTTGGCCGCGCATCCAGACCTGCACCTCGAGATCGACTCGGTCGATGAGGGCGAGCAGCCGCTGGCCATCGCGCGGCATCTCATGCCAGTCATCGAACGTGCGCTGCGTGCCGCGGCGACGCCGCAGGCCCGCGCCGAGCTGGTGCGCCGAATCGTGGCGGTGCTCGCCGACCCCGATCTGACGGTTGAGGCACTGCATCAACGCACGCTCGACACAATCGAGCGTCTCGAGGAGGTGCGGTCGGCCCAGCGTCTCGAGGTCGCCCGGTTACCTCGACCGGCTACACCGTTGTCGGACGCGGCGTTGATGACCAACGCACCCAACGAGCCCACGTTGGCGGCTGAGCTGCGCGCGGAACTCGCCAGTGCCGATCACGTGGACTTGTTGTGCGCCTTTGTGAAATGGCAGGGTCTGCGGCTGTTGGAAGACCAACTCGCCGAGCTGCGGCGACGCGGGGTGCCGCTGCGGGTCATCACGACGACCTATCTGGGGGCCACCGACGCCCGCGCACTCGACGCGTTGGTGCAGGAGTTCGGGGCGCAGGTGCGGGTCAACTACGAAACCGAGCGCACCCGCTTGCACGCCAAGGCGTGGCTGTTGCAGCGCAACACTGGTTTTCACACCGCCTATGTGGGGTCGAGCAATCTGTCGCACGCTGCGCTGGTCGACGGGCTGGAGTGGAATGTGCGGCTCTCGGCGATCGCGACACCTCATCTGCTGGAGAAGTTCCGGGCCACGTTCGAGTCCTATTGGGAAAACCGGGAATTCGAGCCCTACCATCCATCGGCTGACGGGGAGCGGCTACGTGCGGCGCTCGACGTCGCCGCGGGCGGACGGCAGCGTGATCGGCTCACGGTCACACTGTCGGGGTTGGAGGTGCAGCCCAAGCCCTTCCAGGCCGAGATGCTCGAAGAGCTCGACGCGGAACGGGTGCTGCATGATCGGCACCGCAACCTGATCGTGGCGGCCACCGGAACCGGCAAGACCGTCGTCGCGGCGCTGGATTATCGCCGGCTGGTCCGCGAGGTGCACGCCCGCGCGTTGACGTTGCTGTTCGTTGCGCACCGCAAGGAGATCCTCACCCAGGCGCGGCGCATGTATCAGGAAGTCTTGACCGACCCGACGTTCGGCGAACTGCTGGTCGGCGGTGAGCAGCCGACCCGGTGGCGGCAGGTGTTCGCCAGCATCCAGTCGCTCTCGGCCGAACGGCTTGCCACCATCGAGCCCAGTCACTTCGACGTGGTGGTGATCGACGAGTTTCACCACGCCGAAGCCGCCTCCTATCGACGGCTGCTCGACCATGTGCAACCCATCGAACTGCTGGGGCTGACCGCGACACCGGAGCGCGGTGACGGCGTGGACGTGCGGGAGTTCTTCGGCGGTCGAGTCGCCGCGGAACTGCGGCTGTGGGAGGCGCTGGAACAAAACCTGCTGTGCCCGTTTCATTACTTCGGCATTCACGACGGGGTCGATCTAGCCGGCGTGCAGTGGAAGCGTGGCGGATACGAGCTGACGGCGCTGAGCGCTGTGTATACCGGCAATGACGCGCGCACCCGCATCGTGCTCAAGGAGCTGCGCGACAAGGTGGACGATGTAGCGGCGATGCGGGCTCTGGGTTTCTGCGTGAGCATCGAGCATGCCCGCTACATGGCGGACCGGTTTGCCACCGCCGGTGTTCCGGCGCGTGCGGTCTCAGCCGAGACCCCGGCCAGCGAACGCCAGTCGGCGCTGACCGCGTTGCGCAACCGGGACATCAACATCGTGTTCGCCGTCGACCTGTTCAACGAAGGCTTGGACATCCCCGAGGTGGACACGGTGCTGTTTTTGCGCCCAACCGAAAGCGCCACCGTCTTCCTCCAACAACTCGGCCGCGGCCTGCGGCTGACACCGGGCAAAACCGTGTTGACCGCTTTGGATTTCGTCGGGAATCAACGCCGCGAGTTCCGCTTCGATCAGCGTTTCCGCGCGCTGACCGGGCTGAACCGCAAGGCTCTGGTCCACCAGCTGGAGCAGGGGTTTCCGTTTCTGCCCTCGGGCAGCCAGATCGTGCTCGACCCCATAGCGCGAGAGCTGGTGCTCGAAAACGTTCGCCAGCAAGTCCAGCCGCGCTGGGCGGCGCTGGTCTCGGAGATTCGCGACCATCCCAACAACGACCTGGCTTCCTACCTTGACGCTTCCGGGCGCGGCTTGGACGATGTGCTGCGCTCGGGTCGTTCATGGACCACGCTCTGCCGCGACGCCGGCAGATTGGCCGCTCAACCGGGCCCGCGTGAACGGCAGCTGGTCAGCCGAGTCCGCGCGCTCGCCCACGTCGATGATCGCCTGCGCCACACCGGCTACCACGCAGCTATCAATGGTGAGGTGTCGGCGGACAGCCCTGCCGAGCAGCGGCTGGCCGAGATGCTGTTTTATTCGCTGTTTCCCGACGGCGGCGGATTCGACAGCGCCGCAGACGCGTTGGCCGCGATCCGCGCTGAACCGGTGATCGACGAGATGCGCCAGGTGATCGACATCGCCTTCGACGCCGCGCGCCGCAGCACCCAACCGCTGGGAGATCTGATCCCGGCGCTCACCGATGTGCCGCTGGCGCTGCACGCCAGCTACTCCCGAGAAGAAATCCTCGCCGCCCTGGGTGTGGCAGCACGGCGGCGGCCAAGCACCTTTCGGGAAGGCGTGCTGTGGTGCGACGCGATCGACACCGACGCGTTTCTGATCACGCTGAAAAAGACCGAAACCGACTACTCCCCGACGACGATGTACCGCGACTTCGCGCTCAGCCCCGAGCTTTTCCACTGGGAATCGCAGTCGACAACCTCGTCGAGCTCACCGACCGGGCAGCGCTACATCCACCACCGCGACCGTGGTTCGCACATTCTGCTGTTCGTCCGCGAAGCCAACACCGACGCGCTCGGGACCGCGCCGTACGTGTTCCTC
>NZ_VYIK01000008.1:0-37792 GCF_008709575.1 Mycobacterium sp.
GATCCTGGAGTCCATTGGAAGATTAATAAAACGAATTAACGGCGCGGGACACTAGGTCGGGGCCAACTCGACGCCCGACAGCACTACCGCGTGGTCGCGCGAAGGCGCGACCACGCGGGCCAGCAGGCGGCCCTCGTTTTCCCAGATACTGACTTTCAGCGTCTCGCCGGGAAACACAACGCCCGCGAAGCGCGCGCCGAACGAGCCGACCGCGGCGGCATCGGCGTCCAGCATCGCGTCGACGATGGCTTTGCAGGTCATGCCGAAGGTGCACAATCCGTGCAGGATCGGCCGCGGAAACCCCGCGGCGGCCGCGAATTGGGGATCCGAGTGCAGCGGGTTGCGGTCTCCGCACAGCCGGTAGAGCAACGCCTGCTGGGGGAGCGTCGGCAACTCAACTTCGAGGTCCGGAGCGCGGTCGGCTACGGCAGCCGACGACCCGCTACCTGAAGGCCCGCGCTCGCCGCCGAATCCTCCTTCGCCGCGGGCGAAGACGGATCGACGCTGAGTCCACAGCGGCGCGCCGTCCAGCGTGGTCACCGATGTCTCGACCACCACCACCGCGGCCGTGCCCTTGTCCCAGATCTCGACTATCCGGCTGACTGAGCGGGCGCTGCCAGACGGCGGCAAGGGTGCGGGTACGCTCACCTGCTCAGATCCATGCAAGATCTTGGCCAAGTCGATCTTGACACCGGGCCAACTGACTTTCGGCGGCTGGGTTTCGTTGAACGACGCGGCGACGCAGCCGAAGGTCGGCAAGACCTGCGGCGTGTGGTCGATCACATAGCTCAGTTCGCGCGGATCGGTCGGATCGGCGCCGGCCCCCAAAGCGAGGTTGTAAAGCTGAACATTGGTTGATGTCCAGGAGAATTCGACCGATCCGAACTCGGCACCCAGCGCGGCGTCTACGTCGATCGGCATGTCATGACTCTCCGGCGATGTGCAGCGCCGCCACGTAGCCGAACGTCATTGCCGGTCCGATGGTGCCGCCCGGGCCAGGGTAGGTATGCCCCATTACCGGGGCGCTCACATTGCCGGCGGCGTAAAGACCCTCGATCACGCTGCCGTCGTCGCGCAGTGCTCGTGCGTGCGCGTCGGTGCGGATGCCTCCCTTGGTGCCCAGATCACCGGGCACCATCTGCACGGCGTAGTAGGGGGGATGCCGCAGCTCACCCAGGCTCGGGTTGGGCTTGTTCGTCGGATCGCTGTAATAGCGATCGTATGCGCTTTCGCCGCGATGAAAATCCTCGTCGATGCCGCGGCGAGCGAACCCGTTGAAACGGTCCACCGTTGCGACCAATCCGGTGGGATCTACCCCGATCCGGTCCGCCAAACCGGTTATGGTGTCGGCCATCACCACGGCACCCGCCTCCAGCCACTTGCGGGGAATTCGCTGCCCACCTTGCAGTCCGGCGAACAGGTAGCGATCGCGGCAGCGTTGGTCGAAGATCATCCACGCGGGAAGGTTTTCGGCCGGTCCGGGACCCTGGCCCCACTTGCCGCCATACATCCGGTGGGTGGCTTCGACGTAGGGCAGCGCTTCGTTCATGAATCGCTTTCCCGCGGTGTTGACGATGATCGACCCGGGCGCGTTGCGCTCTGACAAGGCGAACCACGGGCCGCCGGGCAGCGGGATCGTCGGACCCCACCAGGCGTCTTCCATCAAATCCAGAGCAGTCCCGAGTTTTTCGGCGGCGAGGATGCCGTCGCCGGTGTTGGCGGCAGCACCGACGGTCCAGCCGGTTCCGATCGGCTCGCGCTGATATTTGACTCGCATCTGCTCGTTGTGTTCAAAGCCCCCGCATGCCAGGATGACACCGCGGCGAGCCCGGATGAGGGTTGGATCGCCGGCGTCGTCGGCCCTGGTGTCGCGCACGTAGGCGCCGCGCACGGCGCCATCCTCGACGTACAGGTCGGTGAGCGCAGTGTTGAGCCGGACCGGCACGCCGGCTTCGCGCAGGCCGATCCGTAACGGGCCGATCAGCGCGCGGCCCATGCCGACGAGATTCTTGCCGGTTGCCTTGGCCCACAATGTCCGGGCACCGACTCGCAAACTGCGCAGAACACCCTTCGGGTGCCGCTTGAGCAGGTTCAGTCGGACGTAATCTTGTTGCAGTACAACCACATTAAAAGGAACCTTGCTGTAGGGAGGTTCGAGCGCGACCAGGTCCGGGCCGAGTTTGTTGGCGTCGAATGGTTTCGGCTCGATCGATCGACCACCCGGACGACCGCCCGGTGCTTCCGGGTAGTAGTCGGAATAGCCCGGCACCCAACACATCTTCAACGGTGTATGCTTAAGCACGAAGGACAGCATTTCCGGGCCGCGCTGTAGGTAGGTGTCGATACGCTCGGAGTCGACGACGTCGCCGATGATTCCGTGCAGGTAGGTACGGGCCGCTTCCGCAGTGTCGGAGACACCATCACGCTCGAGAATCTCGTTGTTGGGAATCCAGACCCCGCCGCCGGAGCGGGCGGTCGAGCCGCCGTAATGTGCCGCTTTCTCGATGACTATTACCGAAAGGCCGCTATGAGCAGCCGTGAGCGCAGCAACCATGCCTGCACCACCGCTGCCGACCACGACGACGTCGTACTCGTGCCCTGTCATGTAGAACACGTTATAGAATTGCCCTGGCCGGCCGCTACCGGCCCGCTCACACCGACGAGGGGACTTCGGTCAATGATCTCGGCTGCCACCCGTGCACTGCTCGCCGCCGAGTTGGCGCAGGCCGAGCGCAGCCGAGTGCCGGTTGTGCCGCTGACGACCGCCTATCCCGAGATCGACGTCGTCGACGCCTACGCAATCCAGTTGATCAACGTCCGGCAGCGGGTCGCCGAAGGGGCCCGCGTGGTGGGACACAAAGTCGGGTTGTCGTCGGAGGCTATGCAGAAAATGATGGGCGTCGACGAACCCGACTATGGCCATCTGCTCGATGAGATGGAGCTTTTCGAGGACACCCCGGTCAGGGCGGCCGACTACTTGTATCCGCGGGTGGAGGTCGAGGTGGGTTTTATCCTGGCCGACGACCTGCCGGGTGCCGGATGCACCGAGGACGACGTGCTCCAGGCGACGGCCGCCATCGTGCCGGCCATCGAGCTGATCGACACCCGCATCACCGACTGGAAGATTGCGCTGTGCGACACCATCGCCGACAATGCCTCCTCGGCCGGCTTCGTCCTCGGCCGACAGCGGGTCGCGCCGGCCGAAATCGATGTCATGAGCATCGACGCGGTCTTGACCCGCAACGGTGAGATAGTGGCCAAAGGCCGCAGTGACGCAGTGCTGGGCAACCCGGTGACCGCGGTGGCCTGGCTGTCCCGCACCGTGGAAAGCTTCGGCGTGCGGCTTAAAGCCGGCGACATCGCGTTACCGGGCTCGTGCACCCCAGCGATCGACGCCCGCCCGGGCGACGACTTCGTCGCCGAGTTCGGCGGGCTCGGGTCGGTCCGTTTATCGTTCGAGTAAGAGGAAGCAGACATGGCGTCCAAGGCGAGTGTGGCCATCGTCGGATCCGGCAACATCAGCACCGACCTGCTGTATAAATTGCTGCGGTCGCCATGGCTTGAGCCGCGCTGGATGGTCGGGATCGACCCGGCTTCTGAGGGTTTGGCGCGGGCGCGCAAGCTCGGCCTGGAGACCACCGACAAGGGGGTCGACTGGCTGCTGGCCCAGCCCGAAAAACCCGACCTGTTATTCGAGGCCACCAGCGCCGCCGTGCACAGGGCGGCCGCGCCGAAATATGCCCAGGCCGGAATCCGGGTCATCGACTTGACGCCGGCCGCGATCGGCCCGGCGGTGGTCCCCCCGGCAAACCTGCTCGAGCACCTCGACGCTCCGAACGTCAATATGATCACCTGCGGCGGTCAGGCGACGATCCCCATCGTGTACGCGGTGTCGCGGGTGGCGCCGGTGCCCTACGCCGAGATCGTGGCGTCGGTCGCATCGGTGTCGGCCGGACCGGGCACCCGGGCCAACATCGACGAGTTCACCACGAGCACCGGCCGGGGCGTGCAGACCATCGGCGGCGCGCAGCGCGGCAAGGCGATCATCATCCTCAACCCCGCCGACCCGCCGATGATCATGCGCGACACGATCTTCTGCGCGATCCCCGAAGACGCCGACCGTGACGCGATCGCGCAATCCATTCACGCCATGGTCGCCGAGGTGGCGACCTACGTGCCTGGTTACCGGTTGCTCAACGAACCGCAGTTCGACGATCCCTCGCTCAACTCCGGCGGCCAGGCGCTGGTGACCACGTTCGTCGAGGTCGAGGGTGCCGGAGATTACCTACCGCCCTATGCCGGCAACCTCGACATCATGACCGCGGCGGCCACCAAGGTCGGCGAGGAAATTGCGCGCAAAAGGGATGTGACCTTGTCGGTTGTGGGAGGTGCACGATGACGAACAGCCTCTGGGACGTCCGGATCACCGACACGTCGCTGCGGGACGGGTCGCACCACAAACGCCACCAATTCACCAAAGACGAAGTCGGCTCGATTGTGGCCGCGCTGGACGCCGCCGGGGTGCCGGTCATCGAGGTGACGCACGGCGACGGCCTGGGCGGGTCGTCGTTCAATTACGGCTTTTCGAAGACGCCCGAGCAAGAATTGATCAAATTGGCCGCTCAGACGGCGAAAGAAGCCAAGATCGCATTTTTGATGCTGCCCGGAGTGGGCACCAAAGAGGACATCAAAGAAGCACAGGACAATGGCGGCTCGATCTGCCGGATCGCCACCCACTGCACCGAGGCGGACGTGTCTATCCAGCACTTCGGGCTGGCTCGCGAACTCGGCTTGGAAACAGTCGGGTTTTTGATGATGGCCCACACGATTCCGCCGGAGAAACTGGCCGCCCAGGCCCGCATCATGGCCGACGCCGGCTGCCAGTGCGTTTACGTGGTCGACTCCGCGGGCGCGCTCGTCCTGGAGGGGGTGCGCGACCGGGTCGGTGCGCTGGTGGCCGAGTTGGGGTCTGATGCCGAGGTCGGTTTCCACGGGCATGAAAACCTCGGCCTGGGAGTGGCCAACTCGGTGGAGGCGGTGCGGGCCGGTGCCAAGCAGATCGACGGCAGCTGCCGTCGATTCGGTGCCGGTGCCGGCAACGCGCCGGTCGAGGCACTCATCGCAGTGTTCGACAAGATCGGTGTCAAGACCGGCATCGACTTCTTCGACATCGCCGACGCTGCCGAGGACGTCGTGCGCCCGGCGATGCCGGCCGAGTGCCTGCTCGACCGCAACGCGCTGATCATGGGATACGCCGGGGTTTACTCGAGCTTCCTCAAACACGCGGTCCGACAGGCCGAGCGCTACGGTGTCCCTGCTTCGGCCTTGCTCTACCGGGCCGGTCAGCGCAAACTCATCGGCGGCCAGGAAGACCAGCTCATCGACATCGCGCTGGAAATCAAACGCGAGCAGGCCTCCGGACGGGCGGTTACCCACTGACGCTGGCGGCAACAGGCATCGCCGGGTGGTTTGCTGGTGTGTGTGACGTCGAGCAACTGTGCCGGTTGTTCGCCCATTGACGAAAAATAGAACACGTTCTAGCGTCTAGGCGTGTTCTCCCAGCCGTTGATCGAGGCGATAGCGGAGGCCGAGAAACTCGTGGCCGCTGCACCGCACATCGAGACCGAATCCGATCTGCTCGAGGGATTGCAGTATTTAGCGGGCTGCGTCTCCGCATGCACTCAGCTCGCCTTCGCCTACGAGCGCGACCATCCGTTCCTGCTCACCGGGACCGGGCCCTTCACCAAGATGGGCCTCGATAACCCGGACACGCTCTACTTCGGCTGTCGAGTGCAGGCCGAGCACGATTACGTGGTCACCGGAACCCGGGGCACTACCACCGATCTGAGTTTCCAATTGCTCGGCGGTGAATACAACTCTGCCACCGTTCCGACAAGCCAGGCCGCATTCGACGACCGCGAGCTCGACGTCGCCGAGGACGGCAGCTTCCAGTGGCGTTTCCGGCCCGCCAGCCCGGGGCAACTGGTGATTCGTGAGGTCTACGGCGACTGGTCACAGCGGCGCGGCACCGTGGCCATCTCACGCCTGGATACTTCGGGTACCGCGCCGCCGCCGCTGACTCGGGCAACGATCGAAAAACGTTATGCCACTGCAGCAAAACAACTGGTCAACCGGGTCAAGACGTGGCTGCAATTCCCGCAGTGGTTCTATCTCAACATTCCGGTCAACACGATGGTCGCCCCTCGGCTGACGCCGGGCGGGTTGTCGACCCAGTACTCGTCGGCGGGTCACTTCGACCTACGGCCCGATCAGGCGCTGATCATCACGCTGCCAGTGATCGACGCGCCCTACCTCGGCTTCCAGCTGGGCAGCATGTGGTACATCTCGCTGGACTACATCAACCATCAGACATCGCTTAATGCCAGTCAGGCGCAAGCTGATCCGGATGGCAAAATCCGGATCGTCGTCTGCGACCAGAACCCCGGTGTCACCAACTGGGTCGAGACGCTGGGACACCGGCGGGGCTTTCTGCAGTTCCGCTGGCAGCGGGTAACCCGGGCGCTGACCGCGACCGATGGACCCGATGTCGATCTCGTCGACGCCGATGCCGTACCGGCGACGCTGCCATATTACGAGCTCAACAAGATTTCCGAAGACGACTGGCGCGCTCGGATTGCGCAGCGCCAAAACCAAATTGCTAACAGAATGCTGGGGTAGTAGTGATGGCTGGGATGCTCGACGGCAAGGTAGTGGTGATCAGCGGTGTCGGCCCTGCACTGGGAACCACGTTGACTCGGCGATGCGCCGACGAGGGCGCCGATCTGGTGCTCGCAGCCCGCACCGTGGAACGCCTCGAACATCTTGCCAAGCGGGTCAACGATACCGGACGGCGGGCGGTGGCAGTCGCCACCGACATCACCGACGACGAGCAGGTGAAGAGTCTCGTCGACACCGCATTGGCGGCCTACGGCAAAGTCGATGTGCTGATCAACAACGCGTTCCGCGTGCCGTCGATGAAGCCCCTGGCCGCAACCACGTTTGCGCATATCAGGGATGCCATCGAGTTGACGGTTCTCGGGGCATTGCGGCTCATCCAGGGTTTCACTCCGGCGCTGGCACAGGCGAAAGGCGCGATTGTCAACGTCAATTCCATGGTGATCCGGCATTCCCAGCCGAAGTACGGCGCCTACAAGATGGCCAAGTCTGCGCTGCTGGCCATGTCGCAGTCGTTGGCGACCGAACTCGGCGAGCAGGGAATCCGCGTGAATTCCGTTGCGCCCGGCTATATCTGGGGTGACACCCTGAAAGGGTACTTCGAGCACCAGGCTAACAAATACGGCACGACGGTGGAGCAGATCTACACGGCCACTGCCGCCAACTCCGACCTGAAGCGGCTGCCCACCGAAGACGAGGTCGCCTCGGCGATCCTTTTCCTGGCCGGCGACCTGTCGAGTGGCATCACCGGTCAGATCCTTGACGTCAACTGCGGGGAATACAAAGCCTGATGTCGGAGCGTACCGATGTCGGCACCGTCGAGGAGTTGCACGCTTCGGCGGCCAAGCTGACCGGGCTGGATGACTTCGGTGCCGACGAAGACAACTATCGTGAAGCGCTGGCCGTGCTGCTGGACTCCTACCGGCGCGAGGCCGATCTGACCCCGCTGGGCGGAAAGATGTGTCGGTTCTTCCTGCGCGGCGCTTTGGTTGCCCGACTGCTGTCGCAAGCCGCGTGGAAAAAGTATCCCCAGCACGCCGACGTGGCGATCGAACAGCCGATCTTTGTCACCGGGCTGGTGCGCACCGGCACGACTGCGCTGCACCGCTTGCTCGGTGCCGATCCGGCGCATCAGGGTCTGCAGATGTGGCTGGCCGAGTATCCGCAACCCCGCCCGCCGCGCGGGACCTGGGAATCCGACCCGGTCTATCGCCAGATCGCCGACCGGTTCGCCCGCCATCACCAGGAGAACCCCGATTACACCGGGCTACACTTCATGGCCGCCGACGAGCTCGAGGAGTGCTGGCAGCTGTTGCGACAGTCGTTCCATTCGGTGTCCTACGAGACGCTGGCTCACGTGCCCGGTTACGCGCACTGGCTGTCCGGACAGGATTGGGTTCCGGCGTATCGACGGCACCGCAAGAACCTGCAGCTGATCGGCTTGCACGACGTCGACAAGCGGTGGGTGCTCAAGAACCCCAGCCACCTCTTCGCGCTGGATGCGCTGATGGCGACCTACCCCGATGCTCTGGTGGTGCAGACCCACCGCCCGGTCGAGACGATCATGGCGTCGATGTGTTCGCTGGCACACAACACCACCGCGGGTTGGTCGAATACCTTTGTCGGCGCTCAAATCGGTGCCGACGCGATGGAGACCTGGTCGCGGGGACTGGACCGGTTCAACACGGCACGCGCCAAATACAATCCGGATCAGTTCTACGACGTTGACTACGACGATTTTATCGCTGATCCGATCGGGACTGTGGCAGGGATCTACCGTCACCTCGGCGTGCCGCTCACCGATGAAGCGCGGATGGCCATGGAAGTTAGTCACGCGAAAAGCCAGACCGGTCCGCGGGCGCCCAAGCATATATATTCACTGGCGGACTACGGGCTCACCGCGGAAGCGGTCAAAGAGCGCTTTGCGGGGCTGTAAAGGCTCCCGGACGTGCGGTTGTTCGTCGAAAACTGCCCTCCATCAGAGGTTTTTGCTATCACAGGGGGGAGCACGCCAGTCGGCGGTGGCCATAGGCAAATTTATTAAACACCATTTGTATAAAATTCTGAACTTTTTACTCACGCTGATTTCAAAATTGCTTCTCGATGCAACAGGGCAAGGGTTTTGCTCATGCTGATTTGAAATGTAGTTGTAACACATTTTCAGCGACCTCACATTTTGCTCGCAGCTGGATCGCAGTCCCGTGCAGAATGCTCTGCGATTAATAACACCTGCCGAAGTGCGATGTCGCGAGTCGGCGTCTGCGCTACCGCGAATTGCGCCCCCGCCGGCGCCGCGGAAAGTGATCGGGTGAGCGCGATGATGCGCGCTCGTTTCGGTCGGCGCGGTCTTCGTTGTGCGCTCAGGAGGACGGATGGCTATGGAAAGTGTCGGGGCCGGTAAAAAGCTCCCAGGTGGCCGTGATCTTGGTCATCGAAGCGACGGCAGGTGCCCATCGGTGGATAGCGCCGGGTCCGAAGTCCGGTACCGTTCGGTGGTCGACGTGCCGGAACTCCCGGGGACGAAAATCCTGCCGAGTTCACTGCCGGCTGCGGCCGCGCTGCGCTCGACTCGGCGGCACGTGCCGGCGCCGGCTCGCCCGTGCCGGCTGTCACGTCGGGCACAATACCGGGGTGCGCGCCGGCCGATGCCCACCGCATCGCAGCCAGCGTCACCCGTGACGCGGAAGATCCGCTAAGGAGTGTCGGTGCTCGATTTCGCAGCGCTACCCCCGGAGGTCAACTCTGGCCGGATCTATGCCGGTCCGGGTTCGGGGCCGATGCTGGCGGCCGCAGTGGCCTGGGATGCACTCGCCGAAGAGTTGGAGGTGGCCGCGGCCGGCTACTCCTCGGTGCTGTCGGGCCTGACCGGCCAGCAGTGGTCGGGCGCGGCCGCGTCCGCAATGGCTGGTGCGGCCGCGCCGTATGTGGCCTGGCTGTCGACCACCGCGGCGCGGGCCGAGCAGACCGCCACCCAGGCCAAGGCGGCGGCAGCGGCGTATGAGGCGGCCTTCGCGATGACGGTGCCGCCGCCGGTGATCGCGGCCAACCGGGCCACGCTGCTGGTGTTGATCGCGACCAACTTCTTCGGGCAGAACTTCCCGGCGATCGCGGCCACCGAGGCGCACTATGCCGAAATGTGGGCCCAAGACGCAGCCGCGATGTACTCCTACGCCGGCTCCTCGGCCGCGGCGACCACGCTGACCCCGTTCGACGAGCCGCCACCGACCACCGATCCCGCGGGGCAGGGTCTCCAGACGGCGGCCGTGATCCAAGCCGCCGCCGGTGCGGCCGGTCGGCCGGTGGTCGTACCGGCCACGACAACGACGTCGTCGACGGATTCGGCCGGTGCGGGGAGCGTGATCGGATGGATCCCGCTGTTCGGCACGACGAATCTGCTCGGATCGACGACCATCTTCGGCTCGCAAGGCTTCCTGGGCCCGACGTTCCTCGGGGCGAGTTCGACGACGTATGCCAACCAGACCCTGAACCTCGGCTTCCGTGCCAACTCGCAGGTCAACGAAGGCACCAGGGTCATGAACCTCGGCGTCAACTGGGCACGTGACATCGACGCGGTCGCGCGGTTCAATGCCGAGCAGGCTGCCAAGGCTCTCACCGCCGGGCTCGGGTCGGCCAGCCCGGGGTCGGTGACGGCGGGCTTGGGCCGGGCCGGGTTGATCGGGTCGTTGTCGGTGCCGCCGAGTTGGGCCGGGGAACCGGTGACGATCCGCCCGACCGCCCTGGCGTTGCCGGGTGCCGGTGCCGCTGGTGCGCCGCCCCCGCAGCCGATGCCGGGCAGCGTGTTCAGCCAGGGGCTGATGAGTGCGCTGTCCACCGAGACCCAGCCGGTGCACCCGAAGTCCAAACCTGTGCTTGTGCGTAACCCGACCTCCGAGCGTGGCGGTCGCGTACGCAACCGAAATTGACCGATGAAGAAGGGATTCGACCCATGGATTTTGGCGCACTGCCCCCCGAAATCAACTCGGGCAGAATGTATTCCGGCCCAGGTTCGGGGCCGCTGCTGGCCGCTGCCACCGCCTGGGAGCAACTGGCCCACGAACTGAGCTTCTCGGCGTCCTCCTACGGGTCGGTGGTCGCCAACCTGACCAGTTCGGGATGGCAGGGCCCGGCCGCTACGGCGATGGCCGGCGCCGTCGCGCCCTATGTGGCGTGGCTGCACAACGCCGCCGCCCAGGCCGAACAGACCGCCGCCCAGGCCAAGGCCGCCGCTGCCTCCTTCCAGAGCGCGTTCAGCGCCGTGGTGCCGCCGCCGCTGATCGCGGCCAACCGCACCCAGTTGACGTCGCTGATCGCGAGCAACTTCTTCGGGCAAAACAGCCCGGCGATCGCGGCCACCGAGGCAGCCTACGACGAGATGTGGGCCCAGGACGCCGCGGTGATGTACGGCTATGCCGGGTCCTCGGCGTCCGCGTCGGCGTTGGCGCCGTTCAGCCCGCCGCCGCAGACCACCAACCCGGCCGGGACGGCCGCCCAAAGCGCGGCCGTCGCCCAGGCCGGGGCCACCGGCGCCGGCCACGCCGGTGCCCTGTCGGGGCTCACCACCGCCCTGCAAAGCCTGGCCGCGCCGGCCTCCACATCCTCGGGTGCGGCGACCTCAGGGGCGGTGGTCCCCACGATCGGCGGGGTGTCGATCGTCAACTATCTGTTCGAGGGCGTCTCACTCGGGGGCATGGCGTTGTCGACCAACGACGAGACTTGGCGCCTCATCGCGCTGGGCACCAGGCTCGCGGGCTTTTACGGCGCCGCACTGCGCGACTTCGCCCGGGGGCAGGGACCGTTTTCGCCGTTTTACGGGATCCCGCTGCCGGCCTCAAACGCCTTGACCGCCTCGGCCGTCGTCGGTCAGGCCAGCCAGGTCAGCGGCTTGTCGGTGCCGCCAACCTGGGCCGCGACCATCGCTCCGGCGGCCGAGAGCGCGGATATGGCATTGGCGGCCGCCAGTGCGGCCAGTGAAGGAGTCGCCAGCATGCCCAGTGCCATGTTGTTCGGCGAAACCCTGCTGGGCACCCTGGCCGGACGCGCGATCAGCGCCGCCGCCGCCAAGTCCCGGGAGAACAAAGACAAGACCAACAACAAGGTCGTGCCCCGCTCCCCGGCCGCCGGCTGACCGTCCGGAGCCGGGCGGCAGCGAGCCGCACTGTAGGATTAAACGCGGTTCCGTCTCAGTTCCGACGTCCTCGATGAACAGAAGACATCCCAGTGCCTAAGCGCCGCATCGTGGACTGGGACCCGGAAGACGCCGCGGCCTGGCGGGCCGGCAACAACCGCATCGCCCGGCGCAATCTGATCTGGTCGATCGCAACCGCGCATGTCGGCTTTTCGATCTGGTACCTGTGGTCGGTGATGGTGCTGTTCATGCCGCAGACCGTCTATGGTTTCTCGACCGGTGACAAGCTTCTGATAGAGGCCACCGCGGCCCTGGTCGGGGCCGCCGCGCGCACCCCTTACTCGATGGCGACTGCCAGGTTCGGCGGTCGCAACTGGGCGGTGGCCTCCTCGGCGGTGCTGCTGATCCCCACTGTCGGGACGATTTTTCTGCTGGCCTACCCCGGCCTGCCGTTGTGGCCGTATCTGGTGTGTGCTGCGCTGACCGGATTGGGTGGTGCCAATTACGCAGCCTCGCTGGCCAACGTCGAAGCTTTCTACCCGCAGCGGCTCGAGGGCTTTGCGCTGGGTCTGGCCGGCGGTGTCGCCAACCTCGGGGCAGCGTCCATGCAGGCGGTCGGACTGGTGGTGCTTGCCACTGCAGGTCACGAAGCGCCGTATCTGGTGTGTGCGATCTACCTGGTGCTGCTGGCCATCGTCGGTGTCGGAGCGGCGCTTTACATGGACAATTTCCCCCAGCCCATCGCGGCGCGCGACCTGCGATCAATACTTCGGGTCCCCGACACGTGGGTGATCGCGTTTCTCTACATGTGCGCCTCGGGCTCCTTCGTCGGATTCTCGTTCGCCTTCGGTCAGGTGATGCAACACAGTTTTTTGGCCGCTGGGCAAACCCATGGCCAGGCATCGCTGCACGCCGCCGAGATTGCGTTCACCGGACCGCTGGTGGCCTCGGCGGCACGCATAGTCGGAGGCAACGTGAGCGACCGCTTCGGCGGGGGCCGCGTCAGCCTCGCCTTGTTCGTCGGCATGGTGCTGGCCGACGGATTCCTGGTCGCCATGAGCGGCCACGACGATGCCGCCCACGGTTCCGGTGCCCCAACGACGGTCTTCACGACAATCGGCTTAGTCGTCGGCTTCCTTGCGCTGTTCGTCTTCGCCGGTGCGAGCAGGGGCTCGGTGTTCAAGCTGATCCCGTCGGTTTTCGAGGCGCGCAGCCGGACGCTGGATCTCAGCGACGCCGAGCGTCGTCGCTGGGCACGCATCAGGTCAGGGTCGTTGATCGGGTTGGCCAGTGCGTTCGGCGCGTTCGGCGGTGTCGGGATCAATTTGGCATTGCGGCAGTCTTATGCGAGCACCGGCTCGGCAACCCCGGCATTCTGGGTGTTCTTGGCGTTCTATGTCGGCGCCGCGATCCTGACCCGGATGCGCTACGTGCGACCGCAGGGCGAATTAAGGCTCAGCTGAGGGAGCTTACGAGATGTGCAGCCTGCATGGGGTTCTGGCGTGTCCCGGCCGGCAGCCGTGGCGCAGATCGGCGCCTTTTGCCCGGCGTGCAGGGAAGTTAACCGTCGCCGGGGGACGGCGCAGTCGATCCCGCGTCCAGACAGCCCTCTGCCACCGCGTGCTCGATACTGTCGCTCAATTTCGGACAGGCCCGGCTGCGGGCGCTGTCCCCGCCTGCTGCACGGACTGCGGCGAAGTAGGCGCAGCGCTGCGACGCCTCGGTGTTCCATTGCACCGCGGTGTGACCCGGCCCCAGCTTCTTGACCTGCACCCGAGCCTGGCAAAACCGGCAGTGCACGGGCTGCAGGCCCGATGTCAGGTAGCGGTCGCGCTCAGCTCGGGTGGCCGCACGCACCGCAGCCAAGCGCTGTGGATCGTTGGCGAAAGTCGTTACCTGAGAACGTGGTCCGGTGGGTCTCCCGGTGGCGTTCGGATGCGGACCGTCGTGGAAGCCGTGTGCCGCCAACATCAACCGGGCCAGCCGGTCGGCGTCGGGCGGCTCGTCGCGCGAGCTCATTGCGAAACCTGAGCCGGCTTTCCTTCGGAGGTGGCCAGCCGCCGGAGGTTCTCCTCGACCTCGGCGTGCCACTTCTGGTTGGCCACGGTGGTATCCACCTCGATCTCGAAGCGGTCGGTCATGTCGGGTGTGATGTCGGCGACGTCGACGTAGAACTGCTGATACCAGCGCCGCATCTGGTAGACGGCACCGTCCTCCTCGACCAACAGCGGATTGTCGATGCGGGTCTTGTGCTTCCAGATTTCGACGTCCTGTAGAAAGCCCTTGCTCACCCCGTTGGTGAATGTATCGGCCAGCTTCTCGGTCATCGCCTCGTCCAAGCCCTTGGGCTTTTCCACGATGACACCCCACTGCAGCACGAACGAGTCCTGGGTCACCGGGTAGTGGCAGTTGATCAGGATGGACTCGGCCTTGTAGTCGCCGTAGCTGTTGTGCAGCCAGTTGATCATGAACGACGGCCCGAAGTACGAAGCCTCCGAATCCAAATGTGCTTCGCCGTAGCTGGTGCCCATGTCGCCGACATCGGGCCGACCGACATTGTGCAGATACTGCGAGGCGATATGCCCCTCGAAGACGTTCTTGAAATACGTCGGCAGACCGAAATGGATGTAGAAGAAATGCGCCATATCAGTGACGTTGTCGATGATGTCGCGGCAGTTGGAGCCCTCGATCAGAATGGAGTTCCACCGCCAGTCGGTCCACTCGTCGCTGGCCGCCTCGGGGATCTCCGGGATCCGCACCTCGGGCTGCGGCGGGTTGCCCTCGTGATCGTGCCAGACGAACAGTAGCCCGCCGCGCACATCGGTGTGCCAGGCCCGGGTGCGTGCCAGTCGCGGCGTTCGCTTGGCGTAGGGCACCAGCTTGCACTTCCCGTCGCCACCCCAGCGCCAGTCGTGGAACGGGCAGGCGATTTCATCGCCCTTGATGGTGCCCTGGGCGAGGTTGCCGCCCATGTGCCGGCAATAGCCGTCCAGGACGTGCAGGTCGTCGTGCGAGTCGGCGAACACGACCAGATGGGTGCCGAACGCCCCGATTCCGTGCGGCTGCCCGTCCAGGTAGTGGGTGACCGGCCCGAGGCAGTGCCAGCCCCGCGCGTAGCGGTCGGGAAGGGCGCCGGAGTCGATCTCGCGAATACCGGCTGTCTCGGTAGCCATGACGCCTCCAACTTCGTCAGCTTCTAACTAGAACACGTTACAGTTTTTCCCGGGTATCTCGCAACGAAGGCGGCTCTTACCACCGCGACCTGAGGTATACGTGAACAATGCCGTTGTTTTCGTTCGAAGGCCGATCGCCAAAGGTCGACGCCGCCGCTTTCATCGCTCCCACCGCGACCCTGATCGGGGACGTTACCGTCGAGGCGGGCGCCTCGGTGTGGTTCAACGCCGTGCTGCGGGCCGATTACGCGCCGATCGTGGTGCGAGAAGGCGCCAACGTGCAGGACGGTGCTGTGCTGCACGCACCTCCGGGTATTCCGGTCGACGTCGGCCCGGGCGCGACGGTGGCGCATCTGTGCACGATTCACGGAGTCCAAATCGGCGCTGAGACGCTGATCGCCAACCATGCCACCGTGCTGGACGGCGCGGTGATCGGCGCGCGCAGCATGATCGCCGCCGGAGCGCTGGTGGTGGCCGGCAGCCAGATTCCGGCGGAGGTGCTGGTGATGGGGGCACCGGCCGTCGTCAAGGGCCCGATCGCGGGGACCTCCGCCGAAATGTGGGTGAACGCCAACCCGCAGGCCTATCAGGAATTGGCCCGGCGCTACCTGGGCGGGCTGAAACCGCTCTGAACCGGCCGCGCGGTCGCGGCCGCCCGGACCGGCCCGCGAGAGCGCCGACTCGCGACGTGCGCAGGGCGTTCGGTACCGGTCAGCTGTCCTGCCATCCCGAGTGGATATAGTTGTCGGCGAAGCGTTTCAGTGAATCCTTCTTCTGCTGCAGCGGCGCGTCGAAACCGAGCCCGTCTAAGATCCAGGGGATCACGATATTGTCGGTGACCCCGGACTCCGCAAGCTCGCGGTGCCCATCGACACCGAACTTGTCGATGCAGACCGCCTGGAACTCGAACGGTTGCTCAGACCTGCCGTATTCGGCGCGTAACGCGTTCAGTGTGCGGATCGTTTCGGCAAGCTGCTCACCGGTCATCATGGCGCTCGTCCAGCCGTCACCGACCCGGGCGGCACGGCGCAGCGCGGCCTCGGTGTGCCCGCCGACGTAGAACGGTACGGGCCGACTAGGCGCCGGGCTCATCTGCAGCCGGTCGAAATCAAAGAACTGCCCGTGGAATTCGACCATGCCGCCGCCCAACACCAGTTTGATGACTTCGATCATCTCGTCGACCCGCGCGCCGCGCCGCGCGAAAGGCACCCCACACCATTCGAATTCCTCCGGCGCCCAGCCGATCCCAACACCAAAGCCGAACCGGTTGTTGGTCAAGTTGGCAACCGAGCCGACCTGGCGGGCCAGCAGCAAGGGATTACGGGACCCGAGCTTCATCACGTTGGTGTAGAAGCGCAACGTCGAGGTAACCGCGCCCATTGCAGCGGCAGCAATCAGCGGGTCTACCCAGGGGGTGTTCGCATTCCACATCCGCGACCCGTCTGGCGTATAGGGGTAATCAGCAGCCGCCTTTTCCATGTAAAAGAGCGAGTCAGGCAGTGCTATGGAGTCGAATCCGACTTCCTCGGCAGTCCGCGCGATCTCCAATAACTCGTCGATCGGACCCATCGCGATGCTGCAGGTGTACTTCACGGCTTATCGGCTCCAACCACCCACATCGAGAAGTACTGAGAACCGCCGCCGTACGCATGACCCAGTGCCCTTCGGGCACCGGGGACCTGATGCGCGCCCCCCTTGCCCATCACCTGGATCGCCGCCTCGGCGAAGCGGATCAGCCCCGAGGCGCCGATCGGGTTGGACGACAGCACTCCGCCGGAGGGGTTCACCGGCAGTCGACCGCCGATTGCCGTCTCGCCGGCCTCGGTGAGCTTCCAACCCTCGCCCTCCGGGGCGAACCCCAGGTTCTCCAGCCACATCGGCTCGAACCAGGAAAACGGCACATAGATCTCGGCGACATCGATTTCGTCGAACGGATCGGTGATCCCGGCCGCCTTCCACAATGCGGCCGCGCAATCCCGGCCGGCCTGCGGGTTGACCTGGTCGCGACCGGCGTAGGCCAGCGGCTCGGTGCGCAGCGCCGTGGCCTGTATCCAGGCCACCGGATGGCCGTCGGCGACCCGCTCGTCGGCGATCTGCTCGTCGCCGATCACCATCGCGCACGCCCCGTCGGACGAGGGGCAGGTCTCGTCGAACCGGATAGGGTCCCAGAGCATTTGCGAGGACAAAACCTTTTCCAGCGTGATATCGGGTTGCTGCAGATGGGCCAACGGGTTTCGGCTGCCGTTGAGCCGGTCCTTGACCGCGACCATCGCGCCGATGTGGCTGGGCGCATTCGCGCGGCGGATGTAGGCGCGCACGTGGGGTGCGAAATAGCCGCCGGCACCAGCACCGACCGGCTTGGTGAACGGCACCGGAATACTGAGCGCCCACATGGCGTTAGATTCGGACTGTTTCTCCCAGGCCATCGCCAGCACACGCCGGTAACGGCCCGACTGCACAAGGCTGGCCGCCACCACGCCGGTAGACCCACCCACCGAGCCGGCGGTGTGCACTCGAATCAGCGGCTTTCCGGTGGCCCCCACCGCATCGGCCATGAACAGTTCCGGCATCATGACGCCCTCGAAGAAGTCCGGCGCCTTGCCGACCACGACGGCATCGATGTCATCGAATGTGGAACCGGAGTCGGCCAGCGCCTTATCGATCGCCTCACGCACCAGGCCGTTCATCGAGACGTCGTGGCGCTTGGCGACGTATTTGGTCTGCCCGGTGCCGAGCACCGCGGCGAGATTCCCGGCCATCAGTTCTTCCCTTCCATCACCGTGACCAGATTCTGTTGCAGCGCGGGACCACTGGTGGCATGAGCCAGCACCCGCTGCGCCGAGCGACTCCAAATATGTTGCGCGGCAAAGCCAATGCGTTCCAGGCCGGCGACAAACATCGGGTTGGCCGCCAGCGCACCGCCAGACGGGTTGATTTTGGCCGACGAGCCCAACCCGATCGCGTCGGTGAGGATCAACTGCTGATGGGTGAACGGGGCGTGCAATTCCGCGATGTCGATGGAACCGACGTCACCGCCGGTCGCTGTCCGGGCAGACGCGGTGGTGGACGGTGACACGGTTAAGTCGCGGGCACCGAGCACCGGCGTCTCGATGCGATGGTCGAAACCGGTGATCCACGCCGGGTTCTCCCTCAGCTCACGGGCACGCCCGTCGGCGGCCAGCACGATCGCGGCGGCGCCGTCGGTGATGGGCGCGATGTCATGGCGGCGCAGCGGGTCGGCGAAAAACGGTCGGGCCAGTAGCTCGTCGATGCTGGTGGCCGGCTTTTCCGAGTCGGTGCGCTCGGCGCAGGAGAACGAGTCCAAGGCCACTTGGGCCATCTGCTCGGCGGTCCATTTGCCGGTGTCCAGGCCGAGGCGGGCCTGCAGTCCGGCCATCGACACCGAGTCCGGCCACAGCGGCGCCACCGTGTACGGGTCGGTCTGCCGTGACAGGATGCGGCGCAGCACGCCGGCCGAGGACTTGCCGAACCCGTAAACCAGCGCGGTGTCGACCTCGCCGGTGAGCAGCTTGATGTAGGCCTCGAAAAGCGCCCAGGCGGCGTCCATTTCGACGTGTGACTCATTGATCGGCGGCACCGCGCCGATCGAGTCGATCGCCGAGATGAACGAGAATGCCCGTCCGGCAAGGTAGTCCGAGGAGCCCGAGCACCAGAAGCCGATGTCGGCCTTGGTGATGCCCAGATCCTGGTAGAGCTGAGCGAAGCAGGGCATCAGCATTTCGACGCCATTGGTGGTGCCGTCGGTGCGGCGTACGTGGGGCGCGTGGGCGAAGCCGACCACGGCGACATCGCGAGCAGTCATAACAGCCTTTACAGGTGGTGTTTGTAGGTGTCGTAGTCGGCGTCCGGTTCACCGGTCGGCCGGAAATGGGAGATGTTGTCGATGCCCAGGCCCCATTCTTCGCGGGGCCGCCACACGGCCTGCACCCGCATGCCCATCCGCACCTCGGACGCGTCTATTTCGGTGACCAGATGCAAAAACGGGATGTCGGCGCCGTCCAGCAGCACGTAGGCGGCGACATAGGGTGGTTTGATCCGCTGGCCGGCGAACGGGATGTTGATGATTGCGAACGTGGTCACGGTGCCCTTGTCCGGCAGCTCGACGTAGTTGTCGAGGGCCAGCCCGGTGGCCGGATCGGCTTCCCGCGCCGGGAAATACAGCTTGCCGTCGGTGCCGGTGCGTGCACCGAGCAGCTTGCCCTCTTGCAGTGCCCGCAGGTAGGCGCTTTCCGGATGCGAGGCGGTGTGCTGGATTTCCATGCTGATCGGGGTGACGACCATGCTCACCGGATCCCGATCGTCGGCGTCGCCTTCGGGCTCGGCGTCCTCGCCAAGCGTGAAATAGGCGATGTCGGTGATGGCGCCCACGGGCTCGTCGACCCAGTGCGCGTGCACCCGGCTGCCGGTGTTGATCGCGTCCGCGGTGCCCGCGTCCACCGCATGCAACAACGCGGTGTCGGCGCCGTCGAGCGTGATCAGCGCCCAGGCGAAGGGGCGATTCAACGGCTGGCCCTCCAGCGGCTGGGCCTGCCAGGTCCAGGACGCCACGGTGCCGACACCGGCCACCGGTACCATCTCGTCGAGGGGTTTGTAGCTGACCGGGTCGTATTCGACCGGTGGCACATGCACCCGGCCATCGGATCCGCGGACCCCGAGGATGCGGCGCTCGCGTAAGGCGGTGAAGAATTTGCCCAGGGTGGGGCCGACCGAACGGGTGTAGTCGAAGGACAACGTCAGTGGCGCCGAAAGGGGCGGCTCAGGGTGCGGGCGAGTTGAACTGGCTGTCACGCCTTCGAGTAGAACAGGTTCTAAGAATCTGGGCAAGCAGCGTGCGAGGAGGCGGAGATGAAGCTGGGATTGCAGCTGGGATATTGGGGAGCGCAGCCGCCGGCCAACGCCGGTGAACTGGTCGCCGCGGCCGAAGACGCCGGGTTCGACGCGGTGTTCACCGCCGAGGCGTGGGGATCGGACGCCTACACCCCGCTGGCCTGGTGGGGAGCCTCGACCCGCCGGGTGCGGCTGGGCACCTCGGTGGCGCAGTTGTCGGCCCGCACCCCGACCGCGTGCGCGATGGCCGCGCTGACCCTCGATCATCTGTCCGGGGGCCGGCACATCCTGGGCCTGGGCGTGTCGGGACCGCAGGTCGTCGAGGGCTGGTACGGCCAGCCGTTCCCCAAGCCGCTGGCCCGCACCCGCGAATACATCGACATCGTGCGCCAGGTCCTGGCCCGCGAGCAGCCGGTGACCAGTGGCGGCCCGCACTACCCGCTGCCGCTGACCGGCGAACGCACCACCGGACTGGGCAAGCCGCTCAAAGCCATCACCCATCCGCTGCGCGCCGATATCCCGATCCTGTTGGGCGCCGAGGGGCCGAGGAACGTCGCGCTGGCCGCCGAGATCTGCGACGGCTGGCTGCCGATCTTTTACACGCCGCGGCTGGCGGACATGTACAACGCATGGCTCGACGAGGGCTTCGCCCGACCCGGGGCGCGACGGCGCCGCGAGGACTTCGAGATCTGTGCGACCGCCCAGGTGGTGATCACCGACGACCGGCCGGCGGCCTTCGCCGGGATCAAGCCTTACCTGGCGCTGTATATGGGCGGCATGGGTGCCGAGGACACCAACTTCCACGCCGACGTCTACCGCCGGATGGGCTATTCGGAGGTGGTCGACGACGTGACCAGACTGTTCCGCAGCAACCGCAAGGACGAGGCCGCCAGGGCGATCCCTGACGAGCTCGTCGACGACGCCGTCATCGTCGGGGACGCTGACTACGTGCGCAAGCAGATCACCGTCTGGGAAGCCGCCGGAGTCACGATGATGGTGGTGTCCGCCCGCAGCGCCGAGCAGGTCCGCGAGCTCGCCGCGCTGCTGTGACCCGACTGTTGCGGGGCATTAGAACGCGTTCTAAATTGGCTGGGTGACCGGTATCGCTCGGTCAGTCGAGCACGCGGGCATCGCCGAAAGACATGTGCACCTGGGCGACCGATCCCGACGCCATGGCCCGTCGCGGCAGGCCCAGCGATGCCAGTTCCTCGGCATACGGGTGATCGCCCAATCGCAGCGCCACCCCGCCGAGCCGGCCGCGCAACCCGCTGACGGTCATCTCCCACGGGACCTCGCGGGTGGTGCCCTCGGCGTAGGTGTAGGTCTTGAGCACCCGTGGCCGCGAGGTGAACACCGACGGCACCGGCAGGCCGCGGCCGAACTCCATGCTGGCGATCAGCGAACCGTCGGCGTTGACGGCGAACCCGAAGTTGCCGTCGTCGCGAACAGTGAACTCCGCCATGATCTTCGGGAAGCCCCAAATTTTGCGGCCGGCTTCCATTGTGAAGGTCTGGTCGACCGGCAGGTGGTGGATGAATGCTGCCGCCGCACCGAGCGCCCGCCACCCGCGTGCTCGCGAGCCGGGCGGGTTGACCATCACGGCGGTGCCGAATTCGTGGTACTGCCCGAGGTCGCCGTCGAAATACCGGGCGAGCATCAGGTTGACCACGGCGCGGCCGGGACGGTGCTGGCACACCTGCAGACCGCTGTAGCCGACGAGTCGCTGCGCCGCGGCCGCGGGAACCGAGAACATCGCGGTATGCACATCCGCCTTGCGGATTCGGACCGGCATCGTCAGTGTTGTTCCGGCGATGATGTGTTGTGATCGCGGCATGCCGTCACTGTAATGCGAAGCGACAGATATCCGGAGGCAAGTAGATGACGTCGACCATGCCCGAGACGGTCTCCAACATCGATCTGACCGACGGCACCTTCTACGCCGACCGGCCGCGAGCCCGGGCAGCGTATCGCTGGATGCGTGACAACCAACCGGTGTTCCGGGATCGCAACGGTCTGGCCGCCGCGTCGACCTACCAGGCGATCATCGACGCCGAGCGTGACCCGGAGCTGTTTTCCAACACGGGCGGCATCCGCCCCGATTCGCCGGCCATGCCCTACATGATCGACATGGACGATCCGGCGCACCTGTTGCGGCGCAAGCTGGTCAACGCCGGCTTCACCCGCAGGCGGGTGCGCGAGCGAGAACCCTCGATCGTCAGGCTCTGTGACATCTTGATCGACGCGGTGTGTGAGCGGGGCGAGTGCGACTTGGTCCGCGATATCGCCGCCCCGCTGCCGATGGCGGTGATCGGCGACATGCTCGGTGTTTTGCCGCAAGAGCGCGACATGCTGCTCAAGTGGTCCGACGATCTGGTCTGCGGGCTGAGTTCACATATCGAAGCAGGGTCAGTCGAGGCCGAGGCGGTGATGAAAGCGTTCAACGCATACACAGAATTCACCGTAGACATCATCAAAAAGCGTCGAGTTGAGCCGACCGACGACCTGTTTTCCATCCTGGTCAACGCCGAGGTCGAGGGACAGCGACTCCGCGATGACGAAATCGTCTTCGAGACACTGCTGATCCTGATCGGCGGCGACGAGACCACCCGGCACACGCTATCCGGCGGAATCGAGCAGTTGCTGCGCCACCAGGACCAATGGCACCAGCTGCAGCGGGGCCGCCAACTGCTCCCCGGAGCGATCGAAGAAATGCTGCGCTGGACTTCGCCGGTGAAAAACATGTGCCGGACGCTGACCGCCGATGCCGAATTCCACGGCACTTCGCTTCGCAAGGGCGAGAAGATGATGCTGCTGTTCGAGTCGGCGAACTTCGACGAGTCGGTGTTCGACAGCGCCGAGCGGTTCAACATCTTCCGAGAACCGAACAACCACTTGGCTTTCGGCTTTGGCACCCACTTCTGCCTGGGAAACCAGCTCGCCCGACAGGAACTTTCATTGATGACCGGCCGCCTGTTGGAGCGGCTGCCGGACCTGCGGCTGGCCTCCGAGGACACACCGTCGTTACGCCCGGCCAACTTCGTCAGCGGCCCGGAGTCGCTGCCGGTGAGGTTCACACCGAGCGCACCGGTGAACCCAGCGTGAATGCGTTGCGAGAACAGTTTCACCCTCGGCGGGCGGGAACAGTCAGCGGCCCTGGAACTGCGGGGTGCGCTTCTCGGTGAACGCTCGCGGACCCTCTTTGGCGTCTTCGGACAAGAACACCTTGATACCGAGCCGGGTGTCGATCTTCAACGCTTCGTTCTCCGGCAGGCATTCGGTCTCGCGGATCGACCGCAGGATCGCCTGTACTGCCAGCGGCCCGTTGGCCGAAACGACAGCGGCGATCTCCAGCGCCCTGGTCAGCGCCTGCCCGTCGGGAACGACGTGACCGATCAGGCCGATGGCCTTGGCCTCGGCGGCGCTGATGTGGCGACCGGTCAGCAGCAGATCGCAGGCCAGGGTGTAGGGGATTTGCCGCACGAGCCGCACCGCCGACCCGCCCATCGGATACAGGCTCCACTTCGCTTCGGAGATCCCGAACTTCGCGCTCTCCCCGGCAACCCGGATATCGGTGCCCTGCAGGATCTCGGTGCCTCCGGCAATGGCCGGACCCTCCACCGCGGCGATCAGCGGCTTGGTCAGCCGGCGCCCTTTGAGCAGCGCATCGATGCGTGACGGGTCATAGCTGCCGTCCTTGAACGAGTCTCCCGGCGGCCTGTCGGTCGCTGCCTTGAGGTCCATGCCCGCGCAGAAGTAGCCACCGGCCCCGGTCAGGATGGCACAGCGGATATCGGGATCGTTGTCGATACGATCCCAGGCTTCGACCATGATGCGCATCATTTCGCCGCTGAGAGCGTTGCGGGCGGCGGGACGGTTCATCGTCACAATCAGGGTGTGTCCGCGCTGCTCGACGAGGGCGTCGGGCTCTTTCTCGGACTCGCTCACCGGCGTCCGCCTTCCTTGCGTTGCTGCCATCAACTTGTCAGGAAATGTAACACGTTCTAATTTGGGGGTCGTGGCTCTCAACATCGCCGACCTCGCCGAGCATGCCATCGACGCCGTACCTGACCGGGTCGCCCTGATCTGCGGCGACGACCAGTTGACCTACGCGCAGCTGGAGGAGAAGGCCAACCGACTCGCGCACTACCTGATCGACCACGGCATCAAGAAGGACGACAAAGTCGGCCTGTATTGCCGCAACCGGATCGAGATCGTGATCGCAATGCTCGGCATCATCAAGGCCGGGGCCATCTTGGTCAACGTCAACTTCCGCTATGTCGAGGGCGAACTGCAGTATCTGTTCGACAACTCCGACATGGTCGCGCTCGTGCACGAACGCCAGTACGCCGATCGGGTGGCGAACGTGCTTCCGAAGACCCCGAACGTCCGGACCGTCCTCGTCGTCGAGGACGGCAGCGCCGCCGACTACCAGCGCTACGGCGGGGTGGAGTTCTATTCCGCGCTTGAACAGGGTTCGCCGGTGCGCGATTTCGGCGAGCGCAGCGCCGACGACATCTACCTGCTCTACACCGGCGGCACCACCGGCTTCCCGAAGGGCGTGATGTGGCGCCACGAAGACATCTACCGAGTACTGCTCGGCGGAACCGACTTCGCCACCGGCGAATACGTCAAGGACGAGTACGACCTGGCCAAGCAGGCCGCCGCCGGACCGCCGATGATTCGCTATCCGATCCCGCCGATGATCCACGGCGCGACCCAGTCGGCCACCTGGATGGCGCTGTTCGCCGGCCACACCACGGTGCTGTCGCCGGAATTCGACGCCGCGCAAGTGTGGCGTACGGTCCACCAACACAAGGTCAACATGCTGTTCTTCACCGGTGACGCCATGGCCCGGCCCCTGTTGGACGTCCTGAGCGCCGACAACGATTACGATCTCTCGTCGCTGTTCCTGCTGGCCAGCACCGCGGCGCTGTTCTCGCCCAGCATCAAGGAGAGATTCCTTGAGCTGCTTCCCAATCGGATCATCACCGATTCGATCGGCTCGTCGGAGACCGGTTTCGGCGGCACCAGCCTGGTCGCCAAGGGCGACGTGCACACCGGCGGACCGCGGGTCACCATCGACAAGTGGACGGTGGTGCTCGACGAGCACGGCAACGAAGTCCAACCCGGCTCGGGGGTGCGCGGCGTGCTCGCCAAACGCGGCCACGTCCCGCTGGGCTACTACAAGGACCCGGTAAAGTCGGCGGCGACCTTCAAGGTGATCAACGGCGTGCGCTACGCCATCCCGGGTGATTATGCGCAGGTGGAGGCCGACGGCACGGTCACGATGCTCGGCCGCGGGTCGGTGTCGATCAACAGCGGAGGGGAAAAGATCTATCCCGAGGAGGTCGAGGGTGCGCTCAAGGGCCACCCCGACGTGTTCGACGCGCTGGTAGTCGGGGTCCCCGACGAGCGGTTCGGTCAGTGCGTGGCCGCCGTCGTGCAGCCGCGCCCGGGAACGCGCCCGCCGCTGGTCGAACTTGACCGCTTTGTCCGCGGGACGATCGCGGGATACAAAGTGCCCCGGGCACTGTGGTACGTCGACGAAGTCAAGCGCTCTCCGGCGGGCAAACCCGACTACCGCTGGGCCACAGAGCAGACCCAGACCCGGCCCGCCGACGAGAGGCACACCGGCCACGTCAGTGCGTGACTCGTTTAGAGTCGAGACGTGAACGGTGCCCGCGCGTTACTCGATACTCTGGTGGCCGGCGGCGTGGACGTGTGTTTCGCCAACCCGGGCACCTCCGAGATGCATTTCGTGGCCGCACTGGACGCCGTCCCGCGGATGCGCGGGGTGTTAGCCCTGTTCGAGGGTGTGGCCACCGGTGCGGCCGACGGATACGCCCGCATCACGGGCCGACCGGCGGCGGTGCTGCTGCATCTCGGCCCGGGGTTGGGCAACGGGCTGGCCAACCTGCACAACGCACGCCGCGCCCGGGTCCCGATGTTGGTGATCGTCGGCGATCACGCCAGCTACCACAAGAAATACGACGCCCCGCTGGAATCTGACATCGACTCGGTGGCCGGCACTGTGTCGGGCTGGCTGCGGCGATCGGCCGGTGATGTGGCCGTCGACGCCGCCGAGGCCATCGCCGCCAGCCGGGCCGGGCAGGTGGCGACCCTGATTCTGCCCGCCGACGTGTCTTGGTCGGACGCGGCCACCACCGGCGCTGCGGTACCGGCACCGCGCTCAGCGCCGGGTGTCGACGGGGACGCTGTCGAGTTGGCTGCCAAGGTGCTGCGCTCCGGTGCGCCCGCGGTGATCCTGATCGGTGGCGATGCCACCCGGGCCGCGGGGTTACCGGCAGCCGCCCGGATCGCGGCGGCGTCCGGCGCGCGCTGGTATTGCGAGACCTTCCCGACGGTGCTGCAGCGCGGCGCCGGGGTGCCCGCTGTCGACCGGCTCGCCTACTTCGCCGAAGGCGTCGCCGACCAACTCGAGGGGGCCAAGCACCTCGTGCTGGCCGGGGCGGCGGCACCGGTGTCTTTTTTTGCCTACCCCGGTCGGCCCAGTGCGCTGGTACCCGACGGCTGCGAGGTGCACGTGCTGGCCGGGCCCACCGGCGCTGCCGATGCCCTGCAGGCGCTGGCCGACGAGTTGGCACCCGGCACGGTCGCCCCGGTGTCCCCGCCGTCGCGTCCTCACTTGCCGAGCGGGGCGCTGACCGCAGCATCGGTCGCCGCGGTAGTCGGCGCATTACTGCCGGAACGGGCGATCGTGGTCGACGAATCCAACACGTCCGGTGTGCCACTGTCAGCAGCCACCGCGGGCGCGCCCGCCCACGATTGGCTGACACTCACCGGCGGGGCCATCGGCTACGGCATCCCCGCCGCGGTCGGCGCGGCCGTCGCCGCCCCCGAACGCCCGGTGCTGTGCCTGGAATCCGACGGCTCGGCGATGTACACCATTTCCGGTCTGTGGACTCACGCCCGGGAAAACCTCGACGTCACCACGGTGATCTACAACAACGGCGGCTATGACATCCTGCGTCTCGAGCTGCAGCGGGTCGGCGCGGTGGAAGCACCCGGGCCCAAAGCTCAGCAACTTCTCGATTTAACGGGTCCCACCATCGATTTTGTCAAGCTGGCCGAAGCCATGGGGGTTCCGGCGCGGCGCGCCAACACCGCCGAGGAGTTCGCCGACGCGCTGCGGGCGGCGTTCGCCGAACCGGGGCCGCATCTGATCGACGCGGTGGTGCCGTCGATGTTCGGCGGGAATCCGGCCGGGCCGCGGTAGCAACCGCGGCGGGTGGGGGCATCACGACGGCGGGGTCGGCGGCCAGGTGCTGGAAGATTTCGCCGAGCGCCGGAGGGTTCTGAGCGGTGTCGTCGCCATCGGTCTAACGGCGGATCGGCCAGACCGGATCGGCGGTGTCGAGGCCCTCGGCCGACAGCTGCCGCTTGAGCACCTTGAACGTCGCGGTGCGCGGCAGATCGGTGCTGACCCGCACATACGACGGCCACTGCTTGGGTCCCAGGTCGGGCTGTGCGGCTAAAAAGGCGCGGAACTCGTCGGCGTCGAATTCGGCACCGGGCTTCATCACCAAAGCCGCCATCACTTGGTCGCCGACCGAGGGGGCCGGTATCGCATAGACCGCGACCTCCCGTACTTCGGGATGGCGTGCCAACACCCGCTCGATCGGTGCTGTGCCGAGGTTTTCCCCGTCCACCCGCAGCCAATCACCCAGCCGGCCTGCGAAATACACGTAGCCCTGCTCGTCACGGTAGGCCAGATCGCCGCTGTGGTACACGCCGTCGGCCATCCGCTGTGCGTCGGCCTGCGGATCGTTGTAGTAGCCCTCGAATCGACCCGGACCGGCGGTGTTGACCAGTTCGCCGACCACTCCGGGCGGACACGCTGCACCGGTGTCGGGGTCGACGATGTCGATCCCGGCCGGCAGCGGACCCAGCGAGCCCTCCGGGGTCTCGGGAGTGCGGCTGATTGCCACTCCGCCCTCGGTCGACCCGAACCCGTCGACGGCGACACAGCCGAACCGGCGGGCGAACCGCTCCACGTCCTCGGGCGCGCCCTCGTTGCCGTACATCGCTTTCAGCGGGTTGTCCGCGTCGTCGTCGTGTTCCGGGGTGGCCAGCACGTACGACAGCGGCTTGCCCACGTAATTGGCGTAGGTCACGCCGTATCGGCGGACGTCAGGCAGGAAACCCGATGCGGAAAACTTGCGCCGCAACACCATCGAGCCGCGGCAAGCCACCGCCACCGACCACCCGACCAGCACCGCATTGGAGTGGAACAACGGCATCGACACATAGCAACGGTCGTCAGGGCCCAGTCCGAAACGCTCGGTCATCGTCACACCGGCGATGCCGACCTTGCCCTGACTGCACTTGACCGCCTTGGGATCACCGCTGGTGCCGGAAGTGAAGATCAGCATGAACAGGTCGTCGGGAGCTGCGGTGCGAAAGCCTATCTCGGCGTCGGCGTGGGCGGCCACCTCGTCGGACCACTCGGTGGAATCGACCTTGATGTGCAGCAGGTCGCCAAGCGGCGCCGCGGATCTCGAGTCAGTCAGCACCAGCTGGCAGTCGGCATGCTCGATGTCACGGGCCAGCGCGGCACCGCGGCGTACCGGGTTCAGACCGACCGGCACGATGCCGGTCAGGCCGGCGGCAACTAGCAGTGCCGAGAAGAAGGGCGTATTTTCCAGCAACACCCCGACATGCGGGGGCCGGGCCGGGTCGAGCCGGTCGCGCAGCGCCGCCGCGACCGCGGCCCCGTGTCGAAGGTGGTCGTGCCAGCTGATGAACGAATCCTCGAAGTAGACTCCCCGATCCTCGATGTCGACCAGCGGTTTCAATAAGTCGGTGACGGTGGGCAGCGTCTCGTTCACGGTCGGGTTCAATGCCTGCTGTGCGTGCTGTGCCTGCTATGCCGGAGTCTCCGCGAGTTCGCGGCCAATCGTGCGCAACGCCCCGGTGGCGCTGCCGAGCGCGAACTCAATCTGTTTGGCGGCAAGGAAATAGCGATGCACCGGGTGATCGATATCGATGCCGACACCGCCGTGAACGTGCACAATAGTGTGCGCCACTCGGTGTCCAGCCTCGGCGGCCCAGAACGCGGCGGTGGCAACCTCGGTGTCGGCGGGCAAGTCCGCGCTCAGACGCCACGCCGCCTGGGTGAGCGTCAGGCGCAGCCCCTTCACGTCGATGTATCCGTCCGCAAGTCGTTGGGCCACTGCCTGGAAGCTGCCGATCGGTCGATCGAACTGTTCGCGGGTGCGGGCGTACTCGGCGGTCAACTGCAGACCGCGGTCGAGCACCCCGAGCTGATATGCGCTGTGACCCAGGGCGCGCAGCCGGGTGATCGAGCCGGCAACGTCGTCGCCGGCGAGCATCCGGGTCCGGTCGACGTCGACGTCGTCCAACCGGAGCTGTCCGATGCTGCCCAGGCCGGTGGTTTGCATGGGTGTCACCGCGGCCTCGTCGGCAGTAACTAGGAAAACCGCAGTGCCGGAATCGGTTTCGGCGGGAACGAGAAAGCCGTCGGCTACTGGCGCGTAGCCGACCTGGGTACGTGTTCCGTTGAGACGATAGCCGTGGCCGGCGGGCGCGGCCCGCACCGGCCCGTCTCCCATTTCGCCGTCCAACGCAACGGTGAGGATCCTCGAGCCCGCGACGGCGGGTCTTCCCCACTGTTGTGCCAGCTCGGTCGAGCCAAACCGGGCCAGCGCGCCAGCGGCCAACACCACCGACTCCAGGTAGGGGACCGCGGCGAGTTGGCGACCCAACGCCACCAACACCGCGGTTTGTTCCAGCACTCCGTAACCGCCACCGCCCAACGATTCCGGTGCCGCGGTACTCAGGACGTCGGCGTCGATGAGCTTGCGCCACAGGTCGCGGTCGAAACGCTGGTCGAGGCCGTCCAGCTCACGCTGGTGGTCGGGCGTGCACACTGCATCCACGATCGTGCCGACCAGATCGCCCAGCTCCTGCGCGGCTTCGGTTGTCGAGAAGTCCATGCGTCCTCCATCCACTCCGTCACCGATTGGCCCGAGGCAGGCCCAGCGCCACCATGGCAATAATGTCGCGCTGCACTTCGTTGGTGCCGCCGCCAAACGTCAGAATCAGACAGGCCCGGTGCATTCGCTCGATCCGGCCGCGCAGCAGCGCGCCCGGTGAATCCTGACGTACCGTAGCCCCGGATCCCAACACTTCCATCAGAAGCCGGTAGGCTTCGGTCGCCAGTTCGGTGCCGAACACCTTCGCCGCCGACGCGTCCGCCGGCGACGGGGTAGTGGTGTCCGAGGACGCCAGCTCCCAGTTGATCAGCTTGAGCACCTCGACCTTGGCGTGCACTCGCGCCAGGTTGAGCTGGACCCACTCCGAGTCGATGAGCCGCGCCCCGCCGGCATCCTTGGTGTTCTGCGCCCACTCCCGAACCTGGTTGAGCGCGGTGATGATGGGCTGCGCGGACACCAGCGCGACACGCTCGTGGTTGAGCTGGTTGGTGACTAGCTTCCAGCCGCCGTTTTCTTCGCCGACCCGGTTGGCCACCGGAACCCGCACATCGGAGTAATAGGTGGCGCTGGTGTCCGGGCCGGCCATGGTGTGTACCGGCGTCCAGGAAAAGCCCTCGGCGTTCGTCGGAACAATCAACACCGAGATGCCGCGGTGCTTCTTGGCCTCGCTGTTGGTGCGCACGGCCAGCCACACATAGTCGGCGTAGGCGATCAGGCTGGTCCACATCTTTTGTCCGTTGACGATGTAGTCGTCGCCGTCGCGCACCGCCGTGGTCCTCAGGTTGGCCAAGTCGGTGCCGGCCCCGGGCTCGGAGTAGCCGATGGAAAAGTGCAGCTCGCCGGCGGCGATCTTCGGCAGGTAGAACTTCTTCTGCTGTTCGGTCCCGAACGCCATGATCGTCGGCGCGACGCTGTTGATCGTCAGGAACGGCACCGGCGCGCCGGCGATCGCGGCCTCGTCGGTGAAGATCAGCTGGTCCATCGCCGAGCGGGCCTGCCCGCCGTACTCTTTCGGCCAGCCCAGCGCCAGCCAGCCGTCGCGGCCCATTTGCGCCACCGTCTCCCGGTAGACGTTGCCGCGACCGACCTCGCCCGACGTCGAGTTCAGCGCTTCGCGTCGCTCCGGGGTCATCAGCTTGGCGAAGTACGACCGCAGTTCGCGGCGCAGTTCCTCCTGCTCCGGGGTGTAACTGATACGCATTCCGGCCGCCCTCCGGTCGTCTTTACGGCTCGCCAATTCGACACCCTGGTTGTAACACGTTCTAGTCAGAGGGTCCAGCGGCCGGTCGGCCCCTACCTGTGGTCTTATGCTGGTGATGCGTACCCAGGGTCAGCTTCAGGGAGGATGCCGTGCGAGTCATAGTGGACCGTGACCGGTGTGAAGGTAACGCGGTGTGCATGGGAATCGCACCGGATCTCTTCGAGCTCGACGACGACGATTACGCCGTCGTCAAAATCGATCCGATTCCCGCCGACCGGGAACAGCTGGCCGAGCAGGCGATCGCCGAGTGTCCGCGCGCTGCACTCAAGCGGGAAGACTAGCGGCGATCGCAAGCGCGGCGAAGCCGGGCGCAGCGGGTCGCCGCCGGAGAAGACTAGCGGCGATCGCAAGCGCGGCGAAGCCGGGCGCAGCGGGTCGCCGCCGGACGGACGAGAGGTAGTCATCAATTGACTGGTAATACGACCACGGCCGACCTGTCCGGGAAGATCGCGGTGGTCACCGGTGCGGCCGCGGGATTGGGTCGTGCCGAGGCGATTGGCTTGGCTCGTTCCGGTGCCACCGTCGTCGTCAACGACCTCGCTGCAGCGCTGGACGCATCCGACGTCGTCGATGAGATCGGCGCTGTCGGCAGCAACGCGGTCGTGGTCAGCGGCGATATCAGCCAACGCGCCACCGCGGACGAGCTGATCAGCTGCGCCGACCGGCTCGGCGGATTGGACATCGTGGTCAACAACGCCGGGATTCTCCGGGACCGGATGCTCTTCAACATGTCCGACGAGGAATGGGACGCCGTGATCGCCGTGCATCTGCGCGGCCACTTTCTGCTCACCCGAAACGCCGCCACCTACTGGCGATCCAAGGCCAAGGAGGCTCCTGCAGCAGGCGGCGTGGTCTACGGCCGAATTATCAACACCTCCTCGGAGGCGGGCCTGCTCGGCCCTGCCGGGCAGGCCAACTACGGCGCCGCGAAAGCCGGTATCACCGCGCTGACCCTCTCAGCGGCGCGGGCGTTGGGCGGCTATGGCGTGCGGGCGAATGTGATCTGCCCCCGGGCCCGGACCGCGATGACCGTCGGGGTTTTCGGCGCGGCACCACAGACCGACGGCATCGATCCGCTCTCACCCGAGCATGTGGTCACCCTGGTTCGTTTCCTGGCCTCCCCGGCCGCCGACGCGGTCAACGGCCAGGTTTTCATCGTGTATGGCCCCAAGGTCACCCTGATGGCGGCGCCGGCGATGGAGCGCCAGTTCGCCGCCGACGGTCTGGCCTGGGATGTCCAGGAACTCAGCACCACGCTGCATGATTATTTTGCCGGGCGCGACCCCAAGCAGAACTTTGCCCCGGCCTGGCTGACGGGATCCTGATCTCGGCGCGCAGCACCGATTCAGCCGTCGGGTGGTCGTGCCTCGGCGAGGGCGTCGAGAAACGACCGGGCCCAGCGGTCCACGTCATGGGTGAGCACCTGGCGTCGCAGGATCCGCATGCGGCGCCGGCCTTCCTGCTCGGACTGGTTCAGCGCTGCCTCGATCGCATCCTTGACGCCTTCCAGGTCATGCGGGTTGACCAAGTAGGCCTGCCGAAGTTCGGCTGCCGCACCGGTGAATTCGCTCAGCACCAAGGCGCCGCCGAGGTCGCTGCGGCAGGCGACGTACTCCTTGGCCACCAGGTTCATCCCGTCGCGCAGCGGCGTGACCAGCATGACGTCAGCAGCCACGAAGAACGCGATCAGTTCGTCCCGCGGTACCGGGCGGTGCAGGTAGTGCACCACCGGGTGACCGACTTCGGCGTATTCACCGTTGATGTGACCGACTTGGCGTTCGATGTCTTGACGCAGGATCTGGTAGCTCTCCACCCGTTCGCGGCTGGGAGTGGCCAGCTGGACCAGCACCGTGTCGTCGCGTTTGACGCGCCCGTCGGCGAGCAGCTCTGCAAACGCCTTCAGCCGCACGTCGATGCCCTTGGTGTAGTCGAGCCGGTCGACGCCGAGCAGGATCTTGCGCGGGTTTCCGATCTCGGCTCGGATTTCGCGGGCTCGCCGGCGGATGGTACGGTCCCGGGCCTTGCGATCCAGGCTGGCGGAGTCGATGGAGATCGGAAACGCCCCCACCCGAACGGTGCGGGAGCCGAGGTGCACCTCGCCGAACCGCGACCGCACCCCGACAGATCCCCGGGAGGTGCTGGCGTCGAGCAGACGCCGCGCCAGGATCAGGAAATTCTGGGCGCCGCCGGTCAGATGGAAGCCGACCAAATCCGCGCCGAGCAGCCCTTCCACGATCTCGGTGCGCCACGGCATCTGCATGAACAGCTCCACCGGGGGAAACGGGATGTGCAGGAAAAACCCGATGATCAGGTCCGGTCGCAGCTCGCGCAGCATCTTGGGGACGAGCTGCAACTGGTAGTCCTGTACCCACACGGTCGCGCCCGGCGCGGCAGCGTTGGCGGCGGCTTCGGCGAATCGCCGGTTGACGTCGACGTAACGCTCCCACCATTCGCGGTGGTAGATCGGCTTGACGATCACGTCGTGGTACAGCGGCCACAGGGTCGCGTTGGAGAATCCCTCGTAGTATTCAGCGACATCGTCTGCGCTCAGCCGGACCGGGTGCAGTCGCATCTCGTCATCGGCGATAACGTCCTCGGCGGCGTCGACGATCCCCGGCCAGCCGATCCAGGCCCCGCGACGGCGCCGCAGCAGCGGCTCCAACGCGGTGACGAGCCCGCCCGGGGCGCGTTTCCAGGTGGTGCTGCCATCGGGCAGCTGTTCCATGTCGATGGGCAGCCGGTTGGCCACGACGACGAAATCAGAACCCCCTGAGCGCTCGCCTGCCCGGGGGGTCATTCAGGTCTCGCTTTTCGCCGGTCCAATACCGAGCATCGACAAGAAAATGCGGCATTCGTCGGCGTCGTTCGCGTACGCCGCCACGACACGCCTGGCCTGGCGTGCGGTGCTGTCAGTCAGCGGTTCCACATCGTCGATCTCGCCAGGATCAGATTTAGCAGGCATGACACAACTCTATGCGAAAGAGACATCGGGCCGAAGCCGGCTTGGCTCACCCGCCGTCGGGGATGTCCAACCCCCCTGGCGGCACGTTACATCCTGGCCGTAGTGTGCAAACAATCCAGCGCAAGCAAGCGAGGTGGGCGGCAATGGCGACTCCTGATCAAGCCACCGGTGCGGTCAACGGCGAGTCCGCGGACCTGGTGGCCTACGAGACCCTCGATGAGGGCCGCATCGCGCGGATCTGGCTCAACCGGCCCGAGGCGCACAACGCCCAGACCCGCACCCTGCTGGTGCAGCTCGACGAGGCGTTCAGCCGGGCCGAGGCCGACGATACGGTTCGGGTGGTGATCCTAGCGGCCCGCGGCAAGAATTTCTCCGCGGGTCACGACCTGGGTTCGGAGGCGGCGCTGGCCGAACGCCGGCCCGGGCCGGGGCAGCATCCGACGTTCCGGGGATTCGGTGCCACCCGGGACTCGGTCGCAGAGAAGACGTTTCTGCAGGAATGGCACTTCTATTTCCAGAACACCTGCCGCTGGCGCGATCTGCGGAAAATCACCATCGCCCAGGTCCAGGGCAACGCGATCTCCGCGGGGTTGATGCTGATCTGGGCGTGCGATCTTATCGTCGCGGCCGACAACGCGAAGTTTTCCGACGTGGTCGGCGTCCGGATGGGTATGCCCGGCGTCGAATACTATGCCCACCCGTGGGAATTCGGTCCCCGCAAAGCCAAAGAGCTGCTGTTGACCGGTGATTCGCTGGACGCGGACGAGGCTTATCGGTTGGGCATGGTGTCCAAGGTTTTTCCACTCGACGAGCTGGCCGATAAAACCGTGGAGTTCGCCCGGCGCATCGCCGAGCGGCCCACGATGGCCGCGTTGCTGATCAAAGACTCGGTGAACGCCGCATCCGATGCCATGGGATTCACCGATGCGTTGCGCCACGCGTTTCACATCCACGAGCTCGGGCACGCACACTGGGCGGCGCGCAACGAGAACCGCTGGCCGGTGGGGTTGCCTCCGGACGTCGAGGACTGGCGAGCGGCGAAGCCGTCGAAGCCGGCTCGGCGTGACGTCCCCTGAGCGACCGCGGGCACCGGTGAGGAGTCGGAGTGCAGCTGTCCTTTGCTGATCGGACTTACCTGGTCACCGGCGGTGGCAGCGGAATCGGCAAGGCGGTGGCCTCGGGACTGGTCGCTGCCGGAGCGAGTGTGATGATCGTCGGCCGCAACGTCGAGAGGTTGGCGGCCGCCGCCCAAGATCTCACAGCATGCAACGAGGAGGCCGGCGCGGTGCGTTTCGAACCCGCCGACGTCACCGACGAGGACGCGATCGCCCGGGCCGTCGGCGTCGCGACCGGCTGGCACGGCCGGCTGCACGGCGCGGTGCACTGCGCCGGTGGGTCAAACACCATCGGGCCGCTCACCCAGATCGACTCGCAGGCGTGGCGACGCACCGTCGACCTCAATGTCAACGGCACGATGTATGTCCTCAAACACACCGCTCGCGAGCTGGTGCGCGGCGGCGGCGGATCGTTCGTCGGTATTTCGTCGATCGCGGCCAGCAATACCCACCGCTGGCTCGGCGCCTACGGGGTGACGAAATCGGCAGTCGACCACTTGCTGATGCTGGCCGCCGACGAACTGGGACCGTCCTGGGTGCGGGTCAACGGCATCCGTCCCGGGCTGATCCGCACCGACTTGGTCGCCCCGATCATCGAATCGCCCCAGCTGAGCGAGGACTATCGTGCGTGCACGCCGCTGCCGCGGCCCGGTGAGGTCGATGACATCGCCAACATGGCGATGTTCCTGCTCAGCGACGCCGCGAGCTGGATCACCGGTCAGGTCATCAACGTCGACGGCGGTCACATGTTGCGCCGTGGCCCGGATTTTTCCGCGATGTTGGAGCCGGTTTTCGGCGCCGACGGCCTACGCGGGGTGGTCTGAAGGCAGGCCGGCGTCGCGGCCGGCGAGCGCGGCGATCGCCGACCAGTCCAGCTGCCCGCCGCCGTCGGCCAGCAGGGCGAGGAAGCGGTCGCGCAACAGGCTCGCCACCGGCAGCGGCACCGCCAGCTCTTCGGCCGCACCCAGCACCAGCCGGATGTCTTTGAGCCCGAGCGCCGCGGCGAAGCCGGCCGGCTCGAACTCCTGTCGCGCGATCAGCCCGCCGTAGGTGGCATAGGCCGGCGCGCCGAATAGGGTCGAGGTGAGGATGTCGACATAGTGCAGCGGATTCATCCCCGCTTTGCGTACCAACGCAACTGCCTCGCCGAGCGACTCGATCACCGAGGCGATCAGAAAGTTGCCGGAGAGTTTGACCAGGTTAGCGGCGTGTTGCTGCTCTGACACCACCAGCGTCCGCTGTCCCATCGCGTCGAACAGCGGCGTCAGTGGCTCGAGCACTTGCGGAGGGCCCGCCGCTACGACAAAAAGCTTTGCGGCAGCGGCGGCCTCAGGCCGGCCGAACACCGGGGCTGCGACGTAGTGCTGGCCGGCATCGGTGTGGGCGGCGGTAAGCCGCTTGGATAACGCGATGCTGATCGTGCTCGACGAGATGTGGGTGGCACCGGACCGCAAGGACTCCACAACACCGCGTGCGCCGAACACCACGTCGGCGACCGCACTGTCGTCGGCCAGCATTGTCACCACGACGTCACCTGCGCACGCATCGGCGACGGTCCGTGCCGGTATCGCTCCCTGCCGGGCCAGCGCCGCGGTCTTGGCCGGTGTGCGGTTGTAGACAGTGACGGCGTGCCCCGCCGCCACCAGGTTGGCGGCCATGCCGCGACCCATGTTGCCCAATCCGATGAATCCGATTTCCATGGCTTCCACCCTGCCGTGTCGACCGGGGTGTGAACTACGTTAGGGCGTGATCCAACGGGAGGCAGATGAAGCGACTAGAGGGCAACCGGATCCTGGTGACCGGCGCCGCGTCGGGAATCGGGCAGGCCACGACGCTGCGCTTGCTGGCCGAGGGCGCCGCCGTCGTTGCCGCTGATATCGACGGGTTGGCCACCACCCGCGCCAAGGCCGGGCAGGCCGGCACCGCCGAGCGCCTCAGCACGCTGCCGATGAACGTCAGTGATGCGGCGTCGGTGATCGACGGCGTGCGGTCGGCCACCGAGACGCTCGGCGGGCTGGATTCACTGGTCAACGCGGCCGGCATCCTGCGCGCCGCACGCACCCATCAGACGAGCACCGAGTTGTGGAATCAGGTGATCGCGGTCAACCTGACTGGGACGTTCCTGGTGGTCCGCGAGGCGCTGCCGGCGCTGTTGGCAAACCCGCGCAGCGCGATCGTGAACTTCAGCTCAACCTCGGCATCCTTTGCCCATCCGTATATGGCGGCCTATGCGGCGAGCAAGGGCGGTGTCCAGGCGTTCACCCATGCGCTGGCACTCGAGTACGCAAAGCAAGGTCTGCGCGCGGTGTGCGTGGCACCTGGCAGCATCAAATCCGGGATCACCGACGCCACCGCCGGATACCTCCCCGAAGATGCCGACTGGACGCTGTTCGGCCGGCTGTCACCGATCCTGCCGACCACGCTGGAATCCAGCGGTGCTCCCATGGCCGCGCCGGAGGCCGTTGCCGGGGTCATCGCCATGCTGGTCTCCGACGACGGTGCGTTCATCACCGGCACCGAAATCCGCATCGACGGCGGGACGCACGCGTGAACTGCGCCGGCGACGATGCAGAGCGTAGCGATGAGGAGGAGCGGCGCTGGTGAACTGCGCCGGCGACGATGCAGAGCGTAGCGATGAGGAGGAGCGGCGCTGGTG
>NZ_VYIK01000008.1:37888-70311 GCF_008709575.1 Mycobacterium sp.
CGTGAACTGCGCCGGCGACGATGCAGAGCGCAGCGATGAGGAGGAGCGGCGCTGGTGACTAACACAGATCTGACCTACGAGGGCACTCTCCGTGAAATTGTCACGGAACGGGGTGTTCTGCGCTACCACGAGGCCGGCCTGAGCGATACCGGGCCGCCGCTGCTGCTTTTGCACGGTTCCGGCCCTGGCGTGACGGGCTGGCGTAACTTCCGTGGGGTCCTGGGCGCTTTCTGCGAGTTCTTTCGCTGCCTGATCCTGGAATTCCCCGGATTCGGGGTCAGCGACGACGTCGAAGGGCATCCGATGATCACCGCGTTCGACGCGGTGGGTCGATTCCTCGACGCGCTGCAGCTTGACACCGTCGACATCATCGGTAACTCGATGGGGGGCGCGGTGGCGCTCAACTTCGCGATCGCCCAGCCCGACCGGGTGGGTCGACTGGTTACCGTCGGCGGCATCGGACGCAATTTGGTAAGCCCCGGTCCGGCCGAGGGAATCCGACTGCTGCAGGAGTTCACCGAGGAGCCCACGCGGGAACGGCTGATCCGCTGGCTGCATTCGATGGTGTACGACCCGGCCGTCATCACCGACGAACTGATCGAGGAGCGCTGGAACCACGCCACCGACCCGGCGACGCTGGCCGGCGCGCGCCGGATGTACAGCAGGGCAGCCTTCGATCAGATGACCAGGGCGATGGAGGCGTCCAAGGCTCCGCAGCCATGGGCGATGATGCACCGGGTCAGGGCGCCGACGCTGATCACGTGGGGCCGCGACGATCGGGTCAGCCCGCTGGACATGGCGTTGATTCCGATGCGCACCATCCCCAACGCCGAGTTGCACGTCTTCCCCAACTGTGGGCACTGGGCGATGATCGAGGCGAAAGAAGCCTTCGAAACCGTGGTCCTGGGGTTCTTGTTGCGCAAAAGTGGCCCGTAAAAGTGGCCAAGGGTAGCCGCCGAAGTGCAACGGGCGACACGTGTACTTGGGCAATGCGTCGGCAGCTGCACTCTCGCAGCCAGGGCTAATTGACGCAGGGCACCCCGGTCCCGTCGATCGGCGGCCCCGGATCGGGAGTGGGCTCGGTGGTGGTGCGCCCGCTGTGATACGACTCTGCCGTCGCCGCGGCTTCGCCGGGAAACGGCGGCACGTAATCGTCACCGACGACGACGTGGATGCGTTGGGGACCCAGCCGCCGCTGGAGTGAGGGTCGTCAGAAGTCAGCGCGTCGGAAAAGGTGATCCCGCCCAGGCCGCCGCGACCCAGCACACTGTGGGTTCCCCACCAGCCGACTCCCGTCGCCAACACGGCCGACAGCGACACCAGGGTCGCGCCGCCGACGGATCCGACCGGGTGCCGGTTTCGCGCGGCGATGCTTACCGCTGGCTCGGCCGGCTGCCACGATCTCGACCACAGGGGCGCGCCCGCCCTGCGGCGGCGATATGCGGCAATGTACTTCAGGATTTGGTTCCAGTATGCCGCATTCCACCTGGGCAGCTCGCGGGACACCGGTGCGCAGCGCGCGGGACAGGTTCGGATCGGCGTGGGCCAGCTCTGAGGACGACGATGAATCCGCCACCCCGTGCGTGTGCTGTGAATGAGGACATTAAGCTGGGCCGTCTCATGACATACCGAGTTCACCGAATTTTCAGGACGCGGAGCCTCGCAGAGCTACCGTCGAACAACCATTGCGAAGGGGCAGGAGGGAGCCGATGACGGCCTATAAGACCGTGGTGGTCGGCACCGACGGCTCGGAATCCTCGCTGCGTGCGGTCGACCGTGCGGGTGAGATCGCCGCCGAGTCGAACGCGAAGCTGATCGTGGCGACCGGATACTTTCCCCGGGAAGAGGACCCGCGTGCAGTCGACGTCCTCGGTGAGGAGGCCTACAAGGTCCGGGGCAGCGCGCCGGTCTACGAGATCTTGCGCACTGCCCGTGAGCGGGCTAAGGCGGCGGGGGCCAAGGACGTCGAGGAGCGGCCGATCCAAAGTGGTCCGGTGGATGCTCTTGTTGACCTCGCCAAACAGGTTGATGCCGATCTGCTCGTGGTCGGTAACGTGGGGCTCGACGCGCGATCGGCAATCATCAGCCGGGTGTTTTCGGTCCCTGGCAGTGTGGCCAGCAAAGCCCACGTCGACGTGTTGATCGTGCGCACCAGCGGTTGAGCGGCGCCCAGGATCGTCATTTTCATGCGCTCGAGGGTCAGCTACCGCGGTGGTCTAGCGGGCACAGCAGCCGACCCGGGGCAGCAGATCCAATTGCTGCAGGAATCTGTGCGCCTCGCGGTAGGCGGTGGCTGTCGCGCTGTTCTGGCACGGCAACTTCCGCAGCTCTTTGGCGGCGGTTGCGAGCAAGACCATCACCTCGCCGCAAGCTTCGCGTGGGATGACGACCTTCGCGCCGCGATAGCTGCTGACAATGCACTGGATGGCCTTGGGCAGCCGCTGGGCGTCGATCGCGCCGTCCGCCGACAGGTAGGGCAGCTTCCACGTGCGGGTGTCGTTGGCTGCGCCGACATAAGCGAAGCAGTGCATGGCGAGTTTGTACTTCGGATGGAGCAGGGCGCCCGTGTCGGTGACACCGGCAATCGTGCTGTCGTCGGGGTGTGGCCCGGCGTCGAGGTCCACCACCGGCGCCGGAGGCACCTGATAGATGCCGTGCACCGACAACAGCCACAGAGCCGCTGGAGGCTGCTCGGTGTCCAGCATCACCAACGCGCGGTCGCGCAGCACCCCGTCGATCACGTCGGCCGCGTAGAGCATGGTGGCGTCGCTGACCGCGACTGCCCCGATGCTCTGCTCGGCTGCATAGCGTCGCGCCTGGTCCAGAGTCCGGTGGATCGCCGCCCGGTGCCGGGTGAGCAGACCGGGCCTTTTCACCTCCAGCACGAGTCGCTTGAACCCCGACCCGGACAACACGACGTCGGCCCGTTGCTGCTGCAGCAAGACATCCGGCAAGGGCCAGTCCAGGACGGTGGTGAACAGATCCTCGAGGACGTTCTCGGCGCTTTTTTCCGCCGCCGCCTCGGACAGCCGTTGCTGGAGTCGCTGACGGCGGCGCCCGGCAAATCCCGGCCACTCCGCGTGCATCCGTTCGACGCACTTGCGGTAGGAAGCGAGGTGGCCAAAGGCGTTATCGAGTGTGCGATCCTCAGACATCGGGTCCTCCAATGCGCAGCCAGGAATGCGCAGTCGGTATGCGTCGAGCGTACGCAGGCGCTGCGGCGTAGCGGGCGTTTCGGAGGTATGCCGGTTCGTTGCATACGCCGCGGCCCCCTGAGCTCGGCCCGCCCTGCCGAGCACTGCCTGCCGAGCCCTGGCCGCCGATGTGTCAGCATGCAGAGATGCACCCAGCCAAAATTGCGCGCATCCTCGCCGTCGCGGCGGCGGCCTCGACGCTGCCGAGCCCGCCGATCGCGATTGCGCCTGCCGTTGCCGACCCGTGTCCGTTCGCCGAGGTGGTATTCGCCCGCGGCACCGGCGAGCCCCCCGGTGTCGGCGGAACCGGCGAGGCCTTCATCGATGCACTGCGGGCGCAAGTTCCCGGACGGACCATCGAGGTTTACCCGGTCAACTACCCGGCGAGCCCCGACTACCGCGCGAGCGCAACCGCCGGCGCCGAAGACGCGAGTGCCCACGTGGAAGGCACGGTTGCGCACTGTCCCAACACGCACGTGGTCCTCGGCGGCTATTCGCAAGGCGCGGCCGTGATCGACTTTGCCACCGAATCGATGCCGGCCCGGGTCGCTGATCATGTCGCTGCGGTCGCCCTGTTCGGGAATCCATCCAGCGCATACGCGAGTTCGTTGATGGGCGGCCCGCTGCCCACCCTCGCCCCGGCCTACCGTGCCAAGAGCATCGACTTGTGCACACCCGAGGACATCATCTGCGCCGAAAACGGCAACATGGTAGCCCACCTGCTCTACGTCCAGGACGGCATGGCTAACGATGCCGCGGCATTCGTCGCGAGCCGGTTGTAGCCGCCGGCGGAGCCTGCAGTGTTTCTCGTCGAGCCCCCTGTCAGGATCGAACTGACGACCGCTCGCTTACAAGGCGAGTGCTCTACCACTGAGCTAAGGAGGCCGGTTTGGCGAGAGTCAGCGTAATCGGTCTCACCGACGTGACGCTCGTGGCGGCACCAACGTTTCACTCGTCGTAATCGACGACGTGGCGTGCACGCACGGTCCGCGGCGGGCGGCGGCCGGGCAGCGGGATGCGCTCGGCGATCGTGCTCAGCGGGTTGACGACCATGGTCAGCGAGACCACGGCATCCTGCAGGGTCGCGATGGCCGGCTCCAGCGCCTCCATCCCGGGTGCCAGCCGGCTGAGGGTGTCGGCGACGTCGGCGAGCTGTTCGAGCGGCCCGTGGCGTGCGGTCAGCTTGTCGATCAGGCCGCCTTCGGCCAGCAACCGCTCGGCAAGCCCGTCCTCGCCGAGCACCCGCTCGATGAGCCCGTCGTCGGCGGTCAGCTGGTCCACCAGCCCGCCGGGCCGCAACGCCCGCTCCAGCCCGCCGCCCTCGGCGGTGAGCCGGTCGAGCAGGCCGCCCGGCGCCGTCAACATGTCGACGACGCCGCCCGGACGCAGCAGCCGGTCCAGCGGGCCGTCGGGCGCCAGCGCGCGTCCCAGGGGGGCATCGTCGTCGAGCAAGCCGGCCAGCCGGTTGGCCCGGCTGAGCGCATCGTCGATGCCCAAAAGGTGCGCGACCGGGTTCGGTCCGGGTTCTGAACCCATCTGGGCAGCCGTCTCACCCAGCGTGCGGTGCGCCAGTTTCAGCGCCGAGGTCGCCACGGCCAGCCCCGCGTCGGCCGCGGCCAGCCCCGCCCGCGCCGGGGCGGTGGCAATGCTCACCAGGCTTTTAGCAAGGCTCATCGCCCGAGTCTATCCGGGGCGGCCCGCGCCAATGCCCAAATCAGCCGAACCCGCTGGCATTAAACTCACAGCAACTGCACCGGTTATTCGGAGATCTCACACAGCATTCTGCGAGCAAATGAAGGCTATGGCATCGACTACCACCGGCGAAAACACACCCGAGGCGCGCATCCTTGTCGTCGACGACGAGACCAACATCGTCGAGCTGCTCTCGGTGAGCCTCAAATTCCAGGGCTTCGAGGTCTACACCGCCACCAACGGACCGGCGGCCCTGGATCTGGCCCGCGAGGTCAAGCCGGACGCGGTCATCCTCGACGTCATGATGCCCGGCATGGACGGCTTCGGGGTGCTGCGTCGGCTGCGTGCCGACGGCATCGACGCCCCGGCGTTGTTTTTGACCGCGCGGGATTCGCTGCAGGACAAAGTCGCCGGGCTGACCCTGGGCGGCGACGACTATGTCACCAAGCCGTTCAGCCTCGAGGAGGTGGTCGCCCGGGTCCGGGTCATCCTGCGGCGGGCCGGCAAGGGCGTCGCCGAGCAGCGCAACGCCCGGCTGCGGTTCGCCGACATCGAACTCGACGAGGACACCCACGAGGTCTGGAAAGCCGGCCAGCCGGTGTCGCTGTCGCCGACCGAGTTCACCCTGCTGCGCTACTTCGTGATCAACGCCGGAACGGTGCTGAGCAAGCCGAAGATCCTCGACCACGTATGGCGCTATGACTTCGGCGGGGACGTCAACGTCGTCGAGTCCTACGTGTCGTATCTGCGCCGCAAGATCGACACCGGGGAGAAGCGGTTGCTGCACACGCTGCGCGGGGTCGGGTATGTGCTGCGCGAGCCGCGATGATTGTCATACCAGCTCGTCGTCGGCGACGACTGCCGAGATGACCAGACACCGTCGGATAGCACTGCCGCTGCGGGTGAGCCTGGTGGCTGCGACCCTGGTGCTGGTGGCGGGCGGGTTGGGGACCTCCGGAGTCGCGGTCACGTCGATCCTGCACCATCGGCTGATCGCCCGGATCGACCAGAACCTCATCGATGCGTCCCGAACCTGGGCGCAAGCCCCGCAACAGCTCTCCGCGGCCCAGCACGCGGAGCCGAACGTCGCCCGCCCGCCGTCGAACTTCTACGTGCGCAGCATCGGCCGCGACGGACGCACCTGGTCGGTGGTCAACGACCGCCACGCCGAGCCGGCCCTGCCGGCCAACAACGACGTCGGTCCCGAGCCCGTCACGGTCGGCTCGGTCGACGGGTCCGGCGTGCAATGGCGCGCGGTCTCGGTCAAGGGACCGCTGGGGCGGGTCAGCACCGTGGCCTACGACCTCTCGGATTTGCAGCATGCTGTGCGCTCACTGGTGTGGCTGCAGGTCGGCATCGGCGCCGCGGTGCTGCTGGTCATCGGTATCGCCGGTTATGCGGTGGTGCACCGTAGCCTGCGCCCGCTGGTCGAAGTCGAACAAACTGCCGCGGCGATCGCCGCCGGCCAGCTGGACCGACGTATCACCGAACGTGATCCGCGGACCGAGGTAGGCCGGCTTTCGTTGGCGCTCAACGGGATGCTCGCGCAGATCCAGCGGGCACTGGCGTCGTCGGAATCGTCGGCGGAGCAGGCCCGCACGTCCGAAGAGCGGATGCGACGGTTCATCACCGATGCGAGCCACGAACTGCGCACCCCGCTGACCACCATCCGCGGTTTCGCGGAGTTGTATCGCCAGGGCGCCGCCCGCGATATGGAAATGCTGATGTCGCGCATCGAAAGCGAATCCCGCCGGATGGGCCTGCTGGTCGACGACTTGCTGCTACTGGCTCGGCTCGACGCTCAACGGCCGCTGGAGCAGCACCGGGTCGACCTGTTGTCGTTGGCCAGCGACGCCGTGCACGACGCCCAGGCGGTCGCCCCCCGGCGCACGATCGCGATGGAGGTTTTCGACGGTCCCGGCATCCCGGAAGTGGTCGGCGACGAGGCCCGGCTGCGTCAGGTACTGGGCAACCTGGTCGCCAACGCATTGCAGCACACCCCCGAAAGCGCCGCCGTCACCGTGCGGGTCGGCACCGAGGGCGACAACGCCGTGCTTGAGGTCGCCGACGAAGGACCCGGCATGAACCAGCAGGATGCGCAACGTATCTTCGAGCGGTTCTACCGCACCGATTCTTCCCGGGCCCGGGCCAGCGGCGGCACCGGGCTGGGGTTGTCGATCGTGGACTCGCTGGTCTACGCCCACGGCGGGACGGTGACCGTGACGACTGCGCCCGGGCAGGGCTGCCGCTTTCGCGTTGCGTTGCCGCGGATCAAGGTGGCGGCCGCGCACGCCGGTTGAGGTCTCACGTCAATTCGGCCAGCGCCGCCCTGATCTTGGCCTGTGCCTCGTCGAGGGATTCCGGAGTCGGGTTGCGGTCGACATTGGCGAACCCGAAGTCGCTGAGGCTGCGGGTCGGGAAGACGTGGACGTGCAGGTGAGGCACCTCCAGTCCGGCGATGATCACGCCGGCGCGCTCGGTGCCGAAAGCCCGGCAGACGGCCCGGCCGATCAGTTGCGCTACGGCCATGACACGCCCGAACAGCGCGGTGTCGACGTCTTGCCAGTGGTCGACCTCGGCGCGCGGGACCACCAGCGTGTGCCCCTGCGTCATCGGCTCGATGGTCAAGAATGCGACGATCTCGTCGTCCTCGTAGACGAACCGGCCGGGCAGTTGCCGATTGATGATTTGGGTGAAGACGGTGGCCATGTGTTTGAGCATATGGCTGCGCCGGATCGCCGCCACAGGCCGGCAGCCAGTTCACTCCTCTGTGCCGAAAACCATCGCGTCGAGGTTCCAGTAACCGCGCATGTTGGTGATGAGTCCGGCCTCGTTGACCCGGTAGGTGAACACACCTCGCACCGTGCTGCTCACCCCGTTGTCAAACTTGCTGCGCAGCACCAGGATATGAGCGATCTCATCTGGAGAGCTGGACGGGAACGTCTCCTCGCAGGTGATCGTCAAGCGGTTGGCGGCGATGTTGTTGTCGTAGAACGCGGCGACGCCCTCTTTACCGCGGACGCCGGCGCCGTCGGGGTTGGTGACGGACTTGCCGATCGGGTCCTCGATGACGACGTCGTCGGCCATCAGCGCCAGCCAGCCCGCCCGGTCGTGGGCCTGCACGCACCGCCACGATGCCTGTGAAGCGGCCAGCGCCGGAGACATGGGCACGGTTTCATTGGTCATGTCGTTCCTCATCCGGTCATCATCCGGTGATCGCGGCCAGGCCTCGCTTACCGATCGGCGTCGGTGTAGCGGATGATGCCGCGAATGTTCTTGCCGTCCAGCATGTCGCGGTAGCCTTCGTTGATCTGCTCCAACTTGTACTGCCGGGTGATCATGTCATCGAGGTTGAGCTTGCCGGCCTTGTACATCGACAACAGCTGCGGGATGTCGTAGTGGGGATTGCCACCGCCGAAGATGCTGCCCTGCAGGTTTTTTTGCATCAGGGTCAGCATCGCGAGGTTCAACGTGACCTGGGTTTCGAGCATGCTGCCGATCGCGGTCGCCACACAGGTGCCGCCCTTGGCGGTCATGGTCATGTAGTTCTCGATGTCGGCGCCCTTGAGTTCGCCGACGGTGACGATCACCTTGCGGGCCATCAATCCGCCGGTGACCTCCCCGATGCCCGCCAGTGCGGCCTCGATGTCCGGATAGACATGGGTAGCACCGAATTTCAAGGCCTGGTCGCGCTTCCACTCGACCGGTTCGATCACGAATATGTAGCGGGCGCCCGCATTGACCGCGCCCTGCAGTGCCGCCATGCCGACGCCGCCGACGCCGACGATGGCGACATCTTCACCGGGTCGGATGTCGGCGGTCCGGGTTGCCGAACCGTAGCCGGTGGTGACACCGCACCCGACCAGGCAGGCCACCTCGAACGGGATCGACGGGTCGATTTTGACCACCGAGCTTTCGTGCACGACCATATACGGCGAGAACGTCCCCAGCAGCGTCATCGGGTAGACGTCGTGGCCGCGGGCCCGGATACGGAAGGTGCCGTCGCTCACGGCCGCGCCGCCCAGCAGCCCGGCGCCGAGATCACAGAGATTCCGCATGCCCGCCTGGCAGGACGGGCACTTGCCGCAGGACGGGATGAACGAGAGCACCACGTGGTCACCCACGGCGAAATCGTCCACACCCTCACCCACCGCGGTGACGATGCCCGCGCCCTCGTGGCCACCCAGGACCGGGAATCCGGCCATCGGGATGCCGCCGGTCACCAGGTGATGGTCGGAGTGGCACATGCCGGCCGCTTCCATCTGGATCGCGACCTCGTGCCTGCGCGGGTCTCCGATCTCGATTTCCTCGATCGACCATGGTTGGTTGAACTCCCAGATCAGCGCGCCCTTCGTTTTCACCGCGAACCTGCTTTCACCTCGTGCGGAATGGGGACTACTGCGACAGAGTAGTGACGTAGCTCTCAGTCTCCGCCGCAGGGTGTCGATCCGTTCACCACAGCGGCACCGGGGTCTTGCCGAGCGGGTAGTAGCCGGGCAGTTTCTCCCCGGCCAGGCCGCGTTCGATGCGCTGCTGCATGCCGGCCGACAGCTTGCCGGCCGTCATCAAGTCTGTGTAGACCTTTTGGACGTGGCCGAAGTCGAAGAAGTCGCGCTGCCACTCGATGAGCTTGTCGGCGTTCAGGCGGAACCAGCTGCCGCCGATGCCGTAGATCTCTCGCCGTGCGCCGTCGCTGTCGACGACGACCTGCTTCCAGAAACCGACGATCTCCCCTTGCCGGTCGTCGATGAGTACCTTCTGGTAAGGGTATTGCCAGTTTTCCAGGCCCGTCATCTCCAAGCCGAGCGCGATGTCGCGGATCTCGTCGATCCCGACGCACATCACGTCTTCTTTGGGCCCGATGTTCCAGCCGTAGGTGGCATGGGGAGCGTAGAAGGCCGCGAGCGGCTTCCAATCGCCGGCGTTTTCGCAATCCTTGTTGGCCTGCAGCCAGGACTGCACCCATTCTTCGAGCGCTTCGCGGGGGAAAGACACCATCGTCAGTCTTCTTTCTCGTTGATGGACAGAGCTTGTGTGGGGCAGGCCCGCACGGCCTGCTCGATGTGGCTGCGGGCGGCGTCGGGCGGTTCGGTATCGAGAAGTTCGACCTTGCCGCGCTTGGGCACCCGGAAATAGCCGGGGGCCTCCAGCTCGCACATCGCGTGCCCCTGGCACAGATCCAAGTCGGCCGCCACTCGATAGCCCATCGTCACGCTCCGCTCTTGCGGCGGCGGTAGCGCACCGCGGCGGGCCGGGCCAGCTGCACCACCATCTTGGAGTGGTCGTTTCGGTAGCTGTCCGGGGGCTGGGCCATCTCGAAGTCGTATTCGCGCAGCAACACCGAGAAGATCGCCTTGATCTGCATGGTGGCAAACGCCGCCCCTACGCAGCGGTGCCGGCCCGCCCCGAACGGAATCCACGTCCAGCGGTTGACGACGTCCTCTTGGCGCGGCTCCTGATAACGCTCCGGGACGAACGCATCGGGATCGGGGAAGTCCTCGGGGATGCGGTTGGAGATGGCCGGCGACGCCGCGACGTAGTCGCCCTTGTGGATGCCGTAGCCCTCGACCTCGAACTCGCCTTGTGCCACCCGCATCAGAATGATCAGCGGTGGATGCAGTCGCAGGGTTTCTTTGAGGACGCCTTCCAGCCGGGGGATCTGGCGCAGGGCGTGGAAGCTGACCGCTTGCCCGTCGGCATAGAGCTCGTCGAGTTCTTTGATCACCGCGGCATAGATCTGTGGGTGGCGCAGCAACTCGATCAGCGTCCACGCCGACGTGCCCGAACTGGTGTGGTGCCCGGCGAACATCAGCGAGATGAACATGCCGGTGATCTCCTCGGCGGAAAAGCGGGGCTGGCCATCGGCGTCTTTGACCGACACCAGGACGTCGAGCATGTCCCGGTCGCTCTTGTCGGCCGGGGGATTGGCGATCCGCTGGTTCATGATGTGTTCCACCAGCGCCACCAACCCGACGCGGGCCTCGTCGCGGCGGCGGAAACTCTCGATGGGCAGATACGGGTCGACGTAGCACAAGGGGTCAGTGCCGCGCTCCAGGTCGTGGTAGAAGCGGGCGAACCGGGAGTCGAGTTGGTCGCGGAATTTTCGCCCGATCAGACACGCGGTCGAGGTGTAGATGGTGAGCTCGGCGAAGAAGTCCAGCAGATCGATTTCGCCTTCGTCGCACCAGTTCTCGATCATTCGGCGCACCTCGCGCTCGATCGTGGCGGCGTGGCCTTGCATATGCTCGCCGCGCAGCGCGGAATTGTGCAGCATCTCCTTGCGGCGCTCGGGGCTGGCGTCGAACACCACGCCTTTGCCGAAGATCGGCGTCATGAACGGATAGGCCTGAGCCTGGTCAAGGGCTTCGTCGGCGGAACGGAAGAAGAACTCGTTGGCTTTCGCGCCGGACAACAACACCACCTGCTTGCCGGCCAGGGCAAATTTGCCGACATCCCCGCATTCGTCGCGCACCCGCTGCATCAGTCCGATCGGGTCGGTGCGGAACTCTTCGAGGTGGCCGTGTTTCTCGTCGCCTCCGGAGACGCGCGGCACCTCGTTGAGCACGCGCCTGCTCACCGCTGCTCCGGATACTTCAGTTGCCGACGGCGGGGCGAGGCGTCGGCCAGGGGCGCCTCGGGTTGGATCTCCAATGACGTGATACACCCGCCGCGCGGCGTCTCGGCGACGAATGCGACCGCCCGGGCCAGGTCGGCGGCCCGCAGGAAGTAGTCGTGGCGGGCCTGACCCCACTTGGCCCAGTCGGCCAGCATGGGTCCGATCGATTCGGGCGCCAGATTCCAACCCATGGCGGTCTTCGTCGGACCCGGGTGCACGATCGATGCGCGCACACCGGTTCCCTCGAGTTCCATCTGCAAAGTGCTGACCATGGCCGCTAACGCCGCCTTGGCTGCTCCGTAGGCACCCATGTGCGGACGCGCGCGCAGCGCCACGTCGGAGCCGACGAAGATCAGGTCGCCGCGTTGACGGTCGAGCATGCCCGGCAATACGGCGGTGGCCAGCCGATTCGCGCCGATCAGGTGGGTCTGCAGCTGCGACTCGAAAACTTCGGTGCTGGTCGCCTCCAGCCGGCCCACCACGGTGTCGCCGGCACTGCTGACCAGGAGTTCGATGTCGCCGAGCAGCTCGGTCGCCCGGTGTACGAACCCTTTCACCGAATCCGGTTCGGTGACGTCGAGGTACAGCGCGACGGCCTCCCCGTCTTGGGCCCGGATCTGCTCGACTATCTCTTCGCACTGGTCGACTCGGCGGGCACCCAGCGCGACCGGGAAACCGCGGCCGGCCAGCTCGATCGCGGTGGCGGCACCGATCCCGGATGACGCGCCGGCGACGAGGGCGGGACGGCGGGTCGGATGTGGTTGAAAGCGTGGCATTTACTTGATCTCCACGGTGATGGGCAGGCGGGCGAACCCGCGCACATTGCTGGAATGGACCCGCACGGCGTTGACTTCGTCGACCTGGTAGTCGCGGATCCGTTCGAACAGTTCGGTCAACGCCACCCGGGCCTCCATCCGGGCCAGGTGGGCGCCGAGGCAGAAGTGCGTCCCGCTGCCGAAACTCAGAAGTTTGGAACCGATTTCGCGTCCGATCAGGTACTCGTCGGGGTTGTCGAATGCCCGCTCGTCGCGATGGGCGGAACCGGGTAGCAACAAGAGGACGTCGCCTTGGGGGATCGTGACGCCGTGGCAGCTGAGCTCGCGCGCGACGGTGCGGGCCAGGATCTGGCTGGACGTGTCGTAGCGCAGGGTCTCCTCGACCCACAGCGGAATCCGAGACGGGTCGGCGTAGACCGGGGTCAGTTGATCGGGATTTTTGTAGCCCCAAAACACTGCATTGGCAAGCAGTTTGGTGGTGGTCTCGTTGCCGGCTATCACCATCAGGAACATGAAACCGAGGATTTCCTCGTCGGTGAGCCGGTCGCCGTCGATCTCGGCCGCCAGCAGCGCCGAGGTCAAATCGTCGGCCGGCTTTTTGCGTCGCTGCGCGACCATGTCCTGGTAGTAGCGGATGAGGTTGCACGACGCCTCGAGTGCCGACGGCGGCACGTCGGTGACACCGTCCTCGCGATGGATCACCGCGTCGGCCATGACGCGGATGCGGTCACGGTCGGCTACCGGTACACCCAGCAGTTCGGAGATGACGTCCATGGGCAGCTTGGCGGCGAATTCGCTGACATAGTCGATGGTCACCAGACCCGAAGCCGCTTTCTCGAGCATGGTCTGCAGGTGTCCTGCGGCAAGATCGCTGACCCGGGGCTCAAGTTCACGGATCCGGCGCGGCGTGAAACCCTTCGACACCAGCGTACGCAGACGCAGATGGGCCGGATCGTCCATGGCCAAAAACGACATCGTCTTGCAGGCGTGCGGCCCGCGGGACACCGGATCCAGCGAGACACCGTCGCGGTTGGACAACGCGGTGCTGTTGCGAAATCCCGCCCATACGTCACTGTGCCGCGACAGCGCCCAAAAGCCGAGCTCCTCGTTGTGGTACAGCGGTGCTTCGTCGCGCAATCGCTTGTAATACGGGTAGGGATCCTCGTGGAAGGCGTAGTCGTAGGGATCGAGGTGCGGTTTGTCGGCCGGAATCGTCATCGGTCTTCCGGTCCGATGATCAGCCCGACCACATAGGCCAACCGGTCGGCGATCTGGTGGTAGCTGAATACGCCGCTGCCCGCCTGGACCAGGGCGCCGAAGAAGGCCATCTCCAGGGCGGTCACGACACGCGGGTCGGCGTCGGGGCCGATCGCCGAGGCGATGCGGCGATGGATTTCTGCGCCGATGCGATCCCGCACGGTGCGGACGGCGGGATCGCTGCCGCCTCCGAGTAGCGCCGTCGTGCAGGCCCCGGCGACCTCGGGTTCGTCGGCGACCACCAGCACCAGGTGCCGCAACGCCTTGTCCACGCGAGCCGGCATCGGATCGTTGACGTCGGTGAAGTAGGGCACCTGGCGCACCAGGTCCAGGTAAACCTCGGCGATGAGGTGGTTTTTCGACGAAAAGTAGGTATAGGCCGTTGCCGGGGCGACTTTGGCCCGCGCAGCCACTGCACGCACGGTCAGGTCAGCGTAGGACTTCTCCCGCAGCACCTCCACACCGGCGGCGAGCACTCTGCGAAACGTCTCTTCCTGTCGACGATTACGCGGCGACTCCCCGGTGCGGTGCTCGGCGACTGATGTGATTGCCGCCACGGCATCGCTGGACACGTGTCCACTTTATCGGATAGGACGCGCCGAAACAAGTCTCTAGGGCAAAGGCCCTGTAAGAAGCCGATGTCCTCACTGTCGCCCGATCTAGCCTTGCCACCTCCGCAAACCGAGGGCTATGGTTCTTCTGGATTCTTCCGGACAAGTGTCCACCACAGTGAGGGGGGAAGATTGGCCCAGAAGACGCAACTGTTGGCCGACCGCGTCAGCGCGGTGCTGATCGATGGCAAACTGTCGCCCGGGAGCGCGGGTGTATTCCCGACGGTCAATCCGGCGACCGAGGAGGTGCTCGGCGCCGCCGTCGACGCCACCTCCTTCGGTGGCTACAAGCAATCCGGTAACGGCCGGGAGATGGGTCTGGCCGGTTTCGAGGAATACCTCGAGATCAAGGTCGTCGCGACAGCGGTGTAGTTGCGAATGGGCCGGAAAGGACGATCATGACCGCACCGGACCAGAGCCCGCGCTTGGGCTACATCGGGCTGGGCAACATGGGCGCGCCGATGGCCAAGCGGCTGGCCGGCTGGCCGGGCGGGCTCACCGTCTACGACATTCGGGCCGAGGCGATGACACCGCTGGTCGAAGCCGGCGCCGCCGCGGCCGGCAGCGTGGCCGAGGTGGCGGCCGCCGACGTCATCAGCGTCACCGTCCTCGACGACGCTCAGGTGCGTGCGGTCGTCGGCGAGCTGGCGACTTCCGCAAAGCCGGACACCGTTATCGCGATCCATTCCACCATCAGCGACACCACGGCCGTCGAACTGGCGGGCGAGCTGAAACCACGGGGCATTCACATTGCCGACGCGCCGGTCAGCGGCGGCGCCGGAGCCGCCGAGAGGGGCGAACTGGCTACCATGGTCGGAGCCGAGCGCGAGGTCTACGAGCGGCTCAAGGCGGTTTTCAGGCAGTGGGCGTCGATGGTGATCCACGCGGGTGAGCCCGGTGCCGGAACGCGAATGAAGCTGGCGCGCAACATGTTGACCTTCACCTCGTATGCCGCGGCAGGCGAGGCGATGAAACTGGCCGAGGCGGCCGGGCTGGACCTGCAGGCGCTGGGCCGGGTGGTGCGGCACACCGACGCGCTCACCGGAGGGCCGGGGGCGATCATGGTCCGCGACCAGGCTGCGCCGCTGCAACCCGAGCACTTCCTGTACCAGCCGTTCACCCACACTCGCGACCTGGGTGAAAAGGATCTGCGTCTGGCGCTGGCGCTGGGTAAGGCGGCTGGTGTGCAGTTGCCATTGGCACACATCGCCCTGCAGCAGTTGGCGATCGGACTTGGCGTGCCGCACACCGCCGACTGATTGGAGAACCGTGGACGAATTGCGCCGCAAGGGCCTGGCGAAGATGAACGAGGTCTACGCCTGGGAGATGCCCGACATGCCCGGCGACTACTTCGCGCTGACCGTCGACCATCTCTTCGGACGGATCTGGACCCGTTCGGGACTGTCGATGCGCGACAAGCGGATCATGACGCTGTCGGTGGTGACCGCACTGGGTCTGCAGGATCTGTCGGAGGTGCAAGTGAACGCGGCGCTGCACAATGCCGAGCTCACCGAGGACGAGCTGCGCGAGATGGCGATCTTTTTGACCCACTACGTCGGCTTCCCGCTCGGCTCGGGCCTCAACGGTGTCATCGAACGGGTGATCGCCAAACGCCGGAAGGCTGCCGCTGCCGGCACCGCCGACGACAAGAAAGCCAACGTCAACGACGCGGTCCGCAAGCACACCGGTTCGGACCTGTCGTAGCGCTGCACAGAAATCCCGCGCGGCGGGCACGGCCACGCCCCGCCCCGATCAACTGTGCCGTCACGCCGATGGCCGGCCGCTGGACTAAGGTCACGAGTCGTGCATGTCCTGGTGATCGGTTCCGGTGCCCGCGAACATGCGTTGCTGCTGGCCCTTCGCAACGATCCCCAGGTCGAGGCGTTGGCCATCGCCCCGGGCAACGCCGGCACCGCCCTGCTGGCTGAGCAGCATCAGGTCGATATCACCTCCAGCGATGAGGTCGTGGCATTGGCCCAGCGGGTCGGTGCTGACCTGGTGGTCATCGGTCCCGAGGTTCCCCTGGTGCTCGGGGTGGCCGACGCGGTGCGCGGCGCCGGCATCGCCTGCTTCGGGCCCAGTAAGGCGGCGGCCCGCATCGAAGGCTCCAAGGCGTTCGCCAAAGAGGTGATGGCGGCCGTCGGAGTCCGCACCGCGTCGAGCGAGATCGTCGACAGCCCGGCGCGCTTGGATGCCGGGCTGGACCGCTTCGGACCGGCCGTCGGCGAACCCGCCTGGGTGGTCAAAGACGATCTGCTCGCCGCCGGCAAAGGCGTGGTGGTGACCCCAGATCGCGCGGTCGCCCGCGCCCATGCCGCCGAACTGCTCGAGGCCGGGCACCCGGTGCTGTTGGAGTCCTATCTCGACGGCCCCGAGGTTTCGCTGTTTTGCGTCGTTGACGGCCAGACCGTGGTACCGCTGCTGGCGGCGCAGGACTTCAAACGTGTCGGCGACGGTGACACCGGCCCCAACAGCGGCGGAATGGGTGCTTATGCGCCGTTACCCTGGCTGCCTGACGACATGTGCCGCACGATAGTCGGTGAGATCGTCCAACCTGTTGCGGCCGAACTAGTCCGGCGCGGCACCCCGTTCTGCGGGTTGCTCTACGCCGGGCTGGCGATCACGGCGAAGGGCCCGGCGGTGATCGAATTCAACTGCCGATTCGGTGATCCCGAGACGCAGTCAGTGCTGGCACTGCTGGATTCGCCGCTGGGCCAGCTGCTCTATGCAGCAGCCACCGGTGAGCTGGCCGGTTTCGACCAACCGCGCTGGCGAGCCGGCGCAGCGGTGACGGTAGTGCTCGCGGCGGAAAACTATCCGGGCCGGCCGCGGACCGGAGACGTCGTGGTCGGAGCTGAAGCCGAAGGGGTGTTGCATGCCGGGACAGCCCGGCGCGATGACGGTGCGATCGTGTCGTCGGGTGGCCGCGTCCTCTCGGTTGTGGGGACCGGTCCCGACCTGACGGCAGCCCGAACGGCGGCCTATGCGAAGCTGAAGTCAATCCGGCTGCCGGGCGGTCATTTCCGCACCGATATCGCGCTGGCAGCCGCCGAGGGCGCAATCCACGTCTGAGGGGCCGATCAGAAGCCCGCGGCCTGGCCGTCGCGGCGCGGGTCACTGGCCGCTAGGTACCCGTCGTCGAGCCGCCAGATCGCCTGGCAACTGCCGAATTGGTTGTCGTCGTCGACCACAACCAGCTCGTGGCCGCGCCGGTGCAGTTCATCGAGCGTGGACTGCGGGAAACCGCCCTCGCAGGCGACCTGGGTGCCCTGCATCCACCGAAAGCGGGGACCGTCGCAGGCGGTCTGTGGGTTCTGCCCGTGGTCGACGATGCGCACCACTACTTGCACGTGGCCCTGCGGCTGCATCGTGCCGCCCATCACACCGAAGCTCATCACCGGTGCGCCGTCTTTGGTCATAAAGCCCGGGATGATCGTGTGATAAGGACGCTTACGCGGTCCTACTTGGTTCGGATGCCCTGGCTTCGCAACGAATTGCGTACCCCGGTTGTGCAGTGCGATTCCGGTGCCGGGTACCACGACACCCGAACCGAACCCCCAGTAGTTCGATTGGATCATCGACACCATCAGCCCCGAGGCGTCGGCGGCGGTGAGATACACGGTGCCGCCGCGGGGGTTACCGGCCGACGCGGGCTTGGCGCGATTCCGCTCGACCAGGCCAGCCCGCCACTCGAGGTATCCGCGGTCCAGCAGGTTCGCCGGGCTCACCGGCATGTGGTCGACGTCGCCGACGTAGGCTTGGGCATCGGCGAAGGCCAGCTTGATCGCCTCGATCTGCAGATGAACACTGTCGGCGGAATCCGCGGGCAGTGATGCCATGTCGAAGTGCTCCAAGATGCCCAGCGCGATGAGTGCCACGATGCCCTGCCCGTTGGGTGGAATCTCGTGCACGGTGTAGCCGCGGTAACCGCCGTCGATGGTGCCGACCCAGTCGGAGCGATGAGCCGCGAGATCATCGGCACGCAGCACGGCGCCGTGGGCGGCCGCGTGCGCCGCGAGCTCTGCGGCCAGTTCGCCGCGGTAGAACGTTTCACCGTTGGTAGCCGCGATTTTTTCCAGCGTGGTCGCGTGGTCGGGCAGGGTGACCAACTCCCCGGCTTTGGGCGCCCGCCCGCCGGGCATGAATGTCTCGGCGAACCCGGGCTGCGACGCGAACAGCGGCAGCTGTGCTGCCCACTGTGCCGCGACGGTCGGTGAAAGAAGAAAGCCGTTGCGGCCGTAAGAAATGGCTGGCGCAAAAAGTTTTTCGAACGGTAATTTACCGAACTTTGCGTGTAATTCGGTCCACGCCGACACTGCTCCGGGTACGGTCACGGAGTTCCAGCCGAGAGCGGGAACAGCGCCGCCGCCGAAGTACTGGGGGGTCCATTCGGCCGGTGAGCGTCCGGAGGCATTGAGGCCGTGCAATCGTCGGCCATCCCAGACAATGGCGAAAGCATCCGACCCGATGCCGTTGGACACCGGTTCCACCACGGTGAGGGTGATGGCGGTGGCCACGGCGGCGTCGGCTGCGCTGCCGCCCTCGGCGAGCATCCGAAGCCCCGCCTGGGCGGCAAGCGGCTGCGACGTGCACACCACGTTTCGTGCCAGCAGGGGCTTGCGCGGCCAGGCGTAGGGCAGATCCCAAGCGAAAGGCGGGGGCACGATCGGATCGTTGCACGCCGTGCTGCGCGGGCTCAACAGCGAGTCTTCGGGTGCGCCGAGTTGCCGGACGAATCGGCTAGGCGGTCAGGATCGGCGCCATCCAGGTCAATTCGGCAGGCAGTTGGGCGCTCCAAAACGACGAATCATGCCCGCCGGGCGAGAACCCCCCCGACGGCGGGTTGGGCAGCTGAGCCACGAACCGTCGAGTCGCGGCGTAGAACGGGTCGCCCTCACCGCAGTCCACCCGAATAGGGATCGATGCCAGCGCAGGCATGCCGAACACCGAATTGGCCGCCCAGTCGTCGGCGCCGTCGAAAGCACCGGGCGCGGTCGCGGCGGGTGAAAGCCAGAGCGCCGGGCTCACCGCGCAGATCGCCGCGGTCCGCTCCGGGCCCAGCCGCCCGCCCAGCAGCAACGCGCCGTAACCGCCCATCGACCACCCCAGAAAGGCCACCCGGGAAGTGTCCAGGTGCTGACTGCCCAGCATCGGTATCAGTTCCTGCAGGACCATGGCACCGGAATCTTCACCGGAAGCTCTTTTATGCCAATAACTTCCGCCGCCGTCGACGGCGACCACCGCGAACGGGGGCAAGCCGGCGTCAACGGCCTGAGCCAGGCCTTGTTCCACGCCGCCGGCCATCACGCGGCCCGCATCACTGCCCTTGCCGTGCAACGCAATCACCGGCCGCAACGCCCGGGTCTGTCCTGGTGGACGCGCGATTGCCCAATTGGTCGTCACTCCACCTCGTGCTGCCGACACGAACGAGCCGACAGTCATCGTCGGTGCGGCGGCCGGGGCAGGGACCGGCTCCACGGGCACCGGTGGAGCCAGTGGAAAGTCGGTGCCGGTCGCGGTCACCGGGGCGGCCTGCGACGGCCGGGCCCCGAGGAGCGGGCCCAACGTGTAGGCGCCAACTGCACCGGCGGTCGCGTGGGCGCCCAACCGCAGCACGGCGCGGCGGCTCAGGTCCGGCATGCGGGTCATCATAGAGCGGCGCTGCGTGTCTTTGCTCGGGGTGCGGGCCGCAGGTACTTCCAGGGCGCCTGCATCGTGCGCTCGGCGCGGTGCTCCCACGGCGGCGTTTCTGCGAAACCGTGATGCGGAAACTACCCGCCTGGCAGCATGACTAGGCGTGACGGCAGCTGCCACCCCTAAGGGCGAACGCCGACGGTATGCGTTGATCAGCGCTGCAGCTGACCTGCTGCGCGAAGACGGGTTCGAGGCGGTGCGCCACCGGGCGGTGGCACGTCGGGCAGGCCTGCCGCTGGCGTCGACCACCTACTACTTCTCCAGCCTCGACGACCTCATCACCAGCGCGGTGGCCCACGTCGGGATGCTGGAGGGCGCGCAGCTGCGGGCACGGGTGGCGGCGCTGCCCCGACGGCGCCGCAGCGCTGAAACGACCGCCGACGTGCTCGTCGAGCTGCTGGTCGGTGACAAACCCGGTCCGCATCTGGTCGAGCAGCTGATTTCACGTTACGAGCGCTACATCGCCTGCGTGCGACTGCCGGCGCTGCGCGAAATCCAGCGTCGCGATCTTCGCCAGCGATCCGACGCCGTCGCCGAGGCCATCGAGCGGTCGGGACGCTCGGTGCGGCTCGAGCTCGTGCCGGCGCTGGTGTGCGCGGTTGACGGCGCAGTAGTCTCGGCGCTGGTCGACGACAAGCAGGACCCGTGCCGGGCCGCGCGCGCCGCACTCGTCGACATCATCGACGCGCTGGCGCCGCTGGGTCGGCTCGAAGGGCCGGGGTGACGATATAGCCGGTCCCGACGTCGCCGTAGACGGTGACATCGTCGGGTCGGTGATGCCAAAACAGCGCGACATAGGCGCACAGCACGGCGTCGACGGGATCTTCGGCTTTGTCCAGCTGTGCGGGCCGGGTCGCGGCGTCGACCCGCCGCCGCAGTTCCGCCCATGCCACGCAGTCGAAGACCCGCAGCCGCGGTGCGGCCCGGTCGAGGCCCTCGATCAGCCCCAGCAACGTCAGCAGCTCACGCCGACGATCGGCGAACGCGCCCCGCTTGTATTTCAGAGTCTTCGGCAATCCGAACAATGCGATCGTCGCGGCATGCGGGTAGACCTCGATCGCCCGTCGCGGCGCCCTCGATCCGGGATCGATGTCGAGACCCAGCGCCGTGGCTATCCGCGCGCCGCGCGGCGAGCGGAATTCCGGCTTGGCGGCGTACGCCGGACGTGCCCCGGCCTCGAACCGCCGGAAGTCCCGGTTGAGTGCGGTCTCGCACGGCCGAAACCCGGTCGGGTTCGTCACGACCAGCGGGGCATCGATGGCCGCCAGGCAGCTGTCGCTCCCATAGGGTCGCACCGCGGCGGCGATGCCGGCGTCGTCGTGGGCGACACCGACGTCGCACAGCCGCCCGGCGGCGTCGACCACCGCGACGCCGCTCTGGTTGATCTCACCCCAGGCAAGGTCGAGTCCGATGAAGTACATGTGCTCATCCCTGGGTCACACGACCGTAAGCTGTCACGGTGTGAGCATTCCCAACGTGCTGGCCGATCGCTACGCCAGTGCCGAAATGGTGGCGATCTGGTCGCCGGAGGCCAAGGTGATCGCCGAGCGTCGGCTGTGGCTGGCGGTGCTGCGGGCGCAGCTGGAGCTGGGTGCCGAAGGAGTCGACGTGCCCCGGCAGGTGCTGTCCGACTACGAACGGGTGCTCGACGAGGTCGACCTGGCGTCGATCGCGGCCCGCGAGCGGGTGCTGCGCCACGACGTCAAGGCCCGCATCGAAGAATTCAACGCGTTGGCCGGTCACGAGCACGTGCACAAGGGGATGACCAGCCGCGACCTGACCGAGAACGTCGAACAACTACAGATCCGCCGGTCGCTGGAACTGGTGTTCACCCACGGTGTGGCGGTGGCGGCCCGGCTGGCCGAGCGCGCGGTGGCCTACCGCGACCTGGTGATGGTCGGACGCAGCCACAACGTCGCTGCGCAGGCCACGACGCTGGGCAAGCGGTTCGCCTCCGCCGCGCAGGAGACCCTGCTGGCTCTCACCCGGCTTCGGGAGCTGACCGACCGCTACCCGTTGCGCGGCATCAAGGGGCCGATGGGCACCGCACAGGACATGCTCGACCTGCTCGGCGGCGACCCGGCGAAGCTGGCCGAGCTCGAGCAGCGCGTGGCCGAGTTTCTCGGATTTTCAACGGTTTTGACCAGCGTAGGGCAGGTCTATCCGCGGTCGCTGGACCACGAAGTGGTCTCGGCGCTGGTACAGCTCGGCGCGGGGCTATCGTCGTTGGCGCACACCATCCGGCTCATGGCCGGGCATGAGCTGGTCACCGAGGGCTTCGCGCCCGGGCAGGTGGGCTCGTCGGCCATGCCGCACAAGATGAACGCCCGCAGTTGCGAACGGGTCAACGGGCTGCAGGTCATACTGCGCGGCTACGCCTCCATGGTGGCCGAGCTGGCCGGCGCGCAGTGGAACGAGGGGGATGTGTTCTGCTCGGTAGTGCGCCGAGTGGCGTTGCCGGACAGTTTTTTTGCTGCGGACGGGCAGATCGAGACGTTGTTGACCGTGCTCGACGAATTCGGGGTGTACCCCGCGGTGATCGGCCGGGAATTCGACCGCTATCTGCCGTTTTTGGCCACCACCAAGGTGTTGATCGCGGCCGTGCGCGCGGGCATGGGCCGAGAAGCTGCGCACGAGGTGATCCGCGAGCATGCGGTTGCCGCAGCGCTCGCGATGCGTGACGGCGCCGAGCCCGACCTGCTGGACCGGCTGGCCGCTGATCCGCGGCTGCCGTTGGACCGCGCCGCGCTGGATGCCGCGCTGGCCGACAAGGCGGCGTTCATCGGCGCCGCCGGTGATCAGGTCGATGCGGTGGCCGCCGCGGTGGACGCGCTCGTGGCGCGCTACCCGGATGCGGCCAAGTACACACCGGCGACCATCCTGTAGCGCCATGACTGCTCCGGCTGCGCTTTCGGGCATCGATTTCACCGATTTGGACAACTTCGCCGAGGGGTTTCCGCATCACCTGTTCGCCATCCATCGCCAGGCGGCACCGGTGTTCTGGCACCAGCCGACCGAGCACACCCCCGACGGCGAAGGCTTCTGGTCGGTGGCCACCTATGCGGAAACCCTCGCCGTGCTGAGGGACCCGGTGACATTCTCCTCGGTCACCGGCGGCGACCGGCCGTTCGGTGGGACGCTGCTGCAGGATTTGGCAATCGCGGGCCAGGTTCTGAACATGATGGACGATCCGCGCCATGCGCAGATCAGACGGCTCGTCAGTTCCGGGCTCACCCCGCGGATGATCAGCCGTGTCGAGGACGATCTGCGCGCCCGTGCCGGCCGGTTGCTGGATGCGATAGTGCCGGGCGAACCTTTCGACTTTCTGGTCGACGTCGCCGCCGAACTCCCAATGCAGATGATCTGCGTCTTGCTGGGAGTCCCAGAATCCGAGCGACATTGGCTATTCGAAGCCATCGAACCGCAGTTCGACTTCGGCGGTTCGCGCACGGCGTCGTTGTCGCAGCTGACGGCCGAGGAGGCTGGGTCACGCATGTATGCCTACGGCCAGGAGCTGATCGCGGCGAAGCGGGCCGAGCCGACCGATGACATGTTGTCGGTAGTCGCGAACGCGACGGTCGACGACGCTGACGGGCACGGCGCCGGCCCGGTCCTCTCCGATCTCGAGCTGTACTTGTTCTTCAGTCTGTTGTTCAGCGCCGGCGCGGAGACGACGCGCAACGCGGTCGCGGGTGGACTGCTGGCGCTGGCCGACCATCCGCGGCAATGGCATGCGCTGCGCGATAACCTCGACCTGCTGCCGTCGGCGATCGAGGAGATAGTCCGGTGGACGTCGCCCTCGCCGTCGAAACGGCGCACCGCTACCCGCGACGTCACGCTCGGCGGCCAGTCGATCAGGACGGGACAGAAGGTACAGATCTGGGAGGGTTCGGCCAATCGCGACGCAGCGGTGTTCGACCGCGCCGACGAATTCGACATCACCCGTAAACCCAATCCGCACCTGGGGTTCGGTCAGGGCGTGCACTACTGCCTGGGCGCTAATCTGGCCCGGCTGGAACTGCGGGTGCTCTTCGAGGAATTGCTGCCGCGCTTCAGCGGCGTGCACGTCACCGAACCCGTCGAGTGGACCCGCAGCAACCGGCACACCGGCATCCGGCATCTGGTCGTGGAACTGCTCGGGGCCGGGTGAGCTCAGCGGGGTGATTGCGGTCCGTTCGACGGCGACACCGCGGCAGGATCGCGACCCGATAGGCTGACCCGGTGCGTCCCGCGCTGTCCGACTACCGGCACCTGTCCAGCGGCAAGGTGCGCGAGCTGTACCGCATCGACGACGAGCACTTGTTGTTCGTCGCGACCGACCGGATTTCGGCGTTCGACTACGTCCTTGGCAGCACGATCCCCGACAAGGGCCGAATCCTGACCGCGATGAGCGTGTTCTTCTTCGACTTCATCGAGGCTCCCAACCACCTGGCCGGGCCGCCGGACGACCCCCGCATTCCGGACGAGGTGCTCGGGCGCGCGCTGGTGGTGCGCGAGCTGGAAATGCTCCCGGTGGAGTGTGTGGCTCGCGGCTACCTGACCGGATCGGGGCTGCTGGATTACCGAGATAGCGGCGCACTCTGCGGAATCCCTTTGCCGCCAGGCCTGGTAGAGGCCAGCAAGCTGCCCGGCCCGCTGTTCACCCCAGCCACCAAAGCCGAACGGGGGCACCACGACGAGAACATCACGTTCGAGCGGGTGATCGAGATGGTGGGAGCAGCCCGCGCCAACCAGCTGCGGGACCGTACTCTGCAGATTTACGCACAGGCTGCCGACCACGCCCTGACGAAGGGAATCATCATCGCCGACACTAAATTCGAGTTCGGCATCGACGAGCACGCCAATCTGGTGCTCGCCGACGAGATCTTCACCCCCGATTCTTCGCGGTACTGGCCGGCTGCCGACTACCGTCCTGGGGTAGTTCAGACCAGCTTCGACAAGCAGTTTGTGCGGAACTGGCTGACCGGTCCGGAATCCGGATGGGATCGCTTCGGGCCGCAGCCGCCGCCGCCGCTTCCGGACGCCGTCGTCGCCGCCACCCGCGACCGCTATATCGATGCCTACGAACGGATCTCCGGGTTGCGCTTCCGCGACTGGATCGGACCCGGGGCATGACCTCGGCGCCGCGCCCGCCGGTCGCCAAACGGGTTGACAGCCGGCGCGAATTCCACGGCGACGTGTTCGTCGATCCCTACGAGTGGCTGCGCGACAAGTCCGACCCCGAGGTGATGGCATATCTGGAGGCAGAGAACGACTACGTCGACCAGATGACCGCTCACCTGGAACCGCTGCGGCAGCGCATTTTCGAGGAGATCAAAGCGCGCACCAAGGAAACCGATCTGTCGGTGCCGATCCGTCGCGGCCAGTGGTGGTATTACGCCCGCAGCTTCGAGGGTAAGCAATACGGTGTCCAGTGCCGCTGCCCGGTCACCGATCCTAACGACTGGCGGCCGCCGATCTTCGATGAGCACACCGAGATCGCAGGTGAACAGGTGCTGCTCGACGAGAATGTCGAGGCCGAGGGCCACGATTTCTTCTCACTCGGGGCGGCGAGCGTCAGCCCCGACGGCAACGTACTGGCCTATTCCGTCGACGTCGTCGGCGACGAGCGATACACGCTGCGGTTCAAAGACTTACGGACCGCAGAACTATACCCCGATGTGATCGCCGGTGTTGGCGCAGGAGCGACCTGGGCGACCGACAACCGCACGGTGTACTACGTGACTCTCGACGATGCCTGGCGGCCCGATACCGTGTGGCGGCATCGGCTGGGTTCGGGTATGTCCGCCGAGCGCGTCTATCACGAACCCGACGAGCGGTTCTGGCTGGCGGTGGGCCGCACCCGCAGCGAAGCGTACGTGCTGATCGTCGCCGGCTCGGCCGTCACCTCCGAGGTGCGTTACGCCGACGCGGCCGACCCGGATGCCCAGTTCACCACGGTGTGGCCGCGCCGCGACGGTGTCGAATACTCGGTGGAGCACGCAGTGGTCGGCGGCGAGGACCGTTTCCTGATCCTGCATAACGACGGCGCTGTGAACTTCACCCTCGTCGAAGTTCCGGTCAGCGATCCGACGGCGCAGCGCACGCTGATCGGCCACCGTGCGGACGTCCGGCTCGACGCGGTCGACGCCTTCAAGCACCATCTGGTGGTCAGTTATCGGCGTTCGGCCCTGCCGCGGATACAGGTATGGCCCATCGGCGACGACGGTCAGTACGGGCAACCCGAAGAGATCGGGTTCGACACCGAATTGATGTCGGCGGGCCTGGGTGCCAACCCGACCTGGGACTCGCCGAAATTGAGGCTCGGTGCCGCCTCGTTCATCACACCGACACAGATCTATGACCTCGACCTGGCCACCGGCGAGCGCACCCTGCTGCGTGAGCAACCGGTGCTCGGTGATTACCGGCGCGAAGACTACGTCGAACGGCGCGAGTGGGCACAAGCCGTTGACGGCACCCGTATCCCGCTGTCGATCGTTCACCGGGTGGGTATCGAATTCCCTGCTCCGACATTGCTTTACGGCTACGGTGCCTATGAGATCTGCGAGGATCCGCGATTTTCCATCGCGCGGCTGTCGTTGCTGGACCGCGGCATGGTGTTCGCCATCGCCCACGTCCGCGGCGGCGGTGAGATGGGTCGGCTGTGGTACCAGCACGGAAAGCTGCTGGAGAAGAAGAACACCTTCACCGACTTCATCGCCGCGGCGCAGCATCTGGTGGACACGCACCTTACCCGACCAGAGAAGCTGGTGGCGATGGGCGGAAGCGCGGGCGGACTACTGGTCGGCGCGGTGGCGAACCTGGCCCCGGATCTTTTCGCGGGCATCCTGGCGCGGGTGCCCTTCGTCGACCCGCTGACCACAATCTTGGATCCGTCGCTGCCGTTGACGGTCACCGAATGGGACGAGTGGGGCAACCCCTTGCACGACCGCGACGTGTACTTCTACATGAAGTCCTATTCACCGTACGAGAACGTCACGGCCAGAAAGTATCCTGAGATTCTGGTGATGACGTCGCTGAACGACACCCGGGTGCACTACGTTGAGCCGGCGAAATGGGTCGCCGCCTTGCGACATGCCAAAACCGACGGGAAGCCGGTATTGCTGAAAACCGAGATGGCCGCCGGCCACGGTGGTCTCAGCGGCCGCTACGAGCAATGGAAAGAGACCGCTTTCCAATATGCTTGGGTGTTAGCCGTTGCCGACAGCGACCATTACGGCCGCGGCCGAAAAGACGATCTGCCCGGCGGCGTCGCCGGATAGCTGCATGGGAGCAGCGGCCCTGCTCAGTGGACCGGCACCGGAGTAAGGTCCGCGCGCGCGACGACCGGCTTCTTGGGCAGAAACGCCGCGGGGACATACGACAGCAGCAGCAGCACAACAGCCGCCAGGAACACCGCGGTGTAGGCGTGCGACAAGTCGTGCAGCACATTGCTCATGAAGTCGGGCGACAGGGCGCGACGCGGTATGGCCGCAGGATCGGGTGACGCCCCGCGCCGTGCTGCTTCCTGTCGAAGGACCGCGAATTTGTCGGCAGCGGAAATATTTTTGCTGCGATTGAATTGGCTGGTCAGGATCACCGACATCAACGCGGTGCTGATCGACCCGGCCACTTGGTGGTTGACATTGACCAGCGCCGAACCGCGCGCGATCTGATGCGGGCCCAGCGCCTGCACGGCCGCTGCCGTCAGCGGCATCACGGTGGAACCCAGGCCCATACCCACCAGCGCCAGGCCCATCAGCAGCATCGGCAGGTAATGCGCCTGGCTGGCAATGCCGTAAGCGAAAGTGGCCATGCCGGCCACGATCAGCGTGATTCCGACCAGGACGATCTTGCCGGGGCCGCGCCTGTCCATCAACCAGCCGGCAATCGGCATGGTCAGCAGGGCACCGAACCGCTCCGGGAGCATATGTACGCCGGATTGCAGCGGCGATTGGTGCAGCAGCTGCTGCAAGCAGCTTGGAATGAGCAGCACGGCGCCGAAAAACGCCATTGCGAACAACAACATCGCCGCGTTGGCCGTGGTGACTTCGCGGTTGCGGAAAAGCCGTAAGTCGATCAGCGGGTGAGCCGTGCGATACAGCGCATGAACCACGAACCCGCCGACCAGCACCAGGCCGACCACCGCCGGGATCCATACGTGGCGGTCGGTGACTGTGCCGCGGCCCGGGATGGAGGACACCCCGTAGAGCAGAGTCGCCAAGCCGGGCGACAGCAGCAGCATGCCGACGAAGTCGAAACTCTCCGACGGCGTCGTCTTGTCCGGGGGGAAGACCAGCGCGGTCAGCAAGAACGTGATCACGCCGATCGGTACGTTGATGCCGAAGATCCACGCCCAGCCGTACGAGTCGATCAGCCAGCCGCCCAGGATCGGTCCGGCGATGGGGCCGAGCAGCATCGGGATGCCGAGCACGGCCATCAGCCGGCCAATCCGCTTCGGACCCGCCGCGCGGGTCAAGGTGGTAATGGCCAGCGGCATCAACATGCCACCGCCGAGGCCCTGCACCACCCGGAACGCGATGAGCAGGGTGATGTTCGGCGCCGTCGCGCACAGCATCGATCCCGCCGTGAACGCCAGGACAGAGCCCATGAACAGTCGCTTGGTGCCGAACCGGTCGGCCGCCCACCCGGCCAGCGGGATCACGGTGGCCAGCGCCAGCGTGTACCCGGTCATCGTCCAGGCGACGATGGCCTGGGTGGACTCGAATTCGGTGATGAAGGTGCGCTGCGCGACACCCACGATCGTGGTGTCCATGATCGCCATCAACGCCGCCAGGGCGCACACACCGGCGATTCGAAGCAGGCCCGCATCGAGTTTGTCCGAGGTAGGTTGCAGCACGCCCGCCAGAGTACGACTCGGTTAGGTGACCAAGCTACTTTCCGTGCTGCCGACCGGGGCCCTTGTCACCATCGGCTGCGGAGGCTCCGACACGCTGCCTGGATTTCACCATTTGGACACCTGAGCCGGGCACACTGGCGTTGTGCCTGGAAAGCTGATGGTCTCGATCTCCGGGATTAGTGATCGCACGTTAGCCGACGTGGCGGCGTTCTGTGCCCAGATGGACGCCCGGGCGGTGCCGGTGTCGCTGCTGGTGGCGCCGCGCCTCAAGGGCGGCTACCGGCTTGACCGTGACCCGCAGACCGTCGCGTGGCTGGCCGCGCGGCGCACCGGAGGTGACGCGATCTTGCTGCACGGCTACGACGATGCGACCACCAAGAAGCGCCGCGGCGAATTCGCCACGCTGCCCGCGCACGAGGCGAACCTGCGGTTGATGGCGGCCGACCGGGTGCTTGAACATCTCGGGCTTCGGACCCGATTGTTCGCGGCGCCGGGGTGGTTGGTTTCTGCCGGGACGCTGACAGCACTGCCACGCAACGGCTTTCGCTTGTTAGTCGATCTGCACGGAATCACCGACCTGGTCCGCCAAACCACCGTCCGCGCCCGGGTGCTCGGCATCGGCGAAGGCTTCCTGACTGAGCCGTGGTGGTGCCGGATGCTGGTCTTGTCGGCTGAACGTATCGCGCGTCGCGGCGGGATCGTGCGGGTCGCGGTGGCGGCCCGGCACCTGCGCAAGCCCGGCCCGCTGCAGGCGATGCTAGACGCCGTGGACCTGGCGTCGATGCACGGCTGCGAGGCGACGGTGTACCGGTGGCATGCGCAACGGGAGGCTCTCGACGCAGCCTGACCCTCGGCGTCACTAGTCTCCTGACCCTCGGCGTCACTAGTCTGTAGCGGTATGAACCGCGCCGGCGACGAGGATTCCGGCGCAGCCGGGGTCGAGGAGTGCCTTGATGGGCGAGATCGCCGACGTCATCGTGGTCGGAGCCGGTCTGGCCGGCTTGGTGGCTGCTTGCGAACTGGTGGAGCGCGGCATGCGGGTGCTGATCGTCGACCAGGAGAACAGCGCCAACCTGGGCGGGCAGGCGTACTGGTCGTTCGGGGGGCTGTTTTTCGTCGACAGCCCCGAGCAACGCCGCCTCGGCATTCGCGACAGTCACGAACTTGCGCTTCAGGACTGGCTCGGCACCGCAGGCTTCGACCGGCCTGAAGACTACTGGCCGAAGCAATGGGCGCATGCTTACGTCGATTTCGCGGCAGGGGAGAAACGCAGCTGGCTGCGTGCCCGGGGACTGCAGATCTTTCCGCTGGTCGGGTGGGCCGAGCGCGGTGGGTATGACGCGCGCGGGCACGGTAACTCGGTGCCGCGTTTCCACATCACCTGGGGAACCGGACCGGCGCTGGTGGAGATTTTCGCTCGTCGGTTGCGGGAGCGCTCGACGGTAAGTTTTGCCTACCGCCATCGGGTCGACGAGCTGCTCGTGGAAGCCGATGTCGTCAAAGGGGTACGCGGCGCCGTGCTGGAACCGTCGCAGGCCCCCCGTGGCGCGCCGTCCTCGCGGAAAGTGATCTCGGAGTTCGAATTCCGTGCTCCGGCAGTGATCGTCACCAGCGGCGGCATCGGCGGAAACCACGATCTGGTGCGGGCGAACTGGCCGAAGCGGATGGGCCGGGTTCCCGAGCAACTGCTCAGCGGAGTGCCGGCGCATGTCGACGGTCGGATGATCGGTATCGCCGAAAAGGCCGGTGCCCGGGTGATCAACCGGGACCGGATGTGGCACTACACCGAAGGCATCACCAACTACGACCCGATCTGGCCGCTGCACGGGATCCGGATCATCCCGGGCCCGTCGTCGCTGTGGCTGGACGCTGGGGGCAGGCGACTGCCCGCGCCGCTGTACCCGGGCTTCGACACCCTCGGCACCTTGGAGTACATCGCCCGGTCCGGCTACGACTACACCTGGTTCGTGTTGAACGCCAAGATCATCGAGAAGGAGTTCGCGCTTTCGGGCCAAGAGCAGAATCCCGATTTGACCGGCCGCAGCGTGCGCGAACTGCTGCGCAACCGGGCCAGGTCGGGGCCGCCCGGCCCGGTGCAGGCATTCGTCGACCGCGGAGTGGACTTCGTCAGCGCAAACTCATTGCGCGACTTGGTTTCTGCAATGAACAAACTCCCTGACGTGGTGCCGCTGGACTATGCGACGGTGGCCGAGCAGGTCACCGCGCGCGACCGTGAGGTGGCCAACCGGTTCAGCAAGGACAGCCAGGTCAACGCGATCCGAACCGCCCGGGGGTATCTCGGCGACCGGCTCGGCCGGGTGACCGCTCCGCATCGGTTGACCGACCCCAAGGCTGGCCCGTTGATCGCCGTCAAGCTGCACATCTTGACCCGCAAAACGCTCGGCGGATTGGAGACCGACCTGGATTCCCGTGTGCTCAGGGCTGGCGGGATGCCGTTGGACGGATTATATGCCGCCGGTGAGGTCGCTGGCTTCGGCGGTGGCGGTGTGCACGGGTATCGAGCCCTGGAGGGCACGTTTCTGGGCGGATGTATCTTCTCGGGTCGCGCCGCCGGCCGCGGCGCGGCCGGCGACATCGCCTAGCCCCGTTTTCCGCATAGTTGGGGGTTAAGGTCTTTTATTTTGGATGTTGTTGTGGAGCCGTAGTTTTCCGGCCATGGTAGGGGGATGTCGAGGTGGGCGAGGATGCGGCGTTGGACGGGGGTGAGCCGGTCGAGGATGAGCTCGCCGCTGTTGGTGTAGGTGACGTGTAGGTCGGTGAAGGCGGCCAGCACGGCGCGTGCTGTGGGCACGGCGTCGCGGTGCTCGGGCAGCAGGCCGGCAAGTGCGATGTCGGGGCCGAGGGCGGCGCGCAGGTCGGCTTCGATGAGCCCGTAGATGAGCAGGGCAATGCCGATAATGGCGATGAGCGCGTGGATTCGGTCGTCGTTGTGCAGGAAGACCGGCCGCACGCGCAGGGTTTGTTTGAGGTCGCGGTGGCGTTGCTCGACGATCCATTGGTCTTTGTAGGTGTCGAGCACGTCGAGGGCGGTCAGCCGTCGGTCGGGGGGGTCGGGCAGGTTGGTGGCCAGGGCATAAAGCCCGTCTAGTGTCGATGCGCGGGTGATGGCATCGGGGTTGCGGTGCCAGGTGATGCTGGGTTTACCGTCGGTGGCCACGCTGGTGGTGACGGTGATCAGCTCGGCGATGCGCTGGCCGATGATGGTGGCGACGCGGTCGTCGACCTGTTTTTTGGTTTTGTAGTGGCGCCCGCCGAGGCCGTTGCGGATGCGGGTGAGTGCATCTTCGGCGCTGGCCAGGGCGCGTTCGCGGGCCTCGGCCACGGAGGTGGCCTGTTCCGAAGACCAGATGTAGGCGATGCGCAGTCGGCGCGTGCCGGTGTCGGGGTCATCGACCTGGCGTTCGCGCAGCAGTCCTTTCCACCTGGTGCGCTGGCTTTCGGGCAGCCGCTGTTCGCGCTTGGAGCAATAGTCGAGTGCGGGCAGGGCGGGCGGCCCGTCGGGCACGTCGGCGGCAAACCAGTCCGCCCAGCCGGTGTCGGCGCGCAGCGGCACCACAAAGCGCAGCCCTTTGGCGTCGGCGGCGCACAGCAGGCCCAGGTAGCCAAACCCAGAATCGGCGACACAGACCACCCCGGGCGGGGCCAGCTTGCGGAGGCGTTCGAGGGTGTCGGCGAAGCACGGAGCTTCGTTGCAGGCCCCTGGGTGCGGCCGGTAATAGACCG
>NZ_VYIK01000090.1 GCF_008709575.1 Mycobacterium sp.
CTGGCCAAGCACGGCATCGATTTCGATGCCGCACCGTCCATTCGGTCGGATCCGCTCCGCATCGAGACGCCGAACTCGACCGCGAGGCAACCCGGCTATCGCTATCGAAGTCTGGATCACACCGCAGCGGCGTTGAAATTGCGTCTAGGGTCGTGAATCTGGGAAATGCGCAGCCCTGGATGCAATCTCAATACCGGTCGGGTTACCGACTGCGCTGATGAGGCAACTTTCATCCCTGCGACGCATCCCCGGACCCGCCGGGGCTGATCGCGGGATGTCCCACCGAGCACCCGGCCTGAACCAGGTCGGTGTGCAGGTGCTCGTCGATGGACCAGCCGATCACCCGTCGTGAGCAGCCATCGCGAACCGCACACAGGTACAGCCAGCCCTCAGCGGTGCCCAAATACGTGATGTCGCTGGTCCACACCCGGTTGAGGATCCCGGCGTCGAACCGGCGCGCCACCAGGTCTTTAGGCACCGCAGCATCCAGGTCGATCACCGTGGTGGCCGGCGCAAACCGCCGCCGTGGGTAGCGACGGGGGCACTGGTGCGACCGGCGGGACAGGTGGTGAAGCCACCGGCGCCGACGGCACCGGCGGTAACGGTGGCGGTGGCGGTGACGCCCCGTTCAGGGACGGGGCTGGCGGTGACGGCGGTGACGGGGGTGGGGTCGTCGGCGAGCATGGCCACGGTGGCGATGGCGGTGCCGGCGGCGACGTCGGTCCGGTCGGCACTCCAGGCAAAGGCGGGGCCGCTCCGGAGGGCACCCCCGGCTCCGCGGGGAAGGACGGCAAAGTCGTACCGATGTTCGGATACTGACAATAGTCGGCCGGACACTACCGGCCTCGTGGCGTGAGCTGGAGAATACCGGGCGAGTGGGCAACCAATTCAGCTGTCGGAATCGCCGCCGCCTCGGCCCATCAACTCCAAACCGGCCATCGCCGCCTCGGCACCGGCCTTGTCGGTCTTTTCCACCGCGAAACCCATATGGATGATCACCCAATCCCCCGGGGCGAACGTTTCCTCCGCAAGCATGCCGATGTTGACCTTGCGGTGCTCGCCGGCAACGTCGACCAGCGCCAGTTGCCCGTCATAGCCGTCGAGCAGCTGCACGACCTGACCCGGAATTCCCAGACACATCGTCACACCTCTTTCAGGCTGGCACCCTCGCGCAGCAGCGCGACCGCCGACTCGACGGCCGACACCGCGTCACCGACCGCCGCTTGCACGGCAGCGGACAGGCCGATACCGTCGCTGACGTCGGCGACTTCGCATCCCACCACGATCGTCCGGGGAGGGGTTCCGCCCAGGGCGCGAAGACTCCCGAAAACCGTCGCCGGGTCCATACCGTGTGCGTCGAGACTTGCGGGGCAATCCGGCCACCGGTGGTCGGCCTCGAAAACATGCACGGTCCCCGGGGCGCCCTGGTTGGGGACGGCGTCGACAAGTACCAGCGCGTCCCAGTCCTCGAGCAGGTCGTAGGCCAGGTGCATACCGGCGATGCCGTAGTCGGTGGCCCGCACCCCGTCTGCGTGCCCGGCGAGCCGCTCTACGACATGACGCAACACCTCGGGACCGAAGCCGTCGTCACCGAGGAAGATGTTGCCGATGCCGGCCACCAGGATGCGGGGCGCCATGAGCCGCCGAACTACATGTGCCGAATCCGAAGGTAACGCCGGGCATCGGGGAGCGACATCACGCCCAGTACCACTGCCGCCAGGACGAAAAGCGACAAGATGCCGATAAACACCCACCCTACGATCGCCATGTCGGACTCCTTTCCGTGCTGGTATTCTCACTGCCGGTATTGTCATTGTCGAGCGGTTCGACTTCATCGGGCGCGAAATATAAATAACGACCGTACCAGTCATGCAGATCGGCTGCCGGATCGTCGTCGACGACCACGCCCACATGCTGATTGCCGTCGACGTCTTCGTGCACCGAGGTGACCCGGGCGGTCTTGCCGGAGAAGAACAAATCCTGAGCGTCGGCCCGGCGGGCCGGATGCAGCCGTACTCGGCTGCCGCGTGCCACCCGTACCCCGTTGACCAACACCCCGTCGATGTCCGGGCGAACAGCATTGTCGGCCATCGGATCCCACCACTGCATTCCGTCGGGAACCTCCGGGATCAGACCGGGGCCGCCGGTGGATGGTTCTCGGTGCGGATCACGCAGCACTCCATGCAGGCGCTGCATGGCCTCCGGCGACATCGCGTCGCAGCGGTCGATGATCTCGGCGGCGCGGGGGTCGGTGGCGCGCGCCTCGGCTTTCTCCTCGTCGGTCATCGTCATCACTCGCAGCGTGAGGATTTCGTCGATCTCGGTGGCGTCGTAGAGCGCGCCCTCGCTCTGCTCGGCGACCTCGGGATGATCGTAGAGAATGATCGGCGATATCAGCAGCAGATCGAGATCGCCGGGTGCCCCGGCCAATACGGGGAAGCATCGATGCTGCCGGCAGCGAGCGGCGGCCCCGGCGGCGCGATCAGGGGGATCCAGCAGCGAAACGAAAGCACCGCCGGCAACTTCGGCGATGATGTGGGTGCCGATCAGCGACCGCGCGATCGCGTCGGTCTTGGTTTCCGCAGGGGCGCCGGTGTTGGCCAGCGTGCACGTGACCCGCTGCAGTCCGTCATCGTGCTGCACATCCACCGAGAGCACGGCATCCACCTGAGCCCGGGTGCGCACCAGCCGCCCCCCGGGAACAGGCTCGATATCGCTGCCCGGCGGCGCCGACACCGGAAGCGACCACTGCCCGGGCGGATCACCGATGTCGAACGGTCCGAACGATAGCTCGACTTCGACGGCTTCGTCCCAACTCAGCCAGGATCCGGACGGTGTCGTGAGCTCCTCAACCGGTTGGTAGCGCCGGCAGCCGATGTCACGTTCGGCACTGCGATGCTGCAGTTGCAGAAAACGCACCACCAGCGCGATGGCTCCGGCGCCGTCGACGAGGAATTGCGCAGAGAGCCGGTCATCCTCGCCGATCCCGGCTTCGGTTGCCCCGGGCGGCCCGAGGACTCCCCACTGCCACCGGGATTGGTTTTTACTCGATGTCCCCCGGTACGGGTAGAGCAGATAGCCTTCGTAGAGCACAGCGTCGGCGATAGTGCGGGCACGGTGCCAGTTCGCGCTCACCGGACCTCCTCGCGTGCTGCGTGTAGCAATTCGGTGACTGCTTCGTCGAGACTCAACAGTCCGCGCGCCGACTTGTACGCGGCCAGCGCTCCTACTGTGTCGTGGGCGAGGCGAACCCATCCACTGTTGGGGTAGTGCTGCGCGATCAGCTGATTCCACACCGAGACCGGCATGTCGTAGCGATCCTCGCAATCCCACGGCACCTGCTGCACCGAAAAACCGTTCTCGCCCGCGCTGATGACCGTTCCGCTGAAGAGGAACTGCAGCGGCACCGCACCGTCTCGCAGGGCATGCAAGTATTTGGCTGCGGTGACTTCGAAGTCGTAGGTGCATTCCAGCGCAAGCCCCGCTTCGGTGGTGCCGGTGAATCCGGGCACCAACGCCGCGCAGTGTTGCCACAGGAAGGTGTGCTGGCTGGTTGCCCAGCGTTCGCGCGGCCCGAACAGATCGAGCAGTCCAGCGGCTTCGTCGTCGGAGTACCCGCGCCGCACCGGATCTATGCGGACCTGGCAACGCAGCGCGATTGCGTGCACCGGATCGGCGTCGGGTGCTGTGACAGCGATCCGCGCGGTCAGTACCGGAGTGACCGCATACGGTTCGGCGGCCATGTCGACGACCCGAAACGACAGTCCGGTCATCGGCGGTGCTCCACACTGCGGGCCGCCAGCGACGCAAAGAAACGGTCGACGAACTCGCGGACCTCCTGCCCGCCGTCGAAACCACGCCACAGCTGGCGCAACCCGCCGACGAATTCGTAGCAGGCGTCGATGGGGACCAGATAGCACTGCGGCGCGGCGGCTTCATCCTCCTCGGACACCCGGACCAGCAGTGCCTCGACGTCGTCGGCCAGCAGGTGGACCCGCGGTTCTGCGTCGCAGACCGCGGTCCACGCATCGAGATCGAGTTGGGATTCGCAAGCGCCGGCCGGCCCGGGGTAGAACGCCACGGTGCGGCCCAGTGCCGAGTTGCGGAAGAAGAACGCCAGCCCGACCGGGATCTGCAGTGCCTCCCAGGTTCGGCGATCCAGCGCGAAGTCGGGGAAGGCGAGATAGCGGTCCGGCACCGCGCGGTAGCGCAACTCGGTGTGGCTGTCGGTGAACAACAGGTAGCAGCCGCGGCACACGCACATCAGTTGGCGCCCAGCCACATTCACCACGTGCTGGTGCTCGTCGGCAATGAGCTCGGCGCACATTTCGCAGCGCTGCCCGGTCGGCGCGGGCGTGGGCTGCTTGGCGGTGATGCGGGTCAGGATGTCGTAGGGAGTGCTCATGCGGGCGCGCCCATCGGCTCGGCCGGTACCGCGACGGACAGCACCCCGTCGCGCATCAGGAGCGGCACCGGCTCCAGGTGGCCCTGCGCGTCGTCGACGCTGACTCCGGCGTTCACGACGTCGAAACCGGCGCCGCAGCGGGGACATCGCAGCACCGCATCGTGCAGTTGCGCACCCGCCAGCGACCGTGCGCAGTCCGGGCAGCGGTCCCGATAGGCGTAGAGCTGGCCGCCGACCCGGCAGGCCAGCACCGTCACATCGCCGATGGCGAACCCGCCGACTTCGCCCGCGCCCAGCTCGGCCAGATCCGGCAGCGGATGCCAGCTGGCGGTGGCGGCACCGGAATGCACTCTGGCGAGCAGCTGCTGGGCCGGGATCACCGGCGCCGCCGGATCTTTGGCGGCCACCACTTCGATCGATGCGATCTCGGGCGCGGCGGCCCGGATGGCGTCCTCGACCGCCAACTCCAGCGTGACCGCCGACGACGGGCAGCTCTGACAGCTGCCGGCGAACTGCAACCGGACGGTGTCGCCGCTGACCTCGATCAGCTCCACGTCGCCGCCGTGCGAACCCAGATACGGCCGGACCCGGTCCAGGGCGTCTAAGACCCGGCGCCGCACGTCGTGCGGGTGCAGGCCGTGCACCAGCAGCAGGCTGGCCACCAGGTCGTCGGCGGCCAGGCGTTGCAGGATCGCGGGATCGTCGATCAGCGCAACGATGCGGGCCAGGCCCGCTCCGTAGAGATCGACTACCTCACGCACCAGCTGCTCGGCGCGCTCGCGTGCGGCGACGCCGCCGGTCGAGGTCGCGTCCAGCAGGGTCTGGATCCGATCGCCCGCTGTGCGCCAGTGCGCGTCCCCCGCTGCCTCCTCGGGGCGATCAGCCATGCATCACTCCCCGGTTGCCGTTTGAGTCGGCGAGTGCAGCCGCCGCACGGTTTTGCCCTTGCCCAGATACATGTGCACGCCGCAGGGCAGGCACGGGTCGAAGCTGCGCACCGTGCGCATGATGTCGATGCCCTTGAAGTGCTCGCGGTCGTTTTCCTCGAAGATGGGCTGTCCCTGCACAGCGTCCTCGTACGGGCCCGGCGTGCCGTAGACGTCACGCGGGTTGGCGTTCCACGGGGTGGGCGGGTACGGGTGGTAGTTGGCGATCTTGCCGTCGCGGATCACCAGGTGGTGACTCAAGACTCCGCGGACCGCCTCGGTGAACCCGCAACCGATGCCCTCGTCGGGAACGGTGAACTTCTCCCAGGTCTTGGTGCGGCCGGCCCGGATCTCCGCCAATGCTTTCTCGGCGAAGTACAGGCCGCAGGCCGCCGCGTAGGCCTGGAAGTACGTGCGCGCACGGTCGCGCTCGATGGTGTTGGACCCGTGCTGGGGAATCTTCCACTCGAATTCGACCGGACCCTTCAGCGCGGTCTTGGGCAGGTTGATCTGCACGGAATGCCCCGTGGACTTGACGTAGCCGATGTCGACCAGACCGGCCAGCGCGGTGGCCCACAGCCGGGCCAGCGGGCCTCCGCCGGTGTCCAGCGCCAGATGCTCCCCGTTGTGCAACCAGCGCGGGCTCATCACCCAGCTGTAGTTGCCGCCGTCCATATCCCGTTTTTGCGGGTGCGGGTTGGTGTGCTGGTTCCACGGGTGACGACGGTCGACCGGGTTGCCCAGCGGGTCGGTTTTGACGAACATCTCCTGGTCGGTCCAGTCGTCGTAATACGAGCTGCCCAAAAGGATCCGGATGCCCAGGTTGATGTCGACCAGCGAGTGGGTCACCAGCTTGCCGTCGACCACCACGCCGGGGGTGACGAACATGGCGTTGCCCCAACGCTCCATGTCCTTGTAGGCGAAGTTGCAGACCTCGGGGTCCTGGAAGGAGCCCCAGCAGCCCAACAGCGTGCGCCGCAGACCGACCTTCTCATAACCCGGGATCGCCTCGTAGAAGAAGTCGAACAGGTCGTCGTGCATGGGCACGACCTTCTTCATGAACTCGATGTAGCGCATCAGCCGGCTCATGTAGTCGGTCATCAGCTGAATGGTGGCCACGGTGCCCACTCCGCCGGGGTAGAGCGTGGACGGGTGCACGTGACGGCCTTCCATCAGGCAGAACATTTCCCGGGTGTAGCGCGAGACCTGCAGGGCTTCGCGGTAGAACTCCCCGGAGAACGGGTTGAGCGAGCGCATGATGTCGGCGATGGTCTTGTAGCCGTGCGCGCCGGCGTTAGGAGCCGGGGTGTTTTCGGCTTGCGCCAGCACCCCTGGATTGGTCTCTTTGACCATCTTCTCGCAGAAATCCACCCCGACGAGGTTTTCCTGGAAGATGTTGTGGTCGAACATGTACTCGGCGGCCTCGCCGAGGTTGACGATCCACTCGCCCAGATGCGGGGGCTTGACGCCGTAAGCCATGTTCTGCGCGTAGCACGAACAGGTGGCGTGGTTGTCGCCACAGATGCCGCAGATGCGGCTGGTAATGAAATGCGCGTCGCGGGGGTCCTTGCCCTTCATGAACAAGGAGTAACCGCGGAAGATCGACGACGTGGAATGGCACTCGACCACCTCACGATTCTCGAAGTCGATCTTGGTGTAGATGCCGAGGCTACCCACGATCCGGGTGATCGGGTCCCACGCCATTTCGACGAGCTGGCCCGGCCCCTTCTTGGTGTGGGAAGGCTCGGGGATGATCGTGGTCATCGAACGTCACTCTCTGTAGCGATGGGCATTACCAGGTGCGGCGGGCGCCGCTGGTCAATTGCGGGCCTTTCTTGCGCCAGCGCGGCTCCTTGTCGACGGTGCGTGCCGTGACGCCGCGCAAATTGCGGATCAACGAGCCGTACAGTCCGGATGCGGTGCTGGAGATCTTGCCGCCCGGCGGCTCGTCCATGAACGGCATGAACTTGTCCGGGAAGCCGGGCATGGTGCAGCCGATGCAGATGCCGCCGACGTTGGGGCAGCCGCCCACGCCGTTGAGCCAGCCCCGTTTGGGCACATTGCATTTGACAACCGGCCCCCAGCAGCCCAGCTTCACAATGCATTTCGGTGATCCGTACTCGGTGGCGAAATCGCCCTGCTCGTAGTAGCCGGCCCGGTCGCACCCCTCGTGCACGGTGGCGCCGAACAACCATTGCGGCCGCAGCGCGTCGTCAAGCGGGATCATCGGTGCCTGACCGGTAGCCATATACAGCAGGTAGGTCAGCGTCTCGGACAGGTTGTCCGGGTGGATCGGGCAACCCGGCACGCACACGATCGGGATGCCGGCCTTGCTCTTCCACTGCCAGCCCAGATAGTCCGGCACGCCCATCGCTCCGGTGGGGTTGCCGGCCATCGCGTGGATGCCGCCGTAGCAGGCGCAGGTCCCGACCGCGACCACCGCGGTCGCCTTGGGGGCCAGCCGGTCGAGCCACTCACTGGTCGTCATCGGCTGCCCGGTCGCCGGGTTGTTGCCGAACCCGCACCAATAGCCCTCGTTTTTGATCGCCTCGTTGGGAATCGAGCCTTCCACGACGAGCACGAACGGCTCCAGCTCGCCGCGGTCGGCTTTGAAGAACCACGCCAGGAAGTCGTCGGCTCCTCCGGTGGGTCCGCATTCGAAGTCGATCAGCGGCCAGTGCACGGCGACCTTAGGCAGCCCGGGCAGCGCACCAAGCGCGATCTCCTCGACGCTGGGCTGGGTGGCGGCAGTCAACGCCACCGAATCGCCGTCACAACTTAGACCCGCGTTGATCCACAACACGTGAATCAACGTTTCTTCTGCTTTGACTGCTGCCTGGGTCGTCATGATGCAGCTTTCCGGGGCCGGGCCCTATTCTGCTGCGCGGCCCCTGACGCCGCAGGAGTCGACCGTCGGCCCTCTTGCGCGGCGCTAGTTGTTCGGTCTACTCTCACCCGCTTGCGTTGTCAACGACTTCGCTTCGGCTACCAAAACCTTTCGTGCGCTTGTTACCAATGAGTATCGAATCGAACACAGGGTATTTCGCCGTGGGAGACAGCGTTGATCGACTGACGGAGTGGTCCGGCGGTCATGCAACTGACTTGCAATCAAGCGCCGGCCACGAATCGGCGCAACCAGCCGAACCAGGCCGACATCCCGGCCCCGGTGCGGGCACTGATCGGCAAGATCGCGACGGCCGGATTGACTTCGCGGACACGGCAGAGGTAGGAATCCACGTCGACGTCCAGGTGGGGGACGAGGTCGATTTTGTTCAGCAGCACCACATCGACGGCGCGGAACATCACCGGATACTTCAGTGGCTTGTCCTCCCCTTCGGTGACCGAGTAAACCATGGCCCTGGCGTGCTCGCCGACGTCGAACTCCGCCGGGCAGACCAGGTTTCCGACGTTTTCGATGATCACCAGGTCCAATTGGGACAAGTCGAGCCCGGCCAGCGCACGGTGAACCATCGGCGCGTCAAGGTGGCATTCTCCGCCGAACCCGTTGCCGGTGTTCAACAGCGAAATCTGCGCTCCACGGCCATCGAGGCGGGCGGCGTCGAGGTCGGTGGCGATATCACCTTCGACAACCCCGACACTGAACTCGCCGGCCAGCTCGTCGAGAGTGGCCGCCAGCACCGCCGTCTTACCCGAGCCGGGCGAGCTCATCAGATTAAGTGCCCGAACCCCGTTGCGGTCGAACGCCTCACGGTTGCAGTGTGCGCGGAGGTCGTTTTCGGCGAAGATCGCCTCCAGCACGTCGATGCGCTGCCGGCCGGTGGCGTAGCCGCTGTGGTCGCCGTGGTCGTGCGGCGTATCGCCGTGATCGTGACTGTGAGCTGTGCCGTCGTCGTGCCGGTGAAATCTGCCCATGGCTCTCCACTTTCCGTGCACCGCTTAGGAGACGTCCAGCGACGTCACCAGAAACTCGTCGCCGCGCAGCACCTGCACGTCGGCGCTGCCGCAGTGCGGACACAGCAGAGACCACTGCGAGGTGATCGTCGACTGCCGGTCGCAGGAGCGGCATCGCACCTCGGCGTCGACGAACTCCAGTTCCAGTTCGGCGTCGGGCATGTCCTCGGAATCGCGGACAAGCGTCCAGCAAAACGACAGTGACTCGGGGACCACTTGGCGCAACGCGCCGATCCTGACGCGGACCACGTCGACGTGCCGGCCGTCAGCGTAGGGTTTGACCACCCCGGCGATGGCCTGGCACAGCGACAGCTCGTGCATGTCTCCTCACCGCTTCGGCGCGGTGGCGGCTTCGCGGACCATGAGTTCCGTTCTACACCTGACCATCGGTCATCGTGGATGTCTTCGCTCGCGCGGCGCCGTCAACCGAGGTGCCTCAGCTAAAAGTGAGCGCGAAGCGGTGGTTGGTGCCTCACGCATG
>NZ_VYIK01000091.1 GCF_008709575.1 Mycobacterium sp.
GGGCTGGTGATCCAATCCTGCTCCAACCCGTGCAGCACCACAGGAACCGTGACCGCCGCAGAACTGGACACTTCCTGCACTGCCGTGCCCACGGCGCCCGCAGTCGCCCAGTAGCTTTCGAGCAGGTCGACCGCGGCGTTGATCGCGGCCGTCTCCAGCCCCGCCGAACTGGCGGCCGGATCTAATCCCCCCACCGCCGCCTGCAAGGGCTCGATGATCGGATCGACGAGCAGATCAATCACGTCGGCGCGGGCCGGCGGTGTGACAGCCGCTGCCGGCACTGCCCACGCCAGCAACATCGCCGCCGCTGCGGCTAACCGACCGGCACACCTGCGCGCCCATACCGCTCTCACCGCTGCTCCTTGGATCCGCGATCGTACGCGCGATCGGTCTGACGTCCCCGGCGGCCCGCTCAGTCTCACCAACCTGAGCCGAACCTGTCAAGAGCCTGGCGAGAAGGTTAATGGGACCGCGCACGCGATCGGCCGCGGGTGCGGAGTCTGTCAAGCTAGGACGGTGCGCATCGATCGGCTCGGCGATCTCGGCAGTGCACCGCAGGTGCTGCGGGCCGTCGGCGAGGCCACAGTGCGGCTGGGCCTGCCGCCGCCGGCCGCGCTGATCGGGGATTGGTTCGGTGCGCTGGCGGTGATCGCGCCGAGCGTTTCGATACAACCGGTCGACCCCGTCCACGCCTTCGGCATCCGGCCCGGCTCGACCATCACGGCGGTGGGCGGTGGCTGGATCGGCTATCTGTCCTATCCCGACCCCGGCGCCGACGGGCGGCCGGCCCGCATTCCCGCGGCCGCCGGCGGCTGGACGGACTGCGTGCTGCGCCGTGATACCGGCGGGCAGTGGTGGTACGAGAGCCTCTCGGGGGCTCGGATGCCTACCTGGCTGACCGATGCTCTCGCCGCACCCGTCCCGCGCCGGACCTGCCAGATCCAGTGGGGCCCCGCCGACCGGGCGGCCCACCGCGACGCGGTGCTGGCCTGCTTGGCCGCTATCCGCGACGGCGAGGTGTACCAGGCCTGCGTGTGCACCCAATTCGGTGGCGCAGTCGACGGAGAACCACTGGATTTCTTCGCCGACGGCGTCGCGCGCACCGCGCCGGCCCGGGCGGCTTACGTTGCCGGAGATTGGGGCGCAGTGGCCTCGCTGTCTCCGGAACTTTTCCTGCGCCGACGCGGTGACGCGGTGATCTCCAGCCCGATCAAGGGCACGTTGCCGCTGGATCACTGCCCGTCGAGGCTACGCGGGTCGGTCAAAGACGTGGCCGAGAACATCATGATCGTCGACCTGGTCCGCAATGACCTGAGCAGAGTGGCGGTCACCGGGACGGTGCGAGTACCCGAGTTGCTGGTGGTGCGAGCCGCTCCGGGGGTGTGGCACCTGGTGTCGACGGTGTCGGCACAAGTACCCGTCGAAGTGCCGATGTCGTCGCTGTTGGAAGCCGCCTTTCCGCCCGCCTCCGTCACGGGAACTCCGAAACTGCGTGCTCGGCAGTTGATTTCACAATGGGAGCCGAATAGGCGTGGCATCTATTGCGGCACAGTCGGTCTGGCCTCACCGATGGCCGGATGCGAGCTCAACGTGGCGATCCGCACCGTCGAATTCGACGCTGCGGGTCACGCTGTGCTGGGAGCCGGCGGCGGGATCACCGCTGATTCCGACGTGGAAACCGAATGGGGCGAATGCCTGCACAAGGCAGCGCCAGTTTTCGGACAGACCACCGCCACCAGGGCTGGGACGGCGCTAGCGACCGGACCGTAAGACCGCGTCGTAGAGCTCTCGTCCCGACCGCAGCTCCGGGTGCCCTGCAGCTACTCTCTTGCACGCATCCTTGATCCGAATACCTTGCTGTGCAAGCTCTTCGACCTCGGCCACCAGGACCGGAAGGTCTGCTTGCGGAATAGCACCGGCCAGCACGACCGTGACCTCGCCGAGCACGCCGCCGGCCGCCCAGGCCGCCAGTTCCGCCAACGATCCGCGCACCACTTCCTCGTGCACCTTGGTCAGCTCCCGGCACACCACGGCCCGGCGGGTCGGGCCCAGTTGTTCGGCCGCGTCGCGCAGGCACGCCGGCAGGCGGCGCGGCGATTCGAAGAACACGCAAGTGCGCCGCTCCTGCGACAGCGACGCCAACCAGGCCCGGCGCGCCGACTGCTTGCGCGGAGCGAACCCTTCGAAACAAAACCTGTCCGAGGGCAGGCCGGACACCGCCAGCGCGGTGGTCACCGCCGACGGGCCGGGCAGGCACGTCACCGGCAGGCCGGCGTCGACGCACGCCGCGACCAACCGGTAGCCCGGGTCGCTGATCGCCGGCATTCCGGCATCGCTGACCACCAGCACCGTTGCACCGGCGCGGATCGCACCCACCAACAGCGGCACCCGGGCGTCCTCGTTCTGGTCGAACAAACTGACCACCTTGCCGGTGATCGCGACGTCGAGCGTTCTGGCCAGAGCGGCGACCCGACGGGTGTCCTCGGCGGCCACGACGTCAGCACCACCCAGAGCCGTGACCAGCCGCGGCGACGCATCCGTCGGCCGGCCCAATGGCGTGGCGGCCAGCAACAGTCGACCGGCGCTCATGGTGGAAAGCCTACGATCATGGTGATGACCGCCCCCGCCGACGAACTGCTGATGCCGCAGCGGACGGTACCCACGATCAGCCCGGGGCCGCTGCTGCCCGTCGCGGATTTCGGTCCGGTCGACCGGTGGCGCGGCTGGGCGGTGACCGCGGTGGTCACCGCGCTGGCCGCGCTGACCCGGTTCGTGAACCTGGGCTCTCCGACGGATGCCGGAACGCCGATCTTCGACGAAAAACACTACGCGCCGCAGGCGTGGCAGCTGCTGCACAACCACGGCGTGGAGGACAATCCCGGGTTCGGCCTGGTCGTTCATCCCCCAGTGGGCAAGCAGCTCATTGCGATCGGCGAAGCGCTGTTCGGCTACACGGGCGTGGGCTGGCGGTTCACCGGCGCGCTGCTCGGTGTGGTCATGGTCGCGCTGGTGGTGCGCATCGTGCGGCGGATCAGCCGCTCGACGCTGGTCGGCGGGATCGCCGGGCTGCTGCTCATCGCCGACGGAGTCAGCTTCGTCGCCGCGCGCACCGCCCTTCTCGACGGGTTCCTGGCGTTCTTCGTGGTCGCGGCGTTCGGGGCGCTGATCGTCGATCGCGACCAGGTCCGGGAACGGATGCACGTCGCAGCAACCCAGGGTCGCATCACCCAGACGGTCTGGGGGCCGCGGCTGGGGGTGCGCTGGTGGCGGTTCGGCGCTGGGGTATTGCTCGGATTGGCTTGTGCGACAAAATGGTCGGGGCTGTACTTCGTGGTGTTCTTCGGGTTGATGTCGTTGTCGTTCGACGTCGCCGCGCGCCGGGCCTACCGGGTGCGCAGGCCGTGGCTCGGGACGCTGCGCCGCGATCTGGGCCCGAGTGCTTATGCGCTGCTGCTCATTCCGTTCGCGGTGTATCTGGCCTCGTATGCGCCGTGGTTCGCCTCCGAAACCGCGATCGACCGCCACGAGGTCGGCCAGTCAATCGGCCCGGCGGCATCCTTCCCGATGCCCGACGCCATCCGTTCGCTGTGGCACTACACGGTCAAGGCCTACCAGTTCCACTCCGGCCTCACTAATTCCGCAGGCAACCACCACCCCTGGGAGTCCAAGCCGTGGGCCTGGCCGATGTCGCTGCGGCCGGTACTGTACGCGATAGACCAGCAGAACGTCGCCGGCTGTGGAGCGCAGTCGTGCATCAAAGCGGTGATGCTGGTCGGCACTCCGGCGATGTGGTGGCTTTCGGTGCCGGTGCTCGGCTACGCGGCGTGGCGGATGCTCGTTCGCCGGGACTGGCGGTATGCCGCGGTGCTGGTCGGCTACTGCGCCGGCTGGCTGCCGTGGTTCGCCGACATCGACCGGCAGATGTATTTCTTCTACGCGGCCACGATGGCGCCTTTTCTGGTGATGGCGATCGCGTTGATCCTCGGCGACATCCTCTACCGGCCCGGTCAGAGCGCGGAGGGCCGCACACTCGGCCTGATCGTCGTGTCCTGTTATGTGGCACTGGTGCTGACGAATTTCGCCTGGCTGTTTCCGATCCTGACCGGTCAGCCGATTTCCCCGAGCACCTGGAATATGGAGATCTGGCTGCCCAGCTGGCGGTGAGATTGCACGCACGGCTGTTGGTCGACGGTTGTCCACAACCCTGTGCGCAATCTCACCGCTCAGACAGCGAAGCGTCGGCGTTACCCAGCAGTATCACGGCATGTCTGACGTGTTCATCGGCACCGAGATGCTCGCCCGCGGCGCGCTTACCCGCGGACAGTTACGCTGGCACTACAGCGCGCTTTTTCCCGATGTCTACGCGCCCCGATCGAGCGCTTCGTCGCTGCGGCGCAACACCGTCGGCGCGTGGCTGTGGTCCGGGCGCAACGGCGTGATCGCCGGGCGCGCCGCGGCGGCGCTCCACGGCGCGCAGTGGATTGATGCGGACACACCTATCGAGCTGATCTGGCGCAATGGCCGCCCGCCGCCGGGCATCGTCTGCCGCAACGAGCGCATCGATGCCGACGAGATCGTCGACATCGCCGGTTTGCCGGTGACCAGTCCCGCGAGGACCGCGCTGGACCTCGCCCGACACCTGCCGCGCGATGTCGCGGTCAGGCACCTCGACGCGTTGGCCCGCGCGACCGGTATCACGGCATCCGATGCCTTGTCTTTGGCCGAGCGCTATCGGCGGGCGCGAGGGCTGCGTCGATCGAAGGCAGCGCTCAACCTGATGGACCCGGGCGCGGAGTCACCCAAGGAGACATGGCTGCGGCTCGTGCTTGTCGACGCCGGACTGCCGGCACCCAGAACACAGATCAGGGTGACCGACGGTGTCAATGAGGCATTCATCGACATGGGTTACGACGAGCCGATGATCGGCCTCGACTACGACGGCCGGCAGCACTGCGCCGACCGCGGGCGCTACGTGCACGACATCGGGCGTGCGGAACTGATCGAACGTGCAGGCTGGATCGACATCCACGTAGTGGCCGAACACGGCCGGCGATTCATTTTGCATCGGGTATCGGATGCGTTCGCCCGCCGCGGGTACCCGTTGACATTGCGCCCAGGGTCGTGATGCCCGGCGAGTGCGCAGCCCTGGGCGCAATCTCGGCGCAGCTCGCCTTCACCCGGTCGAACGCACGTGCGATAAACTCGACGCCGTGGCGATACCGATCCAGGAATCGTTGTTCGCGTGCGAGGAGCGCAGAGCGCTCGGTGCCGGCGCCTGGATCGACATCCGGCCGGGCTGGCTGATCGACGCCGATGCCCTGTTGGAGGCGCTGACGACGACGGTGCCGTGGCGCGCCGAGCGCCGGCGGATGTACGAGCGGGTACTCGACGTGCCCCGTCTGGTGTGCTTCTACGATCTCTTCGCCGACGAGCTCCCGCACCCCGCGCTGGGACGGCTGTGGCGGCGGCTCAACGACAGCTACGCCGAGGAGTTGGGCGAGCCGTTCACCACTGTCGGGTTGTGCCTGTACCGCGACGGATCCGACAGCGTCGCCTGGCATGGCGACACCATCGGCCGCGGCAGCACCGAGGACACCATGGTGGCGATCGTCAGCCTGGGTGCCACCCGCACCTTCGCGTTGCGGCCCCGCGGCGGCGGAGCCTCGCTGCGCCTGCCGCTGGCGCACGGCGACCTGGTGGTGATGGGCGGATCGTGTCAGCGCACCTGGGAGCATTCGGTCCCCAAGACGCCGGCGTGCACCGGGCCGCGGATCAGCATTCAGTTCCGCCCGCGCGACGTGCGCTGACTCAACCCCGGACCGCGGCAACCGCCTTGACCAGTAATTCCCGCGCACGGCCGGTATCGACCGGCACGGCCGGCTGGTCGGGTGCCACGACAGCATTAGCGGTCACGATCACCTGGCAGTCGCCGAAATACGCGGAATAGTTGTACACCTCGCCGGTGCGCGGTTTCCCGCGGACGGCCGTTTGCAAGACGCGATGCACACCCAGCGTTTGCACGCCGTCGATCTTGGGTGCCTCGACAACCTCGACCACACCGCGCACGCCGCGCCCGGCGAAGCCGACCTGCCGGCAGTTTCTGCCCGGGTTGTTCACCGGCATCGGCTGAGAGGTCTGCATGGCAATCACGATGTAGCGGTTGCCCTTGCCCTCGGCGGAGACCGCGGCCATGTTGCCCTTCAACCCGGGTGGCATATCCTGACCGGCCACGAACTTCGCGCAGTCGGCGGGCTCGAATTTCAGTCCCGGGGGAAGCTTGTGGGTGGACAGCAGCTTGGGGTCGATGCCGGTCTTGGGGATGTCTTTGACCTTGAAGCCGGGGCCGAAACTCGAGTCGACCTCCGAGACTTTGGCGATATCGGCGGATTCTCGCGCTTTGTCGCCGGATCCGCACCCCGCGAGCCAGCACACGCATCCGATCACGAGCAACGCTCTGTACATCGTGGCCACTGTACCCAACACTCAGTGACGCAACTCGGCCACCGTTTTGACCAGCAAGTCGGCCACCGATCGGACCTCCAGTTGCGGTTGCGGCGAACCCGGGTCGGTGATCCCCGTGGTGAACGCGTAGTAGCCGCCCAGATAGGCACCGAAGGTGTTTGCCCGAGAAGTGGTTTCGTTACCGCCTTCGACTGTGTTGGTGGTGTCGGCGACCATACCGAGGGTTTCGACGCCGTCGATGCGCGGCGCCTCGATCAACCGGACGCGGGCGGTGGCGCGTCCGTTGGTCACCGTCCAGTGCGGGCATTGGGCGACCAGGGCCGGATCGGGTGCAACTAGGCTGTTGGGCGTGGTGGTCACCAACGCGTAGAGGGTGCCGCCGGCGCCCGATCCCGAGATTCCGCCGGCCGGTTCGCCGTGCCCGTGCGCCGGGTCGACCAACGCCGCGCAGCGCGGCGGGTCCGCCGCCCAGACTCGACCCAGGCCCCAGGTCGCGGGCGGACCGGCTACCCCGGAAACGGCGGCCACTTCGTAGCCGGGCGGCAGATCGCGGCGGACTCGTTTGATGTAGGCGGGGTTTACCTGGCGGACCAGGGTTGCCGACGGCGCCGGCGCGGGCTCCCGCGAGTGCGGGCATCCGGCAGTCGCCAGCACGACAAGCACCACTGCCACAAGCCGGATCCCGGTGGATACCCACACTAGCCCACTGCCCGGATCACTTGACACGCAACATGTCTGATCTGATTGGTCAGGTCTGGGCCCAACGACAGAGCACCTGGGCCGGGCACGTCGATCACGGTGGTGACGACGCCGACGTCGTCGCGTTTCCAGAACGCGCCGTAGTGGTCCATGATGGTCCGCATCGGCAAGTTGTCGGAAAGCACACGGCCGGAGAATTTTTCGATACCGGCCACCCACGCCGCCACCGAGAGCGCGGCGAACAAAAACGTGCCGATGCCGCGGCCCTGATAGTCGTCACCCACGGTGAATGCGATCTCGGCGACAACGGCTTGGTGCTGTTCGCGCACGAAGCGGGCGTCGGCGACGGGATCGCCGTCGTTGTCTGTCATCACCCAGACGAAATGATCGACGTAGTCGACTTCGAACAGATAGTCCAGCAAGGACGGACTGGGCACCCGGGGCGACAGGAACCGCTTGTACAGCGTCTCGCGGGAAAATTGGACGTGCCCGTGTAAAGTCCGCTCACTGTCGCCGGGCAGCGCGGGGCGCAGCAACAGCTCGGTCCCGTCGCGGACCCGGACCGGGATCGGTGTGACGAACGCGGCCAGCCGCTGGCGCACCGTGCGGAGCAGCCGGCTCGTGATGCCCGGGATATTCAGCAACTGTGCGAACGCGTCGGTGTCGCCCACCCACCCGGTCAGCAGGTCAGTGGTGGTGGTGACGGTCGCGGTGCGCGGGGCGTTTCGAAGCAGCGCGATCTCGCCGACGATGGTGCCGGCGGAGACGTGCTCGAGGGTGACGACGCCGTCCTCGCCGAGGTGTTTGACCTCGGCGGTCCCCGATGAGATGAGCAGGAAGGACACCGCTCGGTCGCCCTGCGCCATGAGCACCTGCCCGGCTGCGGCCTGCAGGGGTTGCAGGCTCGCCGCCAACGGCATCAAGTCCTCGACGGAGCATCCTTCGAAGATCTCCAGCGCGGCCAGCTCGCCGGCGCGCAGGGCGGCCAGCTCGTTCAGGTTGATCTCCCTAGTCGCGGTGACCCCATCAGCTTCCACCGTCGTATCTGAGATTGTTGCTGCCTGATGCTGCCCAGGTTATGGCACCGCAGGGGTGTTTGGGCGATCTATCGGGGCAACTGCGGGGGCGGTGTCGCGCGGGCGGCCGACGCGACCAGACTCGCCATCGACCTGTCGTGCAGGACTCACCGGGCGGTCTGCCATTCTGATCGATGCACTGGCCACCTCGCCGCCAATCCTCGATCCCAGGAGTGCCATGACCGTCGTCAACGGCCTGCCCGCCCATATCTTGTTGGTCCACTTCGTCGTGGTCCTTGTGCCGTTGACGGCCCTGCTGTTGATCGTGTGCGCGCTGTGGCCGACAGCCCGTCGGCATTTGGCGTGGTTGGCGTTGGCGCTGGCTGCCGTGACCGCGGCGCTGACGCCCGTGACGATCCACGCCGGCGAGTGGCTGATCGGCCTGATCCGCAACCCCACGCAGGTGTTGATCGAGCACGCCAACCGAGCCGAATCGATGACCTATTTTTCGGTCGCGCTACTGATGGTCGCTATGGCTATCGCTGTGTTGCATGTCCTGGAACATCGATTCGAGAAACGCCGGCCGGCCATGCGCATCGCGGTCGCGATCCTGGCTCTGGGCGTGGGCATCGCTGCCGTGATCCAGGTCTACCGAATTGGCGAAACCGGCTCTCAGGCGGTCTGGGGCGGGCAGGTCGACCGGCTGGAAAACACCGCGGGAATTCGCTGAGGCGAGCCGGCGCTGGCCTCCTGCGGTCGGGTGCCCTGACCTGCCCAAACTCGGTGGAGCTAAGGGGATTCGAACCCCTGACCTACTCGATGCGAACGAG
>NZ_VYIK01000092.1 GCF_008709575.1 Mycobacterium sp.
CGCCGATGCTCATTCGTTACAATTATGTAACGAATTAATGGCGCGGCACACTAGCGGCTCGCCCACCGTGACGATGCTGTCACGCTCGACTGCCAGCGTGACCGCTCGGTCACGCTCGCCGAGTTAGCGCGGATCGGACACGGTGAACGACTTCGGCCGGGTGATCCCCGGCCAGCACCCGGATGACGATCCAACCCAACCGTTGGAGCATCTCCAATCGCTTGACATCCCAGGCGTGTTGGGATCGATCGCTACGATGCTGGTCGCCGTCGTACTCGACGGCGACTCTGGTGTCTTCCCACCCCATGTCCAGATAGAAACGCACTGCGCCGAACCCGTCGCACACCGGGATTTGAGTCTGCGGTCTGGGCAAGCCCGCCTGCATCAGGATGACCCGCAACCAGCTCTCTTTCGGAGACTGCGCGCCGGCATCGATCAAATCCAACGATTCCCGGGCGCGCCGGATTCCGCGGCGGCCCTGGTAGCGCTGGATGAGAACCTCGACATCGGCCATTTTGAGCTCGCAGGCACGGGCCAGGGCGTCGACGCCGGCCACCGCCGTCACCGTGGGATACCAGCAGGTCAGATCGAGCGCGGTTCTTGGCGGAGTCGTAACCGCTACGCCACCGATGGTCTGGATTTCATCGGGCCGCAGACGATCTCCCCGGATCTGCAACCCCGCCGGCCGATGACGATTGTCGTGGATGAGCTGCCACTGCCTCGCTGCCGATGAACGGTTCGCGCACGGCGGGAGTGTGTCACGCCACAGCAGGCTCGTCACTTCAGCGTGACCGCAACGTCACGCTTGAACGCGTCTGTGCCTGCAGCGTCACGCTCGCGGCAGAAGCAGGCCGCTACCCGAGGATCAGGCCCGAGGTGGGTACGCCGGTGCCCGCGGTGACCAGCACATGCTCGACGCCGTCGACCTGGTTCACCGAAGTACCCCTTAATTGGCGCACCCCCTCGGCGATGCCGTTCATACCATGGATGTAGGCCTCGCCGAGTTGGCCGCCGTGGGTGTTGATGGGCAATCGGCCGCCGATCTCTATCGCCCCGTCGGCGATAAAGTCCTTAGCCTCGCCCCAACCGCAAAAACCCAATTCCTCCAATTGGATCAACGTGAACGGCGTGAAGTGATCGTAGAGAATCGCGGTAGCGATGTCGCTCGGTCGCAAGCCGGACTGCGCCCACAGCTGCCGGCCGACCAGACCCATCTCGGGCAACCCGTCGAGTTCGGGTCGGTAGTAGCTGACCATCGTGTACTGGTCTGGGCTCGAGCCCTGCGCCGCAGCCTCGATCAACGCCGGTCGATGCCTGAGATCCTTGGCCCGCGCCGCCGACGTCACCACGATCGCCACTGCGCCGTCAGTCTCCTGGCAACAGTCGAGCAGCCGCAAAGGTTCGGCAATCCACCGAGAATTTTGATGATCCTCGATGGTTATCGGCTTTTTGTAGAAATAGGCCTTCGGGTTTTTCGCGGCGTGCTTGCGATCGGCCACCGAGATCGCACCGAAATCCCTGCTCGTTGCGCCGGACAGGTGCATGTAGCGCCTGGCGATCATCGCGACCTGCGCAGCCGGCGTGGAAAGACCGTGTGGATAAGAGAACGAGTTGTCCACCCCGGTGGAATCGGCGTTCTCGGTGAGCCGGGTCTGCACCTGGCCGAAACGCATCCCGGAGCGCTCGTTGAACGCGCGGTAGGCCACCACGACGTCAGCAACGCCGGTGGCCACGGCCATCGCTGCCTGCGCGATGACCGCGCACGCCGCGCCGCCGCCGTAGTGGACCTTGGAGAAGAACGTCAGCTCACCGATGCCCACCGCGCGGGCGACGGCGACTTCGGTATTGGTGTCCATGGTGAACGTGGTCAGCCCGTCGACGTCGGCGGGAGTCAGGCCGGCGTCGTCGAGGGCATCGGCCACCGCCTCGGCCGCCAGCCGCAGCTCGCTGCGGCCGGAGTTCTTCGAGAAGTCGGTGGCGCCGATCCCGACGATCGCGGCCTTACCGGAAAGCATCAGGCGCCCCCGATCGTCAGCGTGACGGTCGCGATCACATGATCCCCGAGGCTGTTGCGGCCCAACACTTTCACCGTGAGCAAGCCATCGTCGACGGCAGTCACCTCGCCGGAGAAGGTCACCGTGTCATAGGCGTACCACGGCACGCCCAGCCGCAATCCGATCGACTTGATGATCGCCGACGACCCGGCCCAGTCGGTGATGTACCGCTGGACCAGACCGGTGTCGGTGAGGATATTGACAAAGATGTCCTTGGATCCCTTGGCCTGCGCCTTGTCCCGGTCGTGGTGGACATCCTGGAAGTCGCGGGTGGCCAGCGCCGTCGACACGATGAACGTAGGATCGCCGTAAATCGACAGTTCCGGCAGTTTCGTGCCGACTTCGACAACCGGCGTGCTCATAGGTCCGCCTCCCAGGCGTACAGCGTCCAGGCTGGCCCGGACGCACTTTCCGGGAAATCCAGATAGATGGCGCGAACCGGCATTCCGATCTCCACACTCGCGGGGTCCACACCGCGCAGCTCACCAAGCATCCGAACCCCCTCTTCGAGTTCGACCAGCGCGATGACGAACGGCACAGTCCGGCCGGGCACTTTGGGGGCGTGGTGCACCACGAAGCTGAAGACGGTGCCCTTGCCGCTGGCCACGACGTAGTCGATCGGAGCGTCCTTGTCCTGCCAGACGGCTGGTACCGGCGGGTGCTGCAAGGTCCCGTCCGGGCGCCTCTGGATGCGGAGTTCGTGCGCGTTCACGCCGTCCCAGAAGAATTGGGTGTCCTTCGACGATGACGGGCGCATCATGTTCGCCGGGTCCAGATCGTCAGGGAATCCCTGCCTGTCAGCTTGTCGCGGCCGAAACTTGAGGATGCGCCAATTCATTTCGGCGACGTCCTCGTCACCTACCTGCCAGCTGATGTGCTGGTTGATGAAATAGCCCTCGCCCAGCGCGGTCTGTTTGGGCCCTATCACGTCGGTGAGTTCGGCACTGACAGCGACTTCCTCACCGAGGCGCAGGTACCGATGATAGGTCTGTTCACAGTTGGTGGCGACGACGCCCACGTAGCCGGCTTCGTCGAAGAGCGTGATGATCCGGCCCAGTGGATCGTCGTCCGGGCGAATCCCGCCCAATCCCATCATCGTCCAGACCTGAATCATCGCCGGCGGCGCGACGATCCCGGGATGGCCGGCGGCCCGTGCCGCCGCCTCGTCGACGTAGATCGGGTTGGTGTCGCCGATCGCGTCGACCCAGTGGTGGATCATCGGCAGGTTCACCGGGTCACGGCCCGGGCGCGGTTTGCTCTTCCCCGCCGCCTTGACTTGCTCGACGGCAGCGGCGAAATCACTCATCGCGGGACCCTCGGCACTTTCAGGCCCGATGCGGCGATCATCTCGCGCATCACTTCGTTCACGCCACCGCCGAAGGTGATCACCAGATTGCGCTTGGTCTGCGAGTCGAGCCAACGGAGTAACTCGGCAGTATCCGACTCGGCGGGATTGCCGTACTTGCCGACGATCTCTTCGGCCAGGCGGCCGACATGTTGAACCTTCTCGGTGCCGAATACTTTCGTTGCCGCTGCGTCGGCCACGTTGATCTCCTCGCCCGATGCTGCGACCTGCCAGTTGAGCAGTTCGTTGATCCGCCAGATGGAAAGGATCTCGCCCAAAGCCCGTTTGACGTCGTCGTGCTCGATCGGTGGGACGCCGTCGCCGCCCGGCTTGGATGCCCAGGCGTGCACTCGGTCGTAGATGCATTCGAACCGGCCGGCCGGGCCGAGCATCACCCGCTCGTTGTTGAGCTGGGTGGTGATCAGCCGCCATCCGTCGTTCTCCTTACCGACCAGCATGTCCACCGGGACGCGCACATCGTTGTAGTAGGTGGCATTGGTGTGATGGGCGCCGTCGGAGAGGATGATCGGTGTCCAGGAGAAACCGGGGTCCTTCGTATCGACGATCAGGATCGAAATTCCCTTGTGCTTGACTGCTTGCGGGTCGGTGCGGCACGCCAGCCAGATGTAGTCGGCGGCGTGGGCACCGGTGGTGAAAATCTTCTGCCCGTTGACGATGTACTCGTCGCCCTGCCGGACCGCGGTGGTGCGCAGCGACGCGAGGTCGGTGCCCGCTTCCGGCTCGGTGTAGCCGATCGCGAAGTGCACCTCACCAGACAGGATCGCGGGAAGAAACTTCTTCTTTTGCATTTCGCTGCCGTACACCTGCAGGGTCGGGCCGACGGTCTGCAGCGTCACGGCCGGCAATGGCACGTCGGCCCGATGCGCCTCGTTGACGAAAATCTGCTGTTCGATGGGGCCGAAGCCCAGCCCGCCGAACTCTTTCGGCCATCCGACGCCGAGCTTGCCATCGCGGCCCATCCGCCGGATCACCGCCCGGTAGGCCTCGCCGTGCCGATCGGCTTCGATCGCCTTCGCCTCTTCCGGCGATATCAGATTCGAGAAATATTGCCGCAACTCGGCTTGCAGCTGCCGCTGCTCGGGAGTCAGGTCGACGAACATTGCGCTCCCATCGTGTCATCCGGGTGACTACCCGCTGCGCCCGGCTCCGCCGCGCTGGCGATCGCCACCTGGTCGAGACGGTGCGACGGTCCGCCCAGTAGGCGGGTCAGATCCTTGATCGTGGAGTAGTACCGCGGCATCGGATAGGTGATATCCATCCCCATACCCCCGTGCAGATGGTGACAGATCTGCATCGCCGGTGGCGCCTGCGAGGTGATCCAATAGCCGAGCACGTCGAGGTCCTGGCTAGTTTGCGGGTCGGCTTCACGCCCCTGGGCCAGCAACCACACGGCCGATGTCGATGCCAAAGTGATCGTCCGCGAAACGATGTAGATCTCGGCGAGTTGCGCGGCCACCGTCTGGAAGGTCGATAGTGGCTTGCCGAACTGGTGCCTGTTCGCCACATAATCGGCGGTCAACCGCAGTGCGCCGGCAACCAGGCCGGCGGCGTAGGCGCCGATACCCGCCAATGCCAGCTGGTTGACCCGGTGCGCGCTGGCCCCGACCAGCACGTCGTCGCCGCTGACCGCAACGTCGCGAAACGTCACCACATACTCGTCGGATCCGTTGGATGTCGGGGTCTTGGTCAGCGCAACCCCGTCGGCCTTGGGCGACACCACGACCACGGCAGTGTCGGCGGTGACGATCATCTGTTCGGCTTGTTCGGCGTACCCGACACCGATTTTGGTGCCGGAGAGCCGGTTGTTCGCGATCGTCGTCGCCGGCCGCTCGGGCAGCGCCGCACCGGGCTCGTTCAGTGCGGCGGTGAGGAGCGATCCGTTGGGCAGCCCGGCGAGGTAGCGGTCCTGCTGTTCGTCGGACGCCAGGTTCAGCAGCGGCAGGGCGCCGAGGCCGAGCGTGGCCAACGCCGGGCCGACCAGGCCGTGGCGCCCGATCTCCGTCAACGCCGTCGCCACCTCGGCCAGTCCAAGACCGTCGCCGCCCAGGCGTTCGGGCACCGGCAGCGCGGTCACACCGCCGGCGACCAGCGCTTCCCAGGTGTTGTTGCGTTCCAGCACCGAGGTGACCACGTCGGCGACAGCCTGCTGCGCCGGTTCCAGCGTGAAATCCATCAGTGGACCACCGGGCACGCGCCCGTGTAGTCGACCTGCCAGTGTTTGATGCCGTTGAGCCAGCCCGACCGCAGCCGCTCGGGCTCGGCGAGCGGCTTGAGGTCGGGCATGTGGTCGGCGACCGCGTTGAAGATCAGGTTGATCGTCATCCGAGCCAGGTTGGCGCCGATGCAGTAGTGTGCCCCGGTGCCGCCGAATCCGACGTGCGGGTTGGGGTCGCGCAGAATGTTGAAAGTGCAGGGATCCTCGAAGACCTCTTCGTCGAAATTGGCTGAGCGGTAGAACATCACCACCCGCTGACCCTTCTTGATCTGCACGCCCGACAGCTCGTAGTCTTCCAGCGCGGTGCGCTGGAAACAGGTGACCGGGGTCGCCCAGCGAACGATCTCGTCGGCAGCGGTCTCCGGACGCTCGCTCTTGAACAGCTCCCACTGATCGGGGTGGTCGGCGAAGGCCATCATCCCCTGGGTGATCGAGTTTCGCGTGGTCTCGTTGCCGGCGACCGCCAGCATCACCACGAAGAAGCCGAATTCGTCGTCGGACAGCTTCTCCCCGTCGAGGTCGGCGTTTATCAAAGTGGTGACGATGTCGCGACCGGGGTTTTCGGCCTTGAGCGCGGCCATCTGCATGGCGTACATGATCAGCTCGGCCGAGGATGCCTTGGGATCGATGTCGGCATACTCGGGATCGTCGTTGCCGGTCATTTCGTTAGACCACCGGAACAGTTTGCTGCGGTCCTCTTGCGGTACCCCGAGCAGATCAGCGATCGCTTGCAGCGGCAGCTCGCACGACACCTGCTCGACGAAGTCTCCGGAGCCGGCGGCGGCCGCGGTCTTGGCGATGTTCTGGGCGCGGGTGTTGAGGTCGTCGCGCAGGCGGTCAATGGCGCGCGGCGTGAAGCCGCGGGAAATGATTTTGCGCAACCGGGTGTGATGCGGAGCATCCATATTGAGCATCACGAACCGCTGAACCTCGATGTCCTCACGGGCGATGTCGTTTTTGAACCGCGGGATCACACCGTTTTCGTAGCTGGAGAACACGTCGCTGCGCAGCGAGATTTCCTTGACGTCCTTGTGCTTGGTGATCGCCCAGAATCCGCCGTCGTGGAAGCCACCGCCGGTGCCCGGGGCCTGGGCGTTCCACCAGATCGGCGCACGGGCGCGCAGCTCGGCGAATTCCGCCATCGGCAGGCGCTCGACATAGATGTCGGGGTCAGTGAGGTCAAACCCTGGCGGGAAACCGGGGGCCTTGTCCGGGGTCGGCATCGATGAGCTCCTCGCTACAACGTGTTCTAGTGCCAGTAAAACACGGCCCCACCACAGACAAAAGGCACCGTTGCATCGCCGCTTGTCAGAGTAATGAAACGTGTTCTAGCCTGACCTCATGGGTAACCCGGTGATTGTCGAAGCCACCCGCAGCCCGATCGGCAAGCGCAACGGCTGGTTGTCCGGACTGCATCCCACCGAACTGCTGGGCGCGGTGCACACGGCGCTGATCGCCAAGGCCGGTATCGACGCCGGTGACGTCGGGCAGGTCATCGGCGGCTGCGTGACCCAGTACGCCGAGCAGTCCAACAACGTCACTCGGACCGCCTGGCTGACAGCCGGACTGCCCGAACACATCGGCGCCACGACCATCGACTGCCAGTGCGGCAGCGGGCAACAGGCCAACCACCTGGTCGCCGGACTGATCTCCACCGGAGCTATCGACGTCGGCATCGCCTGCGGTGTCGAGGCAATGAGCCGCGTCGGACTCGGCGCCAGCGCGGGCCCGGACCGCAACTGGCGGCCGGCGTCCTGGGACATCGATTTGCCCAACCAGTTCGAGGCCGCCGAGCGAATCGCCAAGCGGCGCGGCATCACCCGCGAGGACATCGACGCGTTTGGGCTTACCTCCCAGCTGCGCGCCAAGCAGGCCTGGGAGGAAGGCCGCTTTGACCGGGAGATTTCGCCGATCGAGGCGCCGGTGCTCGACGAGCAGAAACAACCTACGAGCGAATGGCACGCGGTGACGCGCGATCAAGGGCTGCGCGACACCACGATCGAGGGACTGAGCCAACTCAAGCCGGTGCTCGAGGGCGGTATTCACACCGCGGGCACCTCGTCGCAGATCTCCGACGGCGCGGCCGCGGTGCTGTGGATGGACGAGGAGAAGGCCAAGGCGCTGGGGCTGCGACCGCGAGCCCGCATCGTCAGCCAGGCGCTGGTCGGTGCCGAAACCTACTACCACCTGGACGGCCCGGTGCAGTCGACGGCGAAGGTGCTGGAAAAAGCCGGCATGAAGATGGGCGACATCGACCTGGTCGAGATCAACGAGGCGTTCGCGTCGGTGGTGCTGTCCTGGGCGCGCGTGCACAACCCCGACATGGCCCGGGTCAACGTCAACGGCGGCGCGATCGCGCTGGGCCATCCGGTCGGGTGTACCGGCAGCCGACTGATCACCACCGCGCTGCACGAGCTGGAGCGCACTGACCAGAACACCGCGCTGATCACCATGTGCACCGGGGGTGCCATGTCGACAGCCACCATCATCGAGCGGATCTAGCTACAGTGCAGCTTGATACGGGGGCACCATCCCGTCATCGAGCGGCCCCAGGACCTGTGTCATGCCTGCGAAATCACCACCGCGTTTTTTGAATTCGCCATTCACCGATTTCGTCATCAAGTGGATGTCGAGGCTGCACACCCTCGTGTATCGGTACAGCGGCGGGGACGGGCTTGGCGGCACGTTCCAGAAGATTCCGGTGGCGCTGCTGACCACCACCGGTCGAAAGAGCGGCCAACCGCGGGTCACTCCGCTGTATTTCCTGCGCGACGACGATCGGGTCATTGTGGCCGCCTCGAAGGGCGGTGCCGCGAAAAACCCGATGTGGTACCTGAATTTGAAGGCCAACCCCGCGGTGCGGGTGCAGATCAAAAAAGAAGTGCTGAACCTGACCGCGCGGGATGCCACCGACGACGAGCGTGCCATCTACTGGCCGCAGTTGGTCAAGATGTACCCCTCCTATGCGGACTACCAGTCCTGGACCGATCGGACGATCCCGGTCGTGGTTTGCGAGCCGGTGGCTGGACCGAACTAGTGTCCCGCGCCGTTAATTCGTTTTATTAATCTTCCAATGGACTCCAGGATC
>NZ_VYIK01000093.1 GCF_008709575.1 Mycobacterium sp.
CCGTTACCGCCGGCACCGCCCGGGCCGCCGACACCGCCGACACCGCCGACGCCGCCAGTGCCGTCCATGGTCGCGCCGCCGGCGCCACCCGTGCCGCCCTGGCCGCCGCTGCCGGCGTTACCTCCGTTCCCGTTGAGCAGGCCGGTCAAACCGGCGGCGCCGTCGACACCGGCACCACCCTGGCCGCCCGCACCGCCGACCCCGCCGTTGCCGCCGACCCCGCCGTCACCGGTCAGTGACGTGCTGGCGCCGCCGGCGCCACCCGCCCCGCCGGCACCGCCGACCCCGCCGGGGCCGCCGACGCCGTCGGCCCCCGCGGCGCCGTTCAAGGATTCACCGCCGGCGCCGCCGACACCGCCAGTGCCACCCTGGCCGCCGTCACCGCCGTTACCGCCAGCCCCGCCTTGTGCACCCGCTACACCGGTGGCACCGACCCCGCCGGCGCCACCGGCCCCGCCGGCCCCGCCGTCGCCACCCACGCCGCCATCGCCGAACCGTGCCGAGCTGAATCCGCCGGCGCCGCCGGCGCCACCGTCTCCGCCGGTACCGCCGGCCGCTCCCGGCTCACCAACCGCGCCGACCCCGCCGGGGCCACCCGCCCCGCCGGCGCCGCCGTTGCCGAACAGCGAGTCCACCGCCAGACCACCGTCTCCGCCGTCCCCGCCGGCGGCCCCGACGGCTCCATCCCCGCCGTCCCCGCCGGCGCCCCCGTTACCCATGAACGACCCGCCGTTGCCGCCGTTGCCGCCGGCGCCCCCGTCGTTGCCGCCGGTGCCACCGGTGCCGCCATCGCCGAACCAGCCGGCGTCCCCGCCGGCGCCACCGGCGCCGTCACCGTAACCGGCACCTCCGGTGCCGCCATCGCCGAACCACAAGCCGCCCGCGCCGCCGGCGCCGCCGGTGGGGTCCTCGGCGGTACCGGCTGCCCCGGGCGCGCCGTTACCGATGAGATACCGCCCGGCCAGGTCGTTGACGAAGCCGTCGACCAGCTTCCCCAGGTCACTGTCGATCCAGCTCTCAAGACCGTTGTGAATCGGCTGGTAAAGGTACTGGTCGATGATCGCGGTGGTATCGGCCGGATCGGCGGCAGCCGACCAGTTCACATCCAGCGGGAGGGCGTGGCCGGGATCCGGGCCGGGCAACCAACTGCCCGGGTCGAGCAGGTCCAGTACCCAATCCCACAGGTCAGCGCGCGCAGGAGACGCGGTGGTCAGCGCCGTCGTGCCCAACGTCAGAAGCGCCACCGAAGCTGTGCCGGCACCGACTAACCGATTGCGGCGACGCGCATGGGCGTTGCGGGATTGGAGTCGTTTCCCGGCGCGGTTCATGTTCTCTCCCGGTGCCGCCCGGTCATGTCCGGCGACACGAACGTAGCAGTCTTATGGTGGTCGGGCCGGCGCCTGAACCGGTCCCCATCGTTGTGCGAGGAGCGTTGTGAACACCGTCGACGTCGCAGTGCTGGTATTCGGCGGCCGGCGCGTCCCGCGTTCGCTGACCGGTCTCGCCGTGCGGGGTGCAGAGGGGCCGGCCGAGATCGACGCTGTCGTCGGGGCGTGCCGTCGGGTGGTGGTGGTCGGCGATGCGGTGAACCTCGCGGCGGTGCTGACCCGGATGTTGCGCACCGAGCGGCTCGACGTCGAGGTGGGCTACGCGCCGAATCGGTGGGCGGCGCGACGCGCCCGGTGCGGCGCCGCACGGCGGGTGCCCCTCATCCGCGATGAGACCGGTCAGGCGATCGTCGGCTCCGCCCGGTGGGTACCGCCCGGCAATACCCGGGTGCTGCACGGCGAGGCGGTGGTCGACGACACCGTGCTGTTCGACGGCGACGTGGCCGGTGTGCGGATCGAGCCGACGCGGACGCTGCCCGGCCTGCGCGCCGCCGTCGTGTCCGCGACCGGACGGCCCGGCCGTTGGGTGCCGGGGCGGGCGGCCCAGCTGGGCAGCACAGGTGCGGTAGTGCTTCGCGACGGTGTAGCCGCCCCGCACCCAGTGCGGCGGTCGGTGTTCTATCGCCACGTTCAAGGCTGGCTGCTGGTGCACTGAGACCAACCCCGGCAACTAACGCGGTGCCGCTGCGGCGGCCTTGGCGGACACCACCGAGCCTGCGGGTGGCAGCGGCACCGGCTTTTGGGACGAGCAGGCCAGGCTGGCCGCGTTTTCACCGGAAGGCGGAAGATCGGCGACCGTTGCGGGGCCAAACGTGGGCTTGCCGCTCTTCATGGCGTCCTGGTCGATGAAGTCCATCAGGTCGTTGGCGTTGGCGTCGCGGTATGTCAGCGCCGGCAGGTTCCAAATGCGCTCGATGAATGCGCACACCGAACTGTGGTCGTAGACGAGGTGGCTGACGTAGTTCTGCTTGGCATACGGCGAGACCATGATCATCGGGACCCGGAAGCCGTACCGGTGGAAGCCGTCGTATTGCGACTCGCCCACTTCGACTACCGGAGGGATCGAATCAGGGGCCAGCGCGACGGGCGGCGGCACGTGGTCCGCCCAGCCCCCCCACTCGTCCCATTGGATGATCAGCACCGTCTTGTCCCACTTCGGTGACGCGCCGACCGCCTGCACCACGGTGCGCAGAAACGTCTCACCGATGACGATATTCTGCGGGTTCTCCTGCGATTGAGTGCTGAAGTTCTCGTCGATCATCGAGAGGTTGGGCAGTGTGCCCGCGGCGGCGTCGGTGAAGAACTGCCCGATTTTTGTCATCCGCTCTTCCGCTTTCAGGTCCTGGACCGGGTAGAGCAAGGCGGTGGCACCGAGCGGATACGACGTCGCGTAATCGCGCCAGGTGTAACCGTGCTGGGCCATGTTGTTGAAGATGGTGCCGCGTGGGGCCGGCATGACCAGGGTTCCCCACTGCGGCAGGGTGTTGAGCGAATCCTCGAAGTCGTCGGTCATTCCCGCCGACGTACTGGCGATCAAGTAGCGCCGGTTGGGAAAGGTCTGGCCCAGCAGCGAAGCGAAGTAGCGATCGCCGATGGGGAAGGTGTTGGCCAGCGCGTAGATGAACGGCAGGTCCTGGCCCGTCCAATAGCCCATGGAGCTGGGGCCGCTTTGTGAGATCACGAAACCCTGGTTGGTGCCGTTGGCGTACTGGATGTGCGCCTGCTGCCATTCCTGGGTGACCGTCACATCGTTTTGACAGGTCGTCGGCATGTGATACGCGAGCTGGATGTCGCCGTTGGCATAGGGATTGGTGAACGTCGGTGTGCCGTAAGGGTTGAACGGGGTGGGGGTGTGGTCGGTGATCGTATAGCCGTCACCGCGCGGCGTTTGGCCCGGGGCGCGGCCCAGCATGCCCAAGATGTTGTCGTAGGAGTGGTTTTCCATCATCAACAGCACGACGTGCTCGATCTGGGGCACGGTGTGGGTGCCCGGGGCCAGGTCCGGGAACGGACGCGATCCCGGCGAGCGCAGCGTGGTCTTGCCCAACACAGCCAGCGCTTCTTCTTCAGTAGTGCTCCGCGGTGCGATAGGTCGTGCCGATGCCGAGCCGGCGCCGGCTATTCGGCCCGCGCTGATACCGGCGGCCATCGCGCCCGCACCGGCAGCCAAGAATCTTCGTCGGGTCAACCGGGGTTTATCGGCACTGCCCAGGCCTTTCATAACGCAGATAGTCAGCCACGCTCACACCGCAAACAAGCAGCCACGCCGTGCAGATGTCGCACCACCCGCGCGGTGTTGGTCCGGCCAGAGACGGCCGGCCGAACAGCCGGACCTTCTTCGCAGCCGGTAGCGTCACGTCGGTGAGCATCGGGGGCATGCACCACTCTGCGCGACCGAGCCCGATCTTCCTGGCCATCGTCAGCCTGGCGCTGGCCGGCGCCGGACTGGCCTGGTCGGCCGGAACCAGCATCACGCCGCTGGCTTACGCCGCCGTGTTCACCATGGTGATTGCCGGCTGGTTGGCGTCACTGTGCCTGCACGAATTCGGCCATGCGATCACCGCTTGGCGATTCGGTGACCGCGACATCGCCGTACGCCGGTATCTGTCGTTGGACCCGCGCGAATACACCAACCCGTGGCTGTCGCTGGGGCTGCCGATGTTGTTCATCGTGCTGGGCGGCATCGGCCTGCCCGGCGCCGCGGTCTTCGTGCAGACCTCGTTTATGACACCGCTTCGACGGACCATCGTCAGCCTGGCCGGGCCGGCGGTCAACCTGTCGCTGGCCGTGCTGTTGCTGGCGCTGACCCGGTGGGCCTACGACCCCGCACACCTGGTGCTGTGGGCGGGTGTGGCGTTTTTGGGCTTCCTGCAAATCACCGCGGTGCTGCTGAACTTGCTGCCGATCCCGGGCCTGGACGGCTACGGCGCGCTGGAAGCCCATCTGAGCGCGGAAACTCAGCGTGCGCTGGAGCCCGCCAAGCAGTTCGGCTTCTTGTTCGTGCTTGTGCTGTTCATTTCGCCGGCGCTGAGTCAGTGGTTCTTCGGCGTCGTGGGCCGGTTCGTCGAGCTATCCGAGGTGCCCGCGCGGCTGGCGGACATCGGCATGTACTTGACTCGGTTCTGGAGCAGTTGGTTCTGACCGTTGCGGCATGGCCGGCTCGTCAGGTGAACCCGAGTGCCGAGCGGGCCACCGGGTCGCAGTCGTCGAGCAGGTCCAGGCAGCGCTGGTATTCGGTGATCTCGCCGATCGCGTCGGCCGCCCGCGCCAGCGCGGCCACACAGCGCAGGAAGCCGCGGTTGGGCTCGTGTGAATACGGTACCGGGCCATAGCCCTTCCAGCCGTGGCGGCGCAGCTGGTCCAGGCCGCGGTGGTAACCGGTGCGGGCGTAGGCGTAGGCGGTGACGGCCTTGTCGTCGGCGAGTGCGTCTTCGGCCAGCGCCGCCCAGGCGACTGATGCCGCCGGGTGCGCGGCGGCGACGATCGCCGGTTTCTCGTTGGAGCGCAGTTCGGCCTCGGCTTCCCGGTCGCCGGGCAGCAAGATCGGGTCCGGTCCCAAAAGATCACTCCGGGGCGTCATAGGGTTCGTCGCGGGGTTCGTCATAGGGTTCATTGTGCCGCGCACTCCCGGCGTTGCCCCGCGACCGCGATCGGGTCGCTAAGCTCCGAACTAGCGATTCGACAGCCGAAGGACAGCAGCATCTATGCCTAACCCGTCAGAGCCCGACCGCGACGACAGTGCGGCCGGATTCGATGCTGCTCCCGATGTCGATCCCGGCGACGAGGCCAGCCCAGTCCGGCAGTCGGCGCCGGGGGAGGGCGAGCCGGCGACCGAGGTGATGGCCGAGCCCTCCCAGGACAGTTCTCCCGAGGACGGCACACCCCGGCTGAATCCGGGCGAGCGGCGCTTCACCGCGCCGGGTTTCGACGCCGCGGAGACAACGGTCATCGACGCCGCGGCGGAGCCGGCCACTGAGGTCTTGCGGACGTCTCAGGAGCCGTCCGATTCCAGCAGGATGTCTTCGAGAAATGCAGTGCCGCAAATGATCCCGCCTCGATTCGGTGAGCGGCTGCGATCGTCGAACCAACGCAGCTGGGGCTGGGTGCTTGCGCTGATCCTGATCATCCTGGCAGTGGCGGCCATCGCTGTACTGGGCACGGTGCTGTTGACGCACGGGAACAAGAGAAGGGTCGCTTCGCAACAGGACGAGGTCCGCGCCGCTATCCAGAGCTTCGACATCGCGGTGCAAAAAGGCGACCTGGCCGCGCTGCGCAGCATGACCTGCGGCAACATCCGCGACGGCTATGTCAACTACGACGAACAGGCCTGGGCCGAAACCTATCGGCGGGTCTCGGCGGCCAAGCAGTATCCGGTGGTCGCCAGCATCGACCAGGTCGTCGTCAATGACGGCCACGCCGAGGCCAACGTCACCGCGTTCATGGCCTACGCGCCGCAGGTCCGTTCCACCCGCAGCTTCGACCTGCAGTACCGCGACCACCAGTGGAAGATCTGCCAGTCCACCGGTTGACTCAGCGCCCGGCGGTCAGCGACTTCCCGGCGCAGTGCAGGTCGTTACAGGCCTCGATGACCCGCTCGGTCATCGAGGCCTCGGCCTTCTTCAGGTAGCTGCGCGGGTCGTAGGCCTTCTTGCTGCCGACCTCGCCGTCGATCTTGAGCACGCCGTCGTAGTGGGTGAACATGTGGTCGGCGATCGGGCGGGTGAACGCGTACTGGGTGTCGGTGTCGACGTTCATCTTCACCACGCCGTAGCGCAGCGCCTCCTCGATCTCCGACTTCGCCGACCCCGAGCCGCCGTGGAAGACGAAGTCGAACGGCTTGGAACCCTCCGGCAGGCCCAATTTGGCCGCCGCTACCTGCTGGCCCTGGGCCAGCACCTCCGGGCGCAGTTTGACGTTGCCCGGCTTGTAGACGCCATGGACATTGCCGAAGGTGGCGGCCAGCAGGTATTTGCCGTGCTCACCGATGCCCAGCACGTCGACGGTCTTCTCGAAGTCCTCCGGGGTGGAGTAGAGCTTCTCGTTGATCTCGTTGGCCACCCCGTCCTCTTCGCCGCCGACGACGCCGATCTCGATCTCCAGGATGACCTTGGCGGCCGCCGCCTCCTTGAGCAGCTGGCGGGCGATGTCAAGGTTCTCGTCGATCGGCACTGCCGAACCGTCCCACATGTGCGATCCGAAAAGCGGTTGCCGGCCGGCCGAAACCCGCTCGGCCGACAACGCCAGCAACGGCTTGACGTAGCTGTCCAGCTTGTCCTTGGGGCAGTGGTCGGTGTGCAGCGCGACGGCGATCGGGTATTCGGCGGCAATGGTGTGGGCGAACTCGGCCAGCGCCACCGCGCCGGTCACCATCTTTTTGATCCCCAGCCCCGAGGCGAATTCGGCGCCACCGGTGGAGAACTGGATGATGCCGTCGCTGCCGGCGTCGGCGAACCCCTTGATCGTGGCGTTGATGGTCTCCGAGGACGTGCAGTTGATGGCCGGGAAGGCATAGCCGTCCTGTTTGGCACGCTGCAGCATTTCGGCGTAGAGCTCCGGCGTTGCGATGGGCATGAAACTTCCTTCCCGAGCGACCCTGAAGCCTCAGTATCGCAACAAGACGGTGCTGTCGAACATCCCGCCCGGGCCCTGCCTGACCGGCAACGGCTGACGACGCCGGTATCTTAAACAGCGATGACTACCAGCCTGGTCGCGCTGACCGACCTGCTCGACCCGATGTACTGGGTCGGGGCCCACGGTGTGTTCCGGCACGCGGTGCTGCCCGGCATCCTGCTGATCGTGTTCGCCGAGACCGGGCTGCTGTTCCCGCTGCTGCCCGGGGAGTCGCTGCTGTTCACCGGCGGCCTGCTGGCCGCCGGTGAACATCCGCCGGTAAGCATCGAGGTGCTGGCCACCTGCGTGGCGCTCGTCGCGGTGATCGGCGATCAGACCGGCTATTTCATTGGACGCCGGATCGGTCCGGCCTTGTTCAAAAAGGAAGACTCCCGCTTCTTCAAGAAGCACTACGTGACCGAGTCGCACGCATTCTTCGACAAGTACGGGTCCAAGGCGATCATCCTGGCTCGTTTCGCCCCGATAGTGCGGACGTTCGTCCCGGTGCTCGCCGGGGTGTCCTACATGCGCTATCCGGTGTTCCTCGGGTTCGACATCGTCGGCGGTATCGCCTGGGGTGCGGGGTCGACGCTGCTGGGCTACTTCCTGGGCACCAATGCCTTCGTGCACCAGAACCTGGAAAAGATCATCCTGGCCATCCTGTTCGTGTCGCTGTTGCCGGTGTTGATTTCGGCCGGGCGGATGTACCGGCACCGCCGGCGCATCGCCACGCAATGCCCCGACCAGGTGCCGGTGCCGGACTAAGCGCCGGGAGGATTGCCAAGTCAGCCACCCGCGAACTACGTTAACTGTTTTATTAGTCTTTGCTCAGGTTGATGTAGTCGAGGCGGGACCCGATGGCGGCACGGTCACCAAGCAGGTGGTGGGGTGTCATGCCGGTGGTGGTGGCGGTGCTGGCCCTGCTGGGCGGTGCGGCGCCGGTGGCGGGCGCCGATGTGGTGGATGTGATCCTTGACCCGGTGATTGACTCGCTGAGCAGCGCGGTTGCCGGGGTCGGCGAGGTGGGTGCGGCGACCACGGCGGCGTCGGCCGAGCTGGTCGCTGGGCTCGACGCGGCGGTCAATGCGCTCGCCGAGGGGTGGATCACCGGCGGGATCGGTCAGAGTCTGGATCCGGTGATCAACGCGGCCTGGCATGAGGTGGGTGGGCCGGGCTTGCTGATCGGCAACGGCGCCAACGGGGTGCCCGACGCGAGTTTGGCGGCGGCCAACGGCGCGGCGGGTGGGTTGTTGTTCGGTGACGGCGGGAATGGGGCCACCGATGCGGCCGGTCAGGGCGGGGCCGGCGGGGCGGCGGGGTTGTTGGGTGACGGCGGGGCCGGCGGGGCCGGGGCCAGCGGCGGGG
>NZ_VYIK01000094.1 GCF_008709575.1 Mycobacterium sp.
TGATGCGAGCAACCCCGCGGCGTTGCCCGCGTTGGGTGGGGCCGGCGGTGACGGCAGCCTGCTGGGCCTGCTGGGCAGCCACGGCATGGTCGGTGCGCCCGGGGTGCTCGCCGCCGGTGGCGCCGCACCGAGCGCGGGCAGTGACAGCGTGCTGCCTGTCGAAACCACCGGCACGTGGTTGACCAACAGCGCCGGGCAGGTCGTCATCCTGCACGGGCTCAACGAGGTCGACAAGGTGGCGCCCTATGAGCCCTCCGCCGAGGGGTTCGGTGCCCAAGACGCGGCGTTTTTGGCCGCCAACGGCTTCAACGTCGTGCGACTCGGCGTCCAGTGGGCCGGGGTGGAGCCCGAGCCCGGCGTCATCGACTACGCCTACCTCGCCTCGCTCGCGCAGACCGTGCACACCCTGGAAGACAACGGCATCTACGTGATCCTCGACATGCACCAAGACCTCTACAGCGCCTATTTCGGCGGCGATGGTGCGCCGGCGTGGGCCGTGCAAACCGGCGGGCTGCCCAACCACGAACTGGGCTTTCCGTTGACCTACGTCGCCGATCCCGCCGAGATCAACGCCTGGGATGCGTTCTGGTCCAACGCGACGGCGCCCAACGGGGTCGGGCTGGAGAACGATTACGCCCAGATGTGGGAGGCCGTGGCGGCCTACTTCGACGGCAACCCCGACGTGGTCGGCTTCGAGATCATGAACGAACCCTGGCCGGGCCTGATGAGCGTACCGACCGTGTTGGGCAGCCCAGCCTTCGACGCGCAGGACCTGACCCCGTTCTACGACCAGGTGGCCTCGGCGATTCGCGCCGTCGACCCCACCACACCGATCTTCTACGAACCCAACGTGCTGTTCAACTTCGGGTTGCCTACCCACCTGGGTGCGGTCGACGCAACCAACACCGTGTTCGCGTTCCACGACTACTGCCTCGTGGACCAGGTGCTGGGCGTCAACTTCGCCTGCGGACTCGAGGCAGATCTGGTCACGGCCCAAGCCCAGGCCTACGCGCAGCTCCGCGATATTCCGGCGTTCATGACCGAGTTCGGAGCCACCGACAACGACACCGTGATCGCTGACGCGATGCAACCCGCCGACCAGCACCTGATTGGCTGGACGGAGTGGACCTTCACCAGCCACGACCCGACCAGTCCATCGAATCTGGTGTACAACCCTCAGGATCCGCCGGTCGGCGCTAACGTCGACGCGGCCAAGTTGGCGACCCTCGCCCAGCCCTACCCGCAGGTGGTGTCGGGCACCCCGCACACCTGGTCGTTCGACGACGGCACGTTCGCGTTCAGCTACTCCACCGACAAGGTCGACGGGGCGGGCAGTTTCGCCGCCGGCTCGCCGACCACCATCGCGGTACCGGCTATCGAGTTCCCCCACGGCTACCAGGTGAGCGTCACCGGCGGACAGGTCGTCTCGGCCCCCGACGCCCCCCAACTGGTCATCGACTCCGACCCCGGCGCCACCACCGTCGACGTCACCGTGAGCCCCGCCGCAGGCGGGTAAAGAGCTGGCGTCGGCTCTAGCTCAACGCCACTGTGAAATCGCAGCCGGTCTTGGCGCGCACCTCCTCGAGCGTGACCCCGGGATGCAGTTCGGTGAGAACGAGTCCGTGTCCCGGCTCGACGTCGAACACACACAGGTCGGTGATAATCAGGTCCACCACGCCCTGACCGGTCAGCGGCAGCGTGCATCGCCGCAGGATCTTCGGGCTGCCGTCTTTAGCGGTGTGATCCATCATCACGATCACGCGCTTGACGCCCGACACCAGGTCCATCGCACCGCCCGGCCCCTTGACCATCTTGCCCGGCACCATCCAGTTAGCCAGATCCCCGTTCTCAGCCACCTGCAGGGCGCCCAGTATCGACAGATCGATGTGGCCACCGCGGATCATCGCGAAAGAATCGGCGCTGCTGAAAAAACTTGCACCGTCGATGCTGGTGATGGTCTGCTTGCCGGCGTTGATCAGATCCGGATCGACCGCTTCCTCGGTCGGATAGGCACCGATGCCGAGCAGCCCGTTCTCGGACTGCAACGTCACGGTGATGTCGTCGGGAATGACGTTGGCCACCAGCGTGGGCATGCCGATGCCCAAGTTCACGTAGTAGCCGTCGCGCAGTTCGGCGGCGGCGCGCCGGGCCATCCGCTCCCGAATCGGGTTGTCGCCCTTGTGCTCCGCTCCGGTGCTGACGGTGCGGAACTCGATGCGCTTTTCGTAATTGCGGCCCTGGATGATCCGGTCCACATAGATACCCGGGGTGTGGATCAGGTCGGGATTCAGCTCGCCGATCTCGACGAGCTCTTCGACCTCGGCAACCGTCACCGTGCCGCAGGTGGCGACCATCGGGTTGAAGTTGCGCGCCGTCTTGCGATAGACCAGGTTGCCCGCCGGATCCCCCTTCCACGCTTTGACCAGCGCCACATCGGCGCGAATGCTTTCTTCGAGAACGTATGCGGTGCCGTCGAAAACCCGGGTGTCCTTGCCCTCGGTAAGTACGGTGCCATAGCCGGTGCGGGTGTAGAAGCCCGGAATGCCTGCGCCGCCGGCACGTAACTTCTCCGCCAGCGTGCCCTGGGGGATAAGAGTCAAGTCCAGCTCCCCGGACAGCACCCGGCGTTCGAACTCCTTGTTCTCCCCGACATAGGAGGCGATCACCTTCTTGACCTGCCCCGCCTTGAGCAGCAGACCCATTCCGAAATCGTCTACCCCGGCGTTGTTCCCGACGATCGTGAGGTCTTTGACACCGCTGTCTACCAGAGCCTGGATCAAGTTCTCCGGAATACCGCACAGACCGAACCCGCCGGCGGCAACGGTCAGGCCGTCCTTCAGCAAGCCCTGCAGGGCGGACTCTGCGTCGGGATGGACTTTTCTCACGCACTGCTCCTCTCAGCGACGGCCGCCGTTACGGCATGTGCGGCCTCCATCAACATCCAGCCGGACAGCTGCACCGAGAGGTCGCGGGCGGGAAACTCCGAGCCGGTGACCGCGCCCGCGACGAACTCGGCGTGCTTGCCGGTCGCAGTGGGAAGATCGGGATAGCGATCCCAGAACGGACCGAACAGCGGCAGGCCGTCCACCGTCTGCCGATAGTCCCAGGCCGATTGGGCCGAGGACAGCACCATCGCGCGGGCGGTGTCGCGGGCGGCGGTGTCCTCGGCGGTTTCCCCCGGCAGGCTGGTGGCAACCAGCGCCAGATAGCGGGCGGTGATCCCGCCGAACAGCCCGCCGTCGCCGCCGCCGGCACCCTTGAGCACCCCCGCCGGCGCCATGTGCTCGTTGACCGCGGCGACCAACCGATGCACCCGCGGCGCGTGCCGCGGGTCGCCGGTCCGGGCGGCCAACTCGGTTTCCAGCCCGAGCACCACGCCCTGGCAGTAGGTGTACTGGGCACGCACCAACGAACCGGCCTTGATGCCGTCGAACACCAGGTGGGTCTGCCGGTCGATGAGCGTCGCATCGATCCAGTCCGCCATCTGCTGGGCGCGGCGCAGCCGGTCGCCATAGCGGGCCAAGAAGATCCCGGCCGGGCCGTTGGCGGGAGTGTTGAAGAATTGGTCCTGCTTGCGCCACGGGATGCCCCCGCCGTCCTCGGGCACCCAGGCCTTGACGAACTGGTCAGTCAGCGTATTCAGCGCGCGGTCCCGCGTGACGCCGACCAGCCGCGCGGCACGCTCCAGCGCCAGCGCCAGCCAGGCCATGTCGTCGTAGTAGTCGTTGACCCATCGCCCGGCGTTGCGCAGTCGGTGCGAGCGGATCTGTCGTTTGATCTTGCTGTGCCGCTCGGGTTTCGGGTCACGCAGCTGGGCGTCGATCAGGCAGTCCAGCAGGTGTGCCTGCCACCAGTAATGCCAGCGGCCGAAGATCCGGTCGCGTCGGGTCGGCGGCCAGGCCACCACACCGAGCTGGGTTCGCGGCAGCGCCCACAGTCGGGTCAGATGCCGCGCCGTGACCGCGGCTTCCGCGCTGGCCGCCCGATTCGCCCACCGAGGATCCATGTCCACCGATCCTGCCCTATTCATGATTAGCGACGTCGTCGCTGGGGTGAATTGCGGCCGTGATGGCTGGTGGTTAGTTTCCCGCTGTGGCTGGCGAGGCGCTGGTGGTCGATCCGTTGGCGTTGGATGGCGCCGGGTTTGCGATGGCGTCGGTGGGCGCGGACTTGGGGGCTGCGATCTCGTCGTTGACCGCCGCATTGTCCGGCACCGCGGGAATGGCCGGTGACGATCCGGCAGGCGCAACGTTGGGCCGCAGTTATGACAGGTCGGCGGGTAAGTTGCTGGAGGCGATGGCGACCACCCGCAACGGGTTGTGCCGGCTCGGTGACGGGGTGCGGATCTCGGCGCACAACTATTCGGTGGCCGAGGCGTTCTCGGACATTTCGGGGCGCAGCGCAGCGCTGTCGGTGCCGCCGTCGACGGGATCGGTTGCGGCGGGTGCGGCGCCCTCGGCGGTCGGCAGGGTCGGTAGCGTTCCGGCGGGTTGGGGCTGGGTGGCCCCGTATCTGGGGATGATCTGGCCGACCGGGGATTCGGGTCGGTTGCGTGCCGCCGCGGCAGCTTGGGCCGCAGCCGGGAACCAGTTTGAGGTCAGCGAGGTTGCGGGGTCGGCGGCGCCGATGGCCACCATTCGCGCCCAACTCCTGCCCGAGGGAGCCGCGATCGACGCCGCATTCAGCGACGCCTTGTCGGCCACCACGGGCATCGCCGAGCAGTGCGAGAGTCTCGCCCAGCAGCTGAGCGCCTATGCCGCCAAGGTCGATCGGGTTCACGGCGCAGTCCTGGATTTGTTGAGCCGCATCTGTAATCCGCTGACCGGACTCAAAGAAGTCTGGGATTTTTTGACCGCTCGCGACGAAGACGAGATCAAAAAGATCGCCGACGACATCCGCACCGTCATCGCCACCTTCACCGAACAAGCCGACGCGTTGGGACACCGCATGGTCGAGGCGCTGCAGCAGGCCGCCGCCGTGGCCACCGCGATGGCCGACTACGCCGACAAAGAGTGGGACCGGTTTGTGCACGGAACTCAGGTCGGCCGGGTCGTCAACCAGCTCGGGCAGGTCGCGAAAGGAGCCGGCGCTGAAGTCGGCGGCATGGCCGAAACGGCATGGGACTACTCGCAGCTACGCATGGTGCTAGACCCGAAAGGCTACGTCCACGACCTGCAGGAGACGGCGCAGGGAATCGCGCCGTTGGTCGGGCTCGGTGGTGACGGCGCGCCGGGCATCGGTCAGGCGTGGACGGAGCTGGGCAAGCAGACCGTGCACTGGGACGAGTGGGGCACCAATCCCGCCGAGGCCGCCGGCAGAAGCGCCGTCGACCTCGCCACCCTGCCGCTTCCGGGTGGGTCGGCTGCCAAATTGGGCAAGCTGGGCCGCGGCGCGCGTGAGATGGTCGATGGGCTCAAAGACACCCGGCTGCCCGAACTCCCTCCTCCGCATAACGGTGAACCGGATGCGGCGCCGCCCCAGGCGGCGGGTAAACCCACATCGGCGCCACCCGAAACGGCACCACCGAGCGGCCCCACCGAGACCAAAACACAGCCGGCCCAGCCGGCACCGGCCGGGGCGCCCTCCGCGCCCGCTGGTCACACGCCGCATACGGCACCCTCCCAGGAGCCTTCGGCACCCGTGCTCCCGACGGACGCGACTGCCGGTGATCTCGGAGCTTCACCGCAGAACCGGACGAACATCAGCGGGCATGGCGCCTATGGTGGTCACGGCATGATGCAGGTGCCGCCAGGTTCGACGATCACGACATACGCCGAACACGGATCGACCATCACCGACGCGCTGGGGAATTTGATCGAGACCAGCGGCGATACCTCGGGCCTCTATTCGAAAACTTTTTTGCCCGGTGAATCACTCCCCGACTACACGATTTATCCGCCGGATGGGCTCAACATCACAGGCGACCCCCAGACAGTAACGGAGCCAACGCTTCTGAGCGAGTTGATAAAGGCTGGGATGGGCGACGTCCACCTGGCAACGTGTACTTTCGATCCTGCCTGCCCGACAGGCAAGGTCTACGATGTCAGTGGAATATTCGACTGGGACACCGGGGTCCTCAACGAGTACGGAGGGCAGGGATTTTGACCGAGGATCATGATTTCGGGTCCAGCGGTGTCGACGAACTGCTCCGGATGGCTGCCCAGGATAACGATCCCGAGTTGGCGCGGCACTTTTTTCGGGCACTCCGCTCCGTCGAGGTATTTTTCGGCCTGACATCCGAATACCGGGCTGGAAAAGAGTTCAAGGCGACCCCGTTGCTCCGGCTGCCGGACGGTACACACGCGATGATGCTCTATACATCGAAATCGCATTCCGACCTGCCTGACCGCTTCGGTGGAAGTACGTTCGAAAATGCTCTTGCGGCTGCGCTGAAGATGCCCCAGCTGGACTGGGTCATAATATCGAATCGCGACGCACAGTGGGTGGCAATCCATAAAAGCCGGATTCCCGTTGTCCTTGGCGATCTGAAATCGGAAAGTAACGGCGAAAATGGGTCGTCGACGTCTGCTACGCACGGCAAGACCCCAGCAGCGCTGAATGGGCTTATCACACGCGCAGTGGATGCTACGGCGGCTGAAGACATCAGGACCGCGGTTGATTCGGCGCTTGCCGGCCGGGAAGTATTCCTGGAACTGGCACCGGGCCAAGCTGACGACGGCCAACCGTTGATGAATGTTTTCCAGGCCGGCGATTTTACTAAGCTGATCCGTGTTTATACCAGCCGAGCGCGGCCGGGTATTAAGTATGGCGGAATGACCTGGGAAGCCCTCAAAGAAATGCTCCACAAGGTGCCCGTAATCGATGGTGTGCAGGTGATGAACGATGCGGAGGACTGGCTGGTATTCGACCGTGAGTCGCTGAATTTGCCGCCTCGGGAGGAAAAGCGGTAATTTTCGGATCTTGCCGGCCGGGTGCAGACCCGGCGATCCGGGTCTACCGTTGGCAATCACGATGAGTGCGACGTACTGGCGTGGCGCGACCCAGGATGCGGCGATGCAGGAGGAGCACCGCTTCGTCTGGAAGGCGATGCTGGACACGATCGATGTCGACCTCGCCGGGGCACGAGTGCTCGACGTCGGCTGCAACCGAGGTGGCTTTCTGCGTCTGCTGGCCGACGACTGCGGTATCAAAGAAGGTTTCGGCTACGATCCGGCGGCGAGCGCGATCGAGGACGCACGCCGACTGACGGGGACCCGCCCCCTGCGATTCGAGGCAGCCGCAGCGCCACCCACGGCGTGGAGCGGCTTCGATGTGGCGTTCAGCCACGAAGTGCTTTATCTGCTCGACGACCTGCCGGCGCATGCAGCGGCGATCTTCCGGGTCCTCAAGCCCGGCGGGGTTTATTACGCGGTCATGGGCGTGCACGCCGACAGCCCACTGATGGTGACCTGGCATGCGGAAAACGCCGAGGAGCTGGGCCTCCCGCCGCTTTACCAGCTCGATCAAGTCACCCAGTGGTTCTCCGACGCCGGTTTTCGGGTTGCCGCCGGCCGACTGCGAATAGGCTTTGTTCCCTTCGCCGCCGGGCACCTCGACGAAAGTCGCTTACTGGACGTGCTTGACTACTACTACAACCGAAAGATCGTGTTCCGATTCAGCCGCTCCTAGTCCGCGTTGGTCCCGGATGTGAGCCATCATGTCATTAAATCGGGTTCGAACGCGTTGCCGATCGCGTCGGCCAGGGCGGGTTCCTGTGGGAGGGTCACGATCGGAACAAGCCGGACGGATTAACGACATGTCCGGTGGCGAAGCCGAGCCTATCTCGCGAGCGTTCTTCATGCGTCGAATTTTGTGTCAATCCTTGGCGAAACAGTACAGTCGGTATGAAACGTCGCCCCGGTGCACCTGTTCGTACAGCGGTGATCCTTTCGTTCCGGTGATATCGCGGAAAAAGCGACGCAATGGCGCCGGTGTGTGGCGGTTGATCAGGTCCCGATAGCGCTCCGAATTGAGCTCCAACCCACGCAGTATCTGGGCATTGATCATCTCTTGCGAAACCATACGAAGCGGGGCGCTGGCGAGATCCGCTTCCCACCTGCCGATCTGATGCAGCGAGCGCAGATCGGCGTACAGGAAGTGCCCGCCCGGACGCAGCACGCGCGCTACCTCGGCCAGAAACCGTGGGTAGTCAGGGTAGAGGTGCGCGGCCTCGTCATTTATAT
>NZ_VYIK01000095.1:0-807 GCF_008709575.1 Mycobacterium sp.
TCAAAGCCTGTTGCGCCGCCGCCTATTCCAGCGACGCCGCGGCGTTGCTGCTCGGCGAGTCCTATCATCCCGGCGGCGCGGCGTTGACCCGCACACTGGCCGCGGCGCTCGGACTGGGCTCCGGTGCGCGCCGGGTGGCCGACGTCGCCTGCGGGCGCGGCGCCACCGCCCGCCTGCTGGCCGACGAACACCCGGCGCTCACCGTCGACGGGGTCGACCTCAGCCAGATCAACGTCGAGCACGCCCGAGCCGCCGTCGCGGCGGCCGGGCTGGACCAGCGGGTGCACGTCCAGCACGGCGACGCTGAACACCTCCCGCTGCCCGACAACGCATTCGACGCGCTGGTCTGCGAATGTTCGCTGTGCACGTTCCCCGATAAATGCGCCGCGGCCCGCCAGTTCGCGCGCATCCTGCGTCCGGGCGGCTTGGCCGGCATCACCGATGTCACCATCACCGACGCCGGCCTGCCGGCCGAGCTGACCACACTGGCCGCGTGGGTCGCCTGCATCGCCGATGCCCGCTCGGTCGCCGACTACACCGGCATCCTCGCCAGCGCAGGACTGCACGTACGACACACGCAGGCCCACGACGACGCCCTGCTGAAGATGATCGAACGCATCGACGCCCGGATCACCGCGCTGCGCATCACAGCGCCACAAATCCTCACCGACAACGGTATTGAACCCGATACCGTGCAGGTATATACGCGGCTGGCGACCGAAGCGGTCAAAGCCGGCCGCATCGGATACACCCTGATGATCGCGGAGAAACCATGACACACCCGCTGACGGCCCGTGCATCCGTCAT
>NZ_VYIK01000095.1:817-7991 GCF_008709575.1 Mycobacterium sp.
AAGCCCATCTCTGCGGCGAAGTCAGACGCAAACCATCCACCCGGCCTACCGCCACACCACCGACGCCCTGAACAACTGTTGACACCTGCTGAACAACCCGGCCCGGCTGCCAAGATTGACATGGGATATTTTTTACTTACTTGCGTCATCTTCGCCCTCGCTATCGGCATAAATACCGGTAGTGTGTTCGCCCAAAAGCGTTTCGGATTTTATAACCGCTGGCATAAAAACGGCTGGCTACTGCACAGCCTGGTCATACTGCCGTTCTGGACAATCGCTATATACCTACTACTCAATTTGGACAGCCATTATCTACTCTACTTCCCGGCCATGCCCCTCACCGGCTATACATTTCTCGCACTGGCGACACTGGTGTTCGGCCTGGCAATCCGCGAAATTGGTTGGCCTTCACTATTGAACGGTAACTGGTTCGGCCGCGGGACGATATCCCACGCCCGCATATTCATGTTGCTTGAGAACCCCATATACGACAGCTACATACTGGCTTTCGTCGGCGCCGCGCTAACAGGAGGCAACGCGGCTTACTTTCTCATCGCACTCCAGAGCTATATCGGGCTGAACATAATTGAGAGCCGAGTAGAGAAAATCAAGGAAAACGAGCATCAGTAAACAGACGTTGCGCTTCTGCGGCACGCACGTCGACTGGCGGTATACTCAGCGAAGTTCCCGACCAGACTGACCTCGATGGCGGCCCGCCGCGGTATCGCGGTGATCGGTGCTGATCCGGCTTACACCAGCCGCTGGGGCGCCCAACATTGGCGTAATCCTTTAAAGCAGCAGACTTCCGACCCGGCCTCGGTCACCGTGCATCACGGGGCGGCGGCCGCGATCGGCAGACGTGGACTCGCCATGCCGATCAGGCGTGAGCCGGCAGGACCCCGCACCCAACAGCGGATGCGTGCGGGCACTCCACCGGACAGGCCTGTCAGGCCGCCGACCACCACACGACGGTGGGACAGTTCTGGCTCACCGACCCGCCCACAACGACGACGAGGCGCGCCGGTCCACCAGAGAACACCCACCGCCAGCGGCCAACACCGTTCGGGCCGAGGTGCTCACAAGCTTCTGTGCGCGACTCTACGAGCGGCGCAGTGCTTGAAACCGTGCGCTCAAAGCGGTCGGCTGCGCGCAGCGCAACATTGGACCGGTCGCTGTTGTCGGTGGCCGGGTGGATGATGCCCGACATGCCGGTTGCGGGGCGGTGGCCCAGGAGGCGAACGCGGTCGGCGCCGGCCCGGCCGCCGCGTCCGGGCCCACCAGCACAGTGCGCTCGTTCACCCGTACCGCCGGCACCGGCAACACCGCCTCCCGAAACCACCGGTATGCCGTCTGGGGATGAACACCGTAAAGCCCGCGCCCACTCCGTCAGATTCACATCACCAGCACACTCACCGCCAACAGCTGGCAACCCCTGCGATGCGCCGTTGGGTTACCTTGGACGGTCACGCCGTTCCCCAGGTAGCACCGCGTATTGTCCGGCTCCTGACATTCGCCCACCACGCATGAGATGCACGGTGGTGAAATCGCTGACGTGCACAGCTGACAGAGGAGCATCGGTGACGACCGTGAAGCAAGATCTTGAGGAGGTCCTCATCGCGGTCGAATGTTCGCCGTGGGCGTTCCCCGACAAGTACGCCGCCGACGGCCGGTTCGCGCGCATCCTGCACCCGGGCGACCTGGCCGGCATCACCACGCTGCGCATCGCAGCACCGTGCCGGCACCTACCCGGCCGGCGACCGGTGCGGTCAAAGCCGGCCGCACCGGATACACCCTGATGATCGCGGAGAAAACATGACACACCCGCTGACAGCCCGTGAATCCGTCATCGCACGTTTCCATCCGGCGTATCGCCGTATCACCGACGCACTGAACAATCTGGCCTGGCTGCCCAATGTGGTGCTGCGCCTCACCGTTGGGTTCATGTTCTTCAGCGGCGCGGTGGGCAAGCTCGGCGATCTCGGTAAGTTCACCGCGATGTTCGTCGGTCTCGGCATTCCCGCCGCGCAGGTGCTTGCCCCGTTTACCGCCGTGGTGGAACTCGTCGGTGGCGCGGCGTTGATGCTGGGCCTTGGTACCCGGCTGGTGTCTGTGGTGCTGGCCGGGGACATGGTCGGCGCGTTGATCACCGACATCGGCCCGAACCTGGCGCAGAAATACCCGGATCCATGGCACTTCCTGAGCAATCTGTTCTACGCCCCGGAGTGGCTGCTGATCGGTCTGCTGCTGTGGCTGCTGTGCGTCGGAGCCGGCAAGGCCAGCGTGGACACGCTGGTCGGTCGACGTGTGGCGGCGCTGACCGCCGGGGGATGATCCCGCTCGGCCTTACCGGGCACCCCCGGGACGGCCCGCCCTGCCCTGACCGGTCGGTCTTTCGGCGTTCTCCCAGAAGTGCCGGATGTCTTCGAGCTGCTTGCCCTTCGTTTCGGGGGCGAAGCGGTAGACGAAGACGAACGCCCCCAGCGCCAGGGCGCCGAATACCGTGTAGGCACCCGCACCGCCGAGGGAGTGGAGCATGCTCAAGAACATCGCGGCGACGATCATGCTGCCCGCCAAATCCGCGGTGAGCATCGCGCTCGACCCCATCGAGCGCAGCCGTCCCGGGAGACTTTCACCCGCGTAAACGCCTAACAGGGAGCCGAAACCTAAGCTGAACCCGGCTGCAAACACCACCACGCCGGCCAAGCCCAGCAACGCAGTGCCGGCTCCAGACCCCGAGGCGAACACGACGATCAGCAACACATCAGCCGCGATCATCGTGGCGATGCCCGCCAACAGAATTGGCCGCCGACCCAGCTTGTCGACCAGGGTCAGCGAGACCAGCGCCGCCGCCAGGCCAGCGACTTGCGCCAACGCCGGCAAAACGAGCAACCCGAAGTCGCCGGTGAATCCGATCGCCGCGAACAAGCGGGGGCCATAGTAGACGATCGTGTTGACGCCCGTGACGTGCGCGAAAAAGCCGAGACCCACCACGAAAACCGTGGCCCGCCAATACGGCCGCCGCAGCATATCGGTGAGCGCGCCGCCGCGTGTTTTTGAAAGCGTGCCCTTGAGCAGGTACCAGCGAGCGGTCTCGGGTATCGGCAGCAGCAGCAACACGGCCAGCAAAGCGGGCAGCGCAGCCAAACCGAGCATCCACCGCCAGCTGTGCAGATCGGCCAGCAGGTAGGCCGCCACGTATCCGGCGATGATGCCGAGCACCGTCGCCAGCTGGTAGCCGACCAGCACGGCCCCGCGCACCCGCGCGGGCACACACTCGGCGATGAACACCGGAACCACCACCACCGACACCCCGACGGCCAATCCGAGCAGAAACCGCACCACCACCAGCATCGGCAGCGACGCCACCGCCAGCGCACCCAACACCGCGAACACTACGTAGGCCGCTGCCACCAGCACCATCGACGTCTTTCGTCCGATCGCGTTGGCCAGCACGCCCCCGCCCATCGCGCCGGCGATCTGTCCGATCACCACCGCGGTCGTCACCATCTCCTGCTGGTGGGTCGACAGGTTGAAGTCATCGGTGAGATAGCGCAGCGCGCCCGCGAAATTCGACAAGTCGTAACCGTAGACGACACCTATACTCGCCGCACTGATGCCTGCCATACGTCCCATCGGCGACATCCACAGATCGTCGACTTGCCCCACGCTGTCTGGCCTTTCCGCCGGCTGTTTATGCCGGTCCAGTCAGAAACACGGCGACCGCCCCGGCCTAGCAATGTGTCAGCGAACTGACGATCGCCGTGGACTTGATCGGAAGCCGCCGCATTGTCAGCTGGCGAACATTGCACGCTCGGTGGCCGCGCTAACCCGGTTCACTGAACCCCCACACCACGCGGTTGATCCGCCGACCCACCCGCAGGAGATCGATGAGACCGACACGCCGAATGGCTGTGGACGGACGCCCTCGCCCCGGGTGGCGGGGGCTTGCAGGGATCCAGCGGTGACGCTGACCCCCGGGGCTTCCGTTGCGTCGCGGCCGGACGTGTGCCTGCCGGATGCCGAGCTGGCCTGTTCGGCGGAGGCTGCGCGCTACATCGCTGCCGGCTGTTTGGCCGATGGTCCGCTGGGGCGGGTCGGCCTGGAGATCGAAGCGCACTGCTTCGACCCCGCCGAGCCGCACCGGCGGCCGGCCTGGGACGAAATCGCCGGTGTCCTCGAGTCGCTTCCGCCGATGCCGGGCGGCAGCGCGGTCACCGTCGAACCGGGCGGCGCGGTAGAACTGTCCGGCCCGCCGGCCGACGGAGCGGTGGCCGCGATCGAGGCGCTGAGCAGCGACCAGGCGGTGCTGCGCGCGGCTTTCGCCGCCGCCGGGCTGGGGCTGGTGCTGCTGGGCACCGACCCGCTACGGCCGGCCCGCCGAATCAATCCCGGGGCGCGCTACCGCGCCATGGAACGGTTCTTCGCGGCCAGCCGCAGCGGTGCCGCGGGCGCGGCGATGATGACCTCGACGGCCTCGCTGCAGGTCAACCTCGACGCCGGGCCCCGGCCCGGCTGGGCGGCACGGGTGCGGCTGGCGCACGCGCTGGGACCGACCATGATCGCGCTCACCGCCAACTCCCCACTTTTGGGCGGAAGGTTCTCCGGGTGGCTGTCGACCCGCCAGCGGGTGTGGAGCGAGCTGGACTGCGCACGCTGCGGACCTGTCTTGACCGCCGGCGGTGCGGATCCGGGCACCGACTGGGCATGCTACGCGCTCAAGGCGCCGGTGATGCTGGTGCACGACCCGGACCCGGTGCCGGTGCTGGGGTACGTGCCGTTCGCCGACTGGGCCGACGGGCGCATCCTGCTGGGCGGGCGTCGTCCCACCACCGCCGACCTGGACTACCACCTGACCACGCTGTTCCCGCCGGTGCGCCCCCGCGGCTGGCTGGAGATCCGCTACCTCGATGCCGTTCCCGACGAAATCTGGCCCGCGGTGGTGTTCACCCTGGTGACGCTGCTCGACGACGCGGCCGCCGCCGACCTCGCCGCCGAGGCCGTCGAACCGGTCACCACCGCCTGGGACACCGCGGCCCGCATCGGGCTGGCCGACCGGCGGCTGTACGCGGCGGCCAACCGCTGCGTGGCCATCGCCGCCGAACGGGCACCCGGCCCCCTCCACGACGCGATGGGCCGGCTGGCCCAAGCCGTCGAGCAGGGCCGCTGCCCGGCCGACGACCTCGCCGAGCAGGTGATCGACCACGGCATCGCACCCACGGTTGCGCGGCTGGCACACGAACAGCCGTGGGTCCGCTGAGCAGGCTGGATCGGAGGAAGGATCCTATGACGCTGTCGCTGTCCAACCATCTGGCCGCCGACTCGGCGTACGAGGCACTGTGTCGGGACGTGTTCGACGGCCTGCGCAGGACACCGAAGTCGTTGCCGCCCAAATGGTTCTACGATTCGGTGGGCAGCGACCTGTTCGATCAGATCACCCGGCTGCCCGAGTACTACCCGACACGCGCCGAGGCGCCGATCCTTTCGGCCCGCTCCGCCGAGATCGCATCCTGCACCGGCGCGGATACCCTGGTCGAATTGGGCAGCGGGACATCGCAGAAATCCCGGATCCTGCTGGACGCGCTGCGCGACGCCGGCTCGCTGCGTCGATACGTCCCGTTCGACGTCGACGCCAGCATGCTGTCAGCGGCCGCGGCCGCCATCGCACGCCAATACCCAGACGTCGACATCGCGGCGATCTGCGGCGATTTCGAGCAACACCTCACCGAGATTCCCGACAGTGGGCGGCGATTGTTCGTGTTCTTGGGGTCCACGATCGGCAACCTCACCTCCGGGCCGCGCGCGGAATTCCTCGCGAGTCTGGCCGCGGTGATGCATCCGGGTGACGGTCTGCTGCTGGGCACCGAACTGGTCAAGGACGCCGACCGGCTGGTGCGAGCCTACGACGACACCGCCGGGGTAACCGCGCGGTTCAACTGCAATGTGCTCGCGGTAATCAACCGGCAACTTGATGCCGATTTCGACCTGGGCGCCTACCAGCATGTCGCCCGCTGGAACGCTGAAGCCGAGCAGATGGAAATGTGGCTGCGGGCCCACCGCCGACAGCGGGTGCGGGTCGGCGCCCTCGAGTTGACCGTCGAATTCGCGGCGGGCGAAGAGATGCTGACCGAGGTGGCGTGCAAGTTCCGGCCTGATGCGGTAGCCGCCGAGCTGGCCGCGGCAGGGCTGCGCCGCACCCGCTGGTGGACCGATGAGGCCGACGATTTCGGCCTGTCGCTGGCCGTCAAGGAGCGGCACGGGACAACCCGCCGGGTTTGGCCCGCAGTTGATCAGGCCACATTGCGGCCCTGAGCTATTCCCACCCGTGCGGTGGGCGCGCTAAAGGCTTGCTGGCGAATGCGCGGACGTACCCGCGATGAACCCACGCATACGCAGTTTGCGGATCACACCCACCGACCGCGCCCGCGACACCAACTTCACACCAACCAGTCAAACATACATTCACTTAGAAAAACGCACATTCACACGCGATTTGCCGAACATTTCGCAGCCCTCGCAGCGCCCGCTACACTGGCACTCGCCACACCCATGACCGGGCCTATCGTGCCCCGAAAACTATTGGCGGCCTCGAACGGCTAGGTTTTCGTCAGGCATTCAAAGACGTCCCCGGCCCTCGTAGCTCAGGGGATAGAGCACGGCTCTCCTAAAGCCGGTGTCGCAGGTTCGAATCCTGCCGGGGGCACGCACAACTGTCTTGGCACCCGCTCGGTGGCGGGGCCCAGTATCACCGACAGCCCGGCCAGGGCCTCGGGCACCACCGCGTAGTACACCCACGACGCCCGCCGCTGCGAGGTGAGCAGCCCGGCGTCGCGCAGCACCCTGAGGTGATGCGAAACGGTCGGCTGGGAGACCCCCACTCCCGCGGAGATGTCGCAGACACAGGCCTCCCCGCCGGCGTGGCTGGCGATCGTGCTGAACAACCGCAGGCGCACCGGATCTGCGAGGGCTTTAAATTTGGCCGCCAAGTCCGCCGTCTCCGCAGCCGAGAGCGGCTCGCGCAACAGCGCCCCGGGTGCGCACGGCTCCTGCCCGGTCGACGACCTCCTCGATTTCGACATACATCGATATTAGGGTTCATCGAAGTCGTGCACCAGGTTGCACGGGCTAGTTTTCCAGGCGCTGTGCGCCGCCGTGGGATAAGAAAATGGGCCCACCG
>NZ_VYIK01000096.1 GCF_008709575.1 Mycobacterium sp.
GGCGCCACCACCTGGATCGAACTCATGTTCGAAACACTACCGCACACCCCCGACAACATGCCCGACAAAAACCCCACCTGTGCACAACCCGCCGCACCGGAGACCCGGTGATGGCCGCGTTGCGCCCCGGTCCGGGCGGGCGGGCGATGGTCCACGATCTTCGGGCTGTCGTGGATGCGATCGGCTACCTGACCCGATACGACATCCGCTGGCGGGCTCAGCCAGCAGGCAGCATCACCGTCTGTGAACAGGCTCTGAGCGAACCTGTGGGCATCGCCCGCGGTCGGTTAGCCCGTCAGCAACTCGGTAAGGCACAATCGACCGGATGTCGACACCGCAAGGCCCATCCGGTCGGCCCGGGCCATCACCGTCTGAATCGCCGACCCGCCGCATCCCCCAGGGCGGCCCGCCCAACCAACCACCGCCGCCGGCTGCCCGGCTGTCCGACCAGCCCGCTGCGACGACGTCCCGACACCGCTTTTTCGGCAACCCGGTGTCGATCCTTCTCGTCATCACCACCGTGGGGCTGCTGATCGTGGCGAGCCTGATCGGCGCCGAGCTCTATGCCCGCCATCTGGCCGACAGCAAAGTGGCCGCCGCGGTGTCGTGCGAGGTGCAAGACGGTGCCAAAGTGTCCTTCGCCGCCACGCCGCCGGTGCTGTGGCAAGTTCTCACCGGCCATTACACCAACATTTCGGTGCAGACGGCGGGCAATCAGGTGCGCGGCGTCAAAGGCATGCAGATCAGCCTGGACATCCGCGATATCCGGCTCCACAAAACCCCCGACTCCAAGGGCACCATCGGTGCGCTCAACGGCACCATCAGCTGGTCGTCAAACGGAATCAAGCAATCGATTCAGGACGCCATCCCGGTACTGGGCAGTTTCGTGACCAATACGGTGACCACCGACCCCAGCTCCGGGACCATCCAGCTGAAGGGGCTGATTGACAGCGCCACGGTCAAGCCGGAAATTGTCGACAACGGGCTGTCGCTGAAGGTGGTCAGCCTGACGGCGCTGGGGGCCAAGATGTCGACGGAGACTGTCCAGAAAAACCTGGACGACCTGACCTCCGAGGCCACCAAGGACTACCCCCTGGGCATCCACGCCGACAGCGTGCACGTCACCGATTCCGGTGTTCGGGCCACGTTCTCGACCAGCGATGCCACCATCCCGGCGTCGTCGCCGACCGGCCAGAACTGCTTCAGTGGGCTGTAACGGCAGTTCAGTCGAAACCGTCGAGCACCGCCCGGGTGGCTGACAGGCCCAACCGGGTGGCGCCGGCCGCCAGCATCGCGAGGGCGTCGGCAGCGGTGCGGATGCCGCCGCTGGCCTTGACTCCGAGCCGACCGCCGACGGCGTCGGTCATCACCGCGACGGCGCGCACCGACGCCCCGCCGGCGGGATGAAAGCCGGTCGACGTCTTCACGAAGTCCGCGCCGGCCTCCTCGGCGGCCCGGCAGACGGTGACCAGGCAGCGCTCGTCGCTCAGCGTCAGCAACACCGCGGACTCCACGATCACCTTGAGCACCGCGGCGGGTACCGCGGCGCGCACCGCGGCGATCTCCAACCGTACGGTGTCGACGTCACCGGCCACCGCGGCACCGATGTCGATCACCATGTCGATCTCACTTGCCCCGGACGCCACCGCCAGCGCCGCTTCCTGGGCTTTGACCTGACGAGGGTGCTTGCCCGACGGGAAACCCGCAACCGCGGCGACGCGCAGACCGGCACCACCCGCCCGGGCGGCGGCCGGCACCATGGACGGCGAGACACACACCGCGTAGGCGCCGAGTTCGACGGCTTCAGCAGCCGCGGCGGCGACGTCGGTGCCGGTGGCCTCCGGCTTGAGCAGGGTATGGTCGACGACCGCTGCCACCTGCCGGCGGCTCGGACGGCCCGTCATCAGAACGGTTCTTGCCGACCGCCCGGGTTACAGCCCGAGCGGATCATCTCGGCGTCGTCGACCACCGGCCGCCATGGCTCGAGATTCCAGCTGGTCTTGCCGGGCTGCACGAACTCGGCGATCTGCCAGTGGCAGACGAACTGCGCACGCATGCCGGGGGTATCGGCGTCGGGCGCCCGTGCCAGCACCTCCGTCCAGGCCTGGCCGGCGAAGCTCTCCGCTGTGCCGAGGTGTCGGGCGGCGGCACGGGCCGACGGGGTCGGATAGATCCGCAGGCTGGAACGTCGGTCCCCCGAACCCCAGGACACCCACTCGGTGTGGTCGACGAAAGGTGGCGCATAGGAGCCGCCGGCCGGCTCGGCAACACCGGGATCGGCCGACGCGGACGCAAGGCCCGGCAACGCCACCAACGCTGCCGCCAGGGCGACCGACCTTCGCATACCGTTAACGCGATTTACCTTGAACTTCACGTAGTTTGGGCCGGACGTCAGCCAGGTAGACACCCGCCGCGCACGCCGCGGCCACTATCCCGAACATGCCCAGAAACCAGTCCAGCGGCATCGCTGCACCGAGAATCGCCAACCACACCGGTTTGGTCAACTTGTCCGCGGCGGTGTAGGCATCGGGGCGCTGCGTCGCCGCGTCCACGAAGGCGTAGAGCGTCATGAATAAGACGCCGACCTGCACCGTGCTCAAGACTATCTGCACAAGGCTCACCCGGTAAGCCTATGCGGGCGGGCAGGCCGACGTCGACTCCGCGTCGGGATGCCGCGTCGCTCGGCCGGGCCAACGCGGCGCCGACACCCGCGCGTTACTTCTGGGTGACCTTCTTGGCGGGAGCTTTCTTGGCCGGGGTTTTCTTGGCTGCAGTCTTGACCGGGGCCTTTTTCGCGGGCTCCTTCTTGGCCGGAGTTTTCTTGGCGGGCTCCTTCTTGGGTAGCTCGATGCCCACCAGCTTGGCGGCACGCTCGCCGACCGCGCGGGTCTGCGACGCGACCGTGCCCAGCGCCTCCTGGGTCAACTCGACTGCCTGATCGACGTAGCCCTCGGCGCGCGCCGACGCGTCATCGAAGCTGGACTGGCTGCGCAGTCGCTCCAGCGCGGCCTCGCCGCGCTGGACCAGCTCGTTGTAGCGGTGTGTCGCGGCTTCCAGATAACCTTCCGCCGCCTTGCGAAGTTCCTCGGCGGTGAATCGTTCCCGCAGTTCGCGCAGCTGTTCGGGCAGATCCTCCTGCAGCCTGACCAGCCGCGCGCGGCTCTTCTGGACTTGGCTGCGGGTGTCGGAGCGGGTCTCTCCGGCACGCTCGCGCAGCTCGAGGAGCAAGTCGTTGACCGTCGCCAGCGCCAGATCGGCGGCGCCCAGCGCGGCGAGCAGCGGGGCCTTCAGGTCGTCAATGGTCGGATTGTCGGCCATGGTATTTCCTTTCTGGATGGTGTCTGGATGGTGCTGTTGGTGAGCCAGGTTTACGCAGGGGTGGTCTCCTCGCCGGTGGCCATGTTTTGCTGCACGAAGGATGTGTAGACATCGAGCAGCACCTGCTTCTGGCGCTCGGTGATCGCCGTATCGGTGACGATGGCGTCGCGTACTTCGCTCGTCGTGGCGGGCTCGAGGATCCCGGCCCGCACGTAGAGCACCTCGGCGGAGACCCGTAGTGCCTTGGCGATCTGGTTGAGCACGTCAGCGGACGGTTTGCGCAATCCGCGCTCGATTTGGCTGAGGTAAGGATTGCTGACACCGGCCTTTTGCGCTAACTGCCGCACCGAGACCTGCGCTGCCTCGCGCTGCGCCCTGATGAAGCTGCCGATGTCTGACGCGGCGGTGGACACCACTGCAGAAAGCTTGTCCTCATGTGGCATTGCTGGCTCCCTGCGTCGGACCGTCGGTGCTGACGGACACCACAGTACGGTCTAGTGCTAACTTTTGCAAGCAGTAGTTAGCAGGGACTAGAACAGCAGCTGTGCCACCGTGTAAATCACCAGACCGGCCAGCGACCCGACAACGGTGCCGTTGATCCGGATGAACTGCAGATCGCGACCCACATGCAGCTCGATCCGTCGGCTGGCTTCGGCGGCATCCCAGCGCTGGATCGTGTCGGTGATGATCGCGGTGATCTCCACCCCGTAGTGCGCCACCAGCTGTTGGACGGCCCGCACGATCCAGTCGTCGACTGTGTCACGCAGGTCGGCGTCGTCACGCAACGACTCGCCGAAGCGCACCACTGCGCCGGCGACCCGGGTGCGCAGCGGGCCACCCGGATCGTCTAAGGCACCTGGGCCTTCGAGCGCGAGCCGTTTGAACGTCTTCCAGGCCGCCGCGGCGGCGTTGCTGACCTCGGCGCGGGCCATCAGCTGCTCTTTGACCACTTCGGCGCGCGCGATCGTCGCCTCGTCGTGCTGCAGGTCGTCGGCGAAGGCGAACAGGAAGCGGGTCGCCGAACGCCGCAACTCATGGGACGGGTTACGCCGCACCTTGTCGGTGAAGTCCATCAACTCGCGGTGGATGCGGTCGCCGACCAGGTGGTCGATGAACCGAGGTGACCAGCTCGGCGAGTCCCGCTCCACCACCCGCTGGATGACCTCCCCGGCATTCAGCGACCACGCGAACGCACGGTCGGCCAACAGCTGGATCAGCGCTTCCTGCCGGTTCTCGGTCAGCAGGGTGGCCAGCACCCGGCCCAGCGGCGGTCCCCATTTCGGTTCGGCGATGCGCCGCACGATCATCCGGTCGATGACGTGCTGCGCGTCCTCGTCGCGCAGCTGTTGCACACCCACCCGCAGCACGGTCGCCGTCTCGGCGGCGACCCGCTCGGCGTGCGAAAACTCCGAAAGCCACTTGCCCAGCCGACTGGCAATCTGGGCATCGCGCACCTTGGTCGTCACCACCGGCGGGGACAGGAAATTCTCCCGCACGAACGTACCCAGTCCCTCTCCGAGCTGGTCCTTTTTGCGTTTGATGATCGCGGTGTGGGGGATGGGGATACCCAGCGGGTGGTTGAACAGCGCGGTGACGGCGAACCAGTCCGCCAGCGCCCCGACCATGCCCGCCTCGGCTGCGGCGCCGACGTAACCCACCCAGCCGGCGGCGGTGCCGCCGGCCTGCGCCCACCGGCACCCGAGGAACACCGCACTGGCGCCAACCAGGAAGCCCAGCGCGACCGCCTTCATGCGGCGCAGCGCCCGCCGCCGCTGCACGTCCGCCCGCGGATCGGTGGTAACGAAAGACTCGGCCAGCGATGCCGGCGTCCACTGCGATGGAGTCGGTCCCGCTGCCACCCTCCCATCATCGGCTATCTCCGCGATGAGTTAGTGCTAACGGCCACCGCCGCGACCCGGCCGCAACCGGAAACGTGCGCCGGTCGCCCGTAGAATCGGGGACGTCGAGTGAATGGGAATCCGCGATAGTGGAGAAGCACATAGTGCCCGGATCGGCCAAGACAGACGGCCGGAAGCGGCGATGGCATCAGCACAAGGTGGATCGTCGCAACGAACTGATCGACGGGACGATCGAAGCGATCCGGCGGCGGGGTCGCTTTGTGAGCATGGACGAGATCGCCGGCGAGATCGGGGTCTCCAAGACCGTCCTGTATCGCTACTTCGTCGACAAGAACGACCTGACGACCGCGGTGATGATGCGGTTCGCCCAGAAAACGCTGATCCCCAATATGGCGGCCGCCCTGTCGTCGAATCTGGACGGCTTCGAGCTCACCCGCGAGATCATCCGGGTGTACGTCGAAACCGTGGCGGCCGAGCCTGAGCCCTATCGGTTCGTGATGGCCAACAGCTCGGCCAGCAAAAGCAAAGTGATCGCCGACTCCGAGCGGATCATCGCCCGCATGCTGGCCGTCATGCTGCGCCGGCGCATGCTGCAGGCCGGGATGGACGTCGGCGGGGTGGAGCCGTGGGCGTATCACATCGTCGGCGGTGTCCAGCTGGCCACCCACTCGTGGTTGCTCGACCCGCGGATGAGCACCGCTGACCTCATCGACTACCTCACGATGCTGAGCTGGAGCGCGCTGTGCGGGATCGTCGAAGTCGGCGGATCGCTGGAGAAGTTCCGGGGACAGCCGCACCCGGCGCCGATCGTGCCGCCGCTACCCCGCTGAATCGGCGTTACACTCCCCGCATGCCCCCGGTGACGGCCCGCTCCCGGTTGCGCTCATGGTGGTATGCCCTGCGCACCACGAATCCCCCGCCCGACGGCCCGGTCGACGCCGTCACCCGCTGGATCGTCGTCACCCGCGCCGCGGTATTGCCGATGACCGTCGTGTCGGGTCTTGTCGCCGCGCTGCTGGCGGTGGGGCACCCCGGTCTGAACTGGCGACTGCTGGTACTGGCGATCGTCGGCATCACCCTGGCGCATATCGCCAACAACTTGATGAACGACCTCTACGACACCCGCACCGGCACCGACACCGCGGACTATCCGCGCGCTCTGTATGCCCCGCACCCGGTGCTCTCCGGGCTGGTCAGCCGCCGCACGCTGCTGATCGCGATCGCGGCGGTGAACCTGGCCGACCTGACGATCCTGATCGTGCTGACCTGGGCGCGCGGTTGGCCGGTGGTGGCGTTCGCGTTGTCCGGCTTCGTGCTGAGCGTCGCCTACACGGCACCGCCGGTGCGGTTGAAGAAGCGCGGCCTGGGCGAGCCCGACGTGCTGCTGGTCTGGGGTCCGCTGATGGTGTGCGGCACCTACTACGCCGGGGTCGGCACCGTCGACTGGTCGCTGGTGCTGGCGTCGTTGCCCTATGGACTGGCCTGCACGACGGTGTTGATGGGCAAGCACATCGACAAGATCGGGTACGACGAGCCGCTGGGCATCCGGACACTGCCGGTGATCCTCGGCGAAGCCCGTGCCCGCGCCGTCACGCTGGCGATGATGGTCGGTTTCTACCTGTTGGTTGCCGCGGCGGTGCTGGCCGGTGCGCTGCCGTGGCCGGCGCTGCTCGTCGTCGCGGCACTGCCCCGGCTGGCCAGAGTGTGGCCGCATTTCCGGCGCCCACCGCCGCAGGCGCCGCCGGACGGCTTTCCGGTGTGGCCGCTGTGGTACGCCGCACTGGCCTGGGTGCACACCCGTCAGGCGGGTGCTTTCTTGGTGGTCGGCTTGGCGGTCGGGGCGGTGCTGCGCACCCTGTGATTCCTAATATCGACCGAAAACCAGCGCGACGTTGTGGCCGCCGAAACTGAACGAGTTCTTGATCGCATAGTGGTAGCTACCCTGCCGGGGCTTTCCGGACACGACGTCTAGATCGATCTGCGGATCGCGGTTGCGCAGGTTCAACGTCGGGGGAATCGTGCCGTCCCGCAGGGCCAGCACGGTCAGGATCGCCTCGACGGCACCGACCGCGCCGACCGAATGACCGAGCGCCGCCTTCGGCGCATACACCGCCGGCCGGTGCCGGCCCATTGCCGTGTTGATCGCCTTTGCCTCAGCCAGATCACCGCTGCGGGTGCCGGTGGCGTGCGCATTGATGTGGTCGATGTCGGTGGGGCGTAGTCCGGCCAGCTGCACCGCCCGCGTCATGGCGTATCCGGCCCGCTCCCCGTGGGGGTCCGGGTTGACGATGTCATAGCCGTCGGAGGT
>NZ_VYIK01000097.1 GCF_008709575.1 Mycobacterium sp.
TCATGCATTGGGTAATTTTTGGAGCCGCCTCTGCGGTTAAGTCAGAAACACCTCACAACATGCCTGGGATGCGTTCTGGTCGAACGGCTCAGTCGATGGAGTCAATCTCGAGGATAATTACGCCCAGATGTGGGAAGCCGTGGCGAACTACTTCAAAGACGATCCCAACGTGATCGGTTTTGGGATCATGAATGAACCGTGGCCGGGACCACAATGGCTGCAAACCCTGTTGGGCAGCCTATTTTTCGACCAGCAGGACCTGACCCCGTTCTATAACCAGGTGGATTCGGCGATCAGGGCTGTCGACGCGAGTACCCCGGTGTGGTTCGAACCGAATATTTTGTTCGGCAATCTCCCGGTGGACACTCACCTTGGCACCGTCGATGACTCGAACAGTGTCTTCGCGTTTCACCCTTATTGTCTGACCGCCGATTTCATCAGCTCCACCAGTTTCGGCTGCGGCGCTTACGATGCGCTGATCGACGGTTGGGCCCAGGACTACGCGAAGGCGCACGACATCCCGGCGATGATCACCGAGTTCGGCGACACCGCCTACAGTCCCGCCCTCAACGACGAGATGACTGCGGCTAACGAGCACGAGTTCGGCTGGATGTATTGGTTATACAACTTCGACCAATCCGGCAACGCCAACATCTACAACGCCGCCCAGGTGACGCTGTCCCAGCCCTATCCGCAGGCGGTCGCCGGCACTCCGGATTCCTGGTCGTTTGACCCCGCCACCAAGACGTTCAACCTGAGCTACTCCACTGCGATGGCTGACGGTTCGGGTGAGTTCTCGGCCGGCTCGCAGACCACCATCTCGACGCCGACCATCGAGTATCCGAACGGCTATCAGGTCAGTGTCACTGGTGGACAAGTCGTTTCGGCTGCCAACGCCGCCAGACTTGTCATTGCCTCAAATCCCAACGCGGACAACATCACGGTCACCGTGAGCCCCGCCGGACATTAACTTCGTTTAATTGCGGCCCCGCCGCCGCGGGCGGGGAGCTTCCCGCGCGGGTCACTGGTGAGGAGCCCGCCTCGCGGCCGATCCGGGCCCGCTGGCAGAGCCGGCCGGCGCGCCGACGGATTCGGCCGAGCGCGGGGAGCGTGAGCTTGGTGACATGGAATGGGCCGAGGAAGCCAACCGCCTGGGGCAGGTGCTGATGCAATGCGCTGGCATAGCGCGAAACGGATCCAGCGACGCGGTAGCGATCTGCGCGTTGCATCCGTCGTCACCCGCGCCCGGCCAGCGGGCCGGCACCGTAGCTGAGCGGTCCGCGACCATGTCGAGCAGCTTTCCGTTGGCGCGCAAAGATTCACCTCGTCCACCAGGTCGCGCACCCACACCGATCGGCGATCCTCGACCCGCGCCGATCTAACGGTCTCCCACGAAAGTTCGTCTCGCGTTCACCGGGAGCCGGGTCATCGAAACTTAAGCCCTTGCAGAAAATTTGGGAGCATTGTCAAGCGGTTGTCGCAACAGTTTCACTTTCGCTGAGGTTGGGACTGGACATGACCCGCCTACATGTGTCCTCAGTCGGGACCACCTCGCCGCGGCCTGCACGCCCGCCACATCTGTCGCTGAGAAGACGGCGGGCTCACTGAGCTGGCCAAAGTTAGATTTTGCTAATAATCTCTCTCTGGTGAAAGCGAAAACGGCTGGTCAGCGGTCCGAGGTGCGGTCGGCGGCGATTTATGCCCGGATTTCGGCCGATGCGAAGGGGACGGGGCTGGGGGTGGCGCGGCAGTGGGAGGAGGCCGCAAGCTGGCTGCTGATCGGGGCTGGCCGGTCGGGGATGAGTCAGATTTTTCAGGGCGAAGCAACTGAAGGAAAAAACTGATGAACTTCAATCGAAAGGACGTTGCGCGCAATGAGGCACACCGCAACGGCCGTAGCGGTCATCAGTTTCGCCGAGGCGCCGTCACGGTCGGCCTCGGCACGGCTGCCGTCGCGCTGAGCCAACTGGTAGCCGCGCCCGCCGCCCGCGCCGACGATTTTGCCGACATCGTCGCCAACGTCGACGCCAGTGTCGCCGCCGGACAGGCCGACTTCACCACCGGGCAGGCCGATTTCGCGCTCGGCACCCAGACCGGCTTTGCCGAGGGTGTGGCGAATGACGTTGCGGGTCTCGACAATATTCTCATCGGTCCCGGCGAAGACGTCATCGCCGGCTTGATCCAAACCCTCGCCGGACAGACCCCTACCCCCGGCGATGACGTTTTCCTGTTTGGGCCCGTGCCGGACCCACAAAATCTGTATACCTTCCAAACCGAGCTATCAGTCTTTCCTTTTATAAATATCCTATTATTCGTCCTAGCTGGCCGGGAATTTACGCTCGGCACTCCGGCGGGTTTCGCCGACGGCCTGACCGTGGGCCTCGACGCTTTCAACGTCGACGCCGTGATTGCTCCGGCGCAGGCCTTGCTCGGGCTGGCGGATCTGGCGGGGCTCTGAGGCGGCAGCTGAGGTGACCGGCTGAGCTGAGCCGGGACACCCTGACCCGGCGCGCCGCACCTCACCCGTCCCGCAAACCTGGTGCTGGTGGTGTGCCCTATCACCACCGGCTGCACCACCACGGCGGCATCACCAACCAGCTGGCGACCGCGGCCGCGTCACACCTCGATCGGTGGATACAGCCGTTCCAGCGTGAACTGGCGATCTCGGCGGGCCGCCCATGCGCTGGCCGCCAGCGACACGGCGAGCACCCCGACCAGAACGCCCACCGAGATCCACATCCTGGTGTCGATGCCGCCAACCGTGAGCTGCCGCAGCCCGGTCACGGCGTAGGTCATCGGGTCGTAGGGGTGCAGAATCTGAAACGGCTTCGCCGTCGTCTCCACCGGGTACACCCCGCCGGACGACACCAGCTGGAACATCAAGAACGCCAGCGTGACGACTCGACCCACCGCGACACCGAGAACCGCGTTGAACGCTTGGATCAACGCCAGGAAAGCGGCCGATATCAAGATCAGGAACGCCACCATGCCCGCGGTGTAGCTGGCGTTCAGTCCGAGGCCGAAGTGCACCACCGTATACATCAGCGCCACCTGGGCCACTCCCAGCAGCAGCGCCGGCCAGTAGGAGGCCAGCACCACCCGCAGTGCGCCCAGCCCAGTGACGATCGCGCGGGTTTGTAACGGAGTCAACAACATCCAGACGATCAGCGCACCGATGAACAAGGCCAGCGGCAAGAAGAACGGCGCGAACCCGGTACCGAACGTGGCCGCGTGATGGGTGAAATCCAGCTCGGCGCCAACCGGATTCGCCAAAATCTGGGCGACCTGGACGCGTTGCTGATCGGTCAGCGCCGATACTCTCTTGTCGGCCGCACCCAACCCGGCTGCCAACTGCTGCGCCCCGTCTCGGAGTCGGTCACCTCCGGCTGCCAGCTGTCCCAGCCCGCCACTGAGCTTGTGCGCACCGGCATCGAGGTCGGAGGCGCCGGTGCGCAGGGCGACCAGATCGGACTTCAGCCCGCCGTTCAGCGTGTGGGTGATGAACGTGCGCAGCCGGCTGTTGGGGTCGGCCAGATCGTTTTGCAGCTGTTGGGCGTTGTCCCGCAGTCGGTTCAGGCCCTCGTCGGTGGCCGGGTCCATCCCGTTGGCGTCCAACAGGCGCTGCGCGCCGGCCAGCGTGTCCCCGAGCCCCTGCACAGCCGGATCCGGGTTCGCCCGCAACCCGTCCACCACCTGGTTGACGATCCCGGCGGCTTGTCGGTAGTCGAGGTTGAGGGCCGCAAGACGGTCGGTCAGGTTCTTGATGCTGCCGCTGAGTCGCGTCGCCGCGGCACCGGCTTTGTCCGGGTCGAGACCCATCGTGGCGAGGTCGTCCGTCATTTTCAGCAGCGGGTCGGTGGCCTGCCGGACCCCGGTGGACAACCGGTGGGCGCCGTCGGCGAGCGTGATCGAACCCCCATGGGCGGTGGTGAGGTTCTCGGCGAGCGTTCGGGCGCCGTCTGCCAGCTGCCCGGCGCCGTCGGAGGCCTTTTTGACCTCGTCGGTGACTTGGGACAACGCGGTGCCGATGACCTGCTCGCCGACCTTGGCGCTGACCTGGTTGAGCACCTCGCGGGCGACGTTTTGACCCATGACCGACGCCAGGTAGTTGTTGGCGTCGTTGAACCGGAACTGGACTTCGGCTGTGCGCGGATGCGGCCCCGCGGGCGACACCACGGCGGCACTGAAGTCCGCCGGCAGCGTGATCGAGAAGTAGTAACTGCCGTCGGAAACTCCTTTGGCTGCTTGGCGTGCCGACATCTGGTGCAGGTTCAGCTGACCGGACCGCACCAGGGCTGCCGCGACCTCGTCACCGGCCCGTACCTCATGGCCCGCCACGGTTGCGCCGCGGTCCTCGTCGACCAGCGCGACCGGGATCTTGTCGACCGCGGCGAAAGGGTTCCAAAAAGCCCACAGGTACATCGCCCCGTAAAGCAGCGGGAGCACGATGATCGTGATCAACGCCACGCGGGGCATGGTGCCGCGGGAGTAACGCTTGAGGTCGGTGCCCAGTGACATTCCGGCAAGCATGATCAGTCATCGCCTTTCTGCGGTGAGGCGGGAGCCAGGTGGTCGCGATGCAGATCTGCGACCGGGATCTGGGTGCGGATGCCCAGACCCTCCGGTACGGGGTTGACCGTCGCGGTGATCACCGTCTGATGCTCGCCCAGATCGACCAGGCGGCGGATCAACGTTTCGCGGTTGCGGTCGCTGGTCACCTGATCGAGGCTGCCCACCACCAGCAACGGCGGCCGGGCGGTGTTGGCCAGCGCGATGCGCAGCAGCAACCCGTCCAGTTCGTCGAGCTCCCCGACGTAGGCGCTGAGACGCGGCAGCGGCAGCTGGCCGAATACCGGCCCGCACATGGCCTGAAGTTCTTCGTCGCCGGCCCGGGGAACCAACCGGTACCAGGGCGCATCCCAGCGGGACCGCTCGGTGATGAGATCGGCGACGGTGACCGACTCGTACACCGAGTCGAGTTGTTCGATGCCGGCCAGGGCGGACACCGCGAAGATGTTGCGGGCCCCGGTTCGACCGAACACCGTGATCGTGCCGGTCGCCGGTTTCATCCGGCCGGCCAGGCTCATCAGCAGTGCGGTCCGCCCCGAACCGGCCGGAGCGGTCAGCACGGTGACGCCGCCGGTTTCGATGTCGAGGTCGAGCGGGCCGAAGGCCCGACCCCACGGTCCGTTCATCGCAATGCTCCGCGCCGCGAGCGCCAGCGCGGGGGCTTGTCGGGTCGCCTCCTGGTCTGGCATGGATCTCCCCCTCGCCGTCGTCGCATAGCCTCGCTCTGCGAGCCATCCAAGCAGATGTCACCGACTGGTCGGGTTTTCGGCCTGAAGGTGCCAATGCGGCCACCGGGCGGGGCAAGATGAGCAGTATGCGGATCGGGGTGCTTACCGGCGGCGGCGACTGTCCCGGGCTCAACGCGGTCATCCGGGCGGTAGTGCGTACCTGTGATGCCCGCTACGGCTCCTCGGTCGTCGGGTTCCAAGACGGATGGCGCGGCTTGCTGGAGAACCGGCGCATCCAGTTGCACAACGACGACCGCAACGACCGGCTGCTGTCCAAGGGCGGCACCATGCTGGGCACCGCCCGGGTGCACCCGGACAAGTTGCGGGCCGGGCTCCCGCAGATCATGCAGACCCTCGATGACAACGGCATCGATGTGCTCATCCCGATCGGCGGCGAGGGCACGCTGACCGCCGCGCACTGGCTGTCCCAGGAGAACGTTCCCGTGGTCGGTGTGCCCAAGACCATCGACAACGACATCGACTGCACCGACGTCACGTTCGGCCATGACACCGCGCTGACGGTGGCCACCGAGGCTATCGACCGGCTGCACAGCACCGCCGAATCGCATCAGCGGGTGATGCTGGTGGAGGTGATGGGCCGGCACGCCGGCTGGATCGCGCTGAACGCCGGGCTGGCGTCCGGGGCGCACATGACGCTGATCCCCGAACAGCCCTTCGACGTCGAAGAGGTGTGCCGACTGGTCAAGCGCCGCTTCCAGCGGGGCGATTCGCACTTCATCTGCGTGGTCGCCGAGGGCGCCAAACCGATCCCCGGCTCGATGCCGCTGGCCGAAGGCGGGCTCGACGAATTCGGCCACGAGCGGTTCACCGGGGTCGCCGCGCAGCTGGCAACCGAGGTGGAAAAGCGCATCAACAAAGAGGTGCGGGTGACCGTGCTGGGCCACGTGCAACGCGGCGGCACCCCGACCGCCTACGACCGGGTGTTGGCCACCCGATTCGGGGTCAACGCCGCCGACGCCGCCCACGCCGGCGAGTACGGCCAGATGGTGTCGCTGCGCGGCCAGGACATCGGCCGGGTGGCGCTGGCCGACGCGGTGCGCCAGCTCAAGCTGGTGCCGCAGAGCCGCTACGACGACGCGGCGGCGTTTTTCGGCTGACGACTACCGGGGGACTAGTGCGGTAAGCCACTGATACCGTGTGCTGGCCTGGTGGATTCGGGGAACGGCGGCGGTGTGGCGAAACTGGTGTCCTGGACGGCGGTGCTGCCGCCGCTTGCGTTCGCGGCGCTCCTGCTGACGTGGGGTACCAAGGTCGGAACGGCCGGGGCCGTGCTGCTGGCGGCGCTCCTGGTGGGTGCCGTGTTGGCTGCGGTTCACCACGCCGAGGTCGTCGCGCACCGGGTCGGTGAACCATTCGGGTCGTTGGTGCTGGCCGTCGCGGTGACCGCGATCGAGGTCGGGTTGATCGTCACGCTGATGGCCTCCGGAGATCACCACACGGTCACGCTGGCCAGAGATACCGTGTTCGCCGCGGTGATGATCACCATGAACGGGATCGTCGGGTTGTCGTTGGTTCTGGGTTCGGCCCGCTATGGGGTGACACTGTTCAACGCGCGGGGCAGCGGCGCCGAGCTCGCCACGGTGACCACGTTGGCCACGCTGAGCCTGGTGCTGCCGAAGTTCACCACAAGTCACCCGGGACCGGAATACGCGCCCAGCCAGCTGGTCTTCGCGGCGATCGCGGCATTCGCGCTTTACCTGTTGTTCGTTCTAACCCAAACCGTGCGGCACCGCGATTATTTTCTGCCGGTCGCGCAGAAGGGCCAGCCCGAACGTGTCGAAGACGACACCCACGCCGAGCCGCCGAGCGTCCGGTCGGCGCTGACGAGCTTCGGTCTGCTGCTCGTCGCGCTCGTCGCGGTGGTGGGTCTGGCCAAAGTGGAGTCGCCCACGATCGAGCGGGCGGTGACGGCGTTCGGATTCCCGCAGGCATTGGTCGGGGTGGTGATCGCATCGCTGGTGATGCTTCCCGAGACGCTCGCGGCGGCACGTGCTGCGCGCCGCGGCCGCATCCAGACCAGCCTCAACCTCGCCTACGGTTCGTCGATTGCCAGCATCGGGCTGACCATCCCGGC
>NZ_VYIK01000098.1 GCF_008709575.1 Mycobacterium sp.
ACATCGAAATCAATCCTGCGACCCGCTGACGCCGACACGCTTATTTGAGGACTAGTGGTGTGTCCGTCAATTAATTGACGGCTTCTTGGTGTGATTCACGTTATGAGGCGGGCCGTTCCAGCTATGCTGGTGTCCCCTGGGCAGCGTGAGGTTCTTGAGTCTGTGGCGCGGTCGACGTCGGCACCGCATCGCGAGGTTGTCCGGGCGCGGGCGTTGTTGATGGCGGCCGACGGTCTGGCGAATACGGCCTTCGCGCGGACGTTGTCGGTGTCGCCGGCGTCGGTCAGCGGGTGGCCGGCCCGGTTCGCTGAGGAGGGGTTGGTCAAGTTCGCGCAGGTCCGTGAGTGGCGGGGCGGAAGAAGACGATCCAGCAGTAAAAGATTGACGAGATCGTGGATCTGACAATGAACTACCGCCCGCAGGGCCAAATCCATTGGTGCTGTGAGACGATGGCCTCGCGCGACTTGATGCCAATCGTGCGGTCATCCCAATCAAGATGTCGATGAACAGTTGCCGCACCGAATTTTTGGATTCTTCAGCGAGCGCTAAGTGGAATTTCTACGCCGATGCCGCATGCAGGCCGGTTCACAACCGTTCGATACCGGCGTCGTCGAGGCGCTCGGCAGCCTCGGCGGATGGTCTAGCCTCGATACGACAGCGTTCTGCGGAGTGCGTTTGACTGAGTGTTCATTACTCAATGACGAGCTTGCCCAGCTCAGCTCAGCATGTCAGCAGCATGCATCCGGCGATCGGGCCGCCGCCCGCGGCGACCACCGCCACCTCCGGGCGCCGCGCAACCTGCCGCTCCCCGGCCTCCCCGCGCAATTGCAGGCACGCCTCGTGGAGCACCCAGTAGCCATGCATGCGCCCCGCCGAGAGCTGACCGCCGTAGGTGTTCAGCGGCAACTCGCCGTCACGCGCGATGCGCTCCGCGCCCTCGACGAACGGACCGGACTCCCCGTCGGCGCAGATACCGAGTGCTTCCAGCCAGGCAAGGGTGAGGAAGGTGAATCCGTCGTACAACTCGGCCACGTCCACATCGGCGGGAGTCAGGTCGGTCCGCGACCACAGCTGCGCCGCCGCGTCGGCAGAGGCCATCTTGGGATAGTCCGGTCGGTGAAACCACCCGCCGGCCCCGTCCGATCCCCCGATCGCCTCTACCGCCACCGCAGGGTGCGGACAGTCGCGGGCATAGGCTGCATTGGACACCACCACCGCAATCGACCCGTCAACGGGGACATCGCAATCGAACAACCCGAACGGTGTGGAGACCAGCCGCGCCGCAAGGTAATCGGCCATCGTCATCGGCTCACGATAGACCGCAAGCGGATTCAACGCCGCGTTGCGCCGGCTGTTGATCGCCAGCCAGCCCAGCTGTTCCTTGGTGGTTCCATACAAGTGCATATGCCTGCGGCAGTTGAGTGCCAACCAATTTGCCGCCGAATATGCATGTGCGGCAAGGAGATCAGGGATATCGTCCATCGGCCCGACGACGGGTCGATCACCGTCGGAGGGCGACTCGACGAGCCGCGCGAGCGGACTAGTCTCGTCCGACGGGGCCGGCGAGGGCGACACAGTGCCGCCGAGCATGCCCACAGTCCGGTACACCAGCACGTTGCGGGCCCGGTTCTCTGCCACGGCGCGGCATGCCGACATCACGGGAGTCAACAGGCCGCCGGTGTCGAAGCCGAATCCACAGTCCACCGCGTCGATTCCCAACGCAGCGGTGATCTCGGCGGCCGGGGTGTCCCCGAGAGTGGCGATCCCGTCGATAGCCGCCGCGGTCAGTCCCGCGTCGGCGATGGCGGCGCCCACCGCCTCCAGGGTCAGCTCCAGGGCCGGGACACCGAGGCGGCGGCCGATGCGCGAGATTCCGATTCCGGAGACGATCGCGTTCTTTTCGAAATATTCCATCACCGCCACCCGTCCGCCCGAGAAAGTGTACTGTATCGCGGGTGGCATCGGCGAAGCTGCTCATCGAGCATTGTGCTGCGTGCGCGCACTGGGTCCATCCGGCAACCGGAACATGCCGGGACTGCGGCGGCCCGTTGGTTGCCCGGCCGGTCTCGGGGCAAGGCACCGTATTCACCTACACGGTGAACCACCATCCCTACAATCCCGACCTCGAGACACCCTACGTGATCGCGATCATCGAACTGGCCGAACAGCAAGGCCTGCGTGTCGCCGCGAATATCATTGACTGCGAACCAGATTCAGTGTTCTGTGGGATGACCGTCGAAGCCCGGTTCGCCCAGCCCGGCAAGCCGGTGTTCGCGCCGAAGATCGGCAGGCCCAGCGGGCCGGCTACTTGATCAACGGGTCACGCGGCATGCCGAGGATGCGCTCGGCGATCTGGTTGCGGGTGACCTCGGAGGTGCCACCGGCGATTGCCATGCCGCGAGCGGCCATCACCATCCGGCTGAACAGCCCAGCCGGCCCGTCGGCGAGCGCGATCTCCGGTCCCAGCAGGGCCGCGGCGATCGCGGCACCTTCACTCATGTGCTCGGCGAGCTTGAGTTTGGTGATATTGCCCTCCGGCCCGGGCCCTGCTCCTTCGACGCTGCGGGCAGCCCGGCGCAGGTTCAGCAGTCGCAGCGCGTGCTCTTCGGCCAGGAACGTACCCACGCGAACCTGCGCACCGGCCAACCGATCCGGGTGTTGTTGAGTCAACCGGATCAGCTGTGCGCCAAGGCCCTGATAGAAAGAGCCGCCGCCGATGCTGACCCGCTCGTTGCCCAGGGTGGCCCGGGCGACCGTCCACCCGGCATTGGGCTCGCCGACCACGTCCTCGTCGGGCACGAAGACGTCGTTGAAGAACACCTCGTTGAAATCCGAGCCGCCGGTGATCTGGCGCAACGGCCGCACCTCGACGCCGGGTGCCTTCATGTCGATGATCATCGCGGTGATACCGGCGTGCTTGGGCGCGTCCGGGTCGGTGCGCACGGTGGCCAGCCCGCGTCGGCAGTACTGGGCGCCGCTGGTCCACACCTTCTGGCCGTTGACCTTCCAGCCGCCGTCGACCCGGGTGCCGCGCGTCTTGATGCCGGCCGCATCCGATCCGGCGTCGGGCTCGGAGAACAGCTGGCACCAGATCTCGTCTTGGCGCAGCGCCGCCTCGACGAATCGCTCGATCTGCTCAGCGGTTCCGTGCTGGATCAGGGTCAGGATCACCCATCCGGTGATCGAGTAGTCCGGTCGCTTGATCCCGGCTGCGGCGAACTCCTCCTCGATCACCAGCTGCTCGACCGCTCCCGCCGCCCGGCCCCACGGTTTGGGCCAGTGCGGCATCACGTAGCCGGTCGCGATCAGTTTGTCGCGCTGCGCTTGCTTGTCCAGTGCGGCGATCTCGGCGGCATCAGCGCGGACCCGCTTACGCAGCTCTTCAGCCTCGGCGGGCAGGTCGAGGCTGTTGGTCCGGGTGGTGCCGGCCGCGGTGCGGTCGAACACGTCGCGCGCGGGCGCGTCGCCGCCGAACAACGCCCGGACGGTAAGGGCGCGGCGCAGGTGCAGATGCGCGTCGTGCTCCCAGGTGAACCCGATGCCGCCGTGTACCTGGATGTTGAGTTCGGCGTTGCGGGCATAGGCCGGGAACGCCAGCGCCGCGGCCACCGCAGCGGCCAACCGGAACTGCTGCTCGTCCTCACCGGCGGCGCGGGCGGCGTCCCACACCGCTGCCACACCGGACTCGGCGCCCACCAACATGTTCGCGCAATGGTGTTTGACGGCCTGGAAGGTGGCGATCGTGCGACCGAACTGCTGGCGCACCTTGGCGTAGCCGACAGCGGCGTCCACGCAATCCGACGCGCCGCCGACCGCCTCGGCGCTGACCAGCGTGCGGGCCCTGGCCAGCGCCGATGCTCGGGCTTCGGGCAGGATGTCGGCGGCGGTGACGCGGACGTCGCGCAGGCTGACCCGCCCGGAGCGCCGGGTGGGATCGAGGTTGTCGGGCACCTGGACCGATACGCCGGCGCGGCCGCGGTCCAGCAGCAGCATGTCGTCGCCGGCGGCGATCAGTAGCAGCTCGGCGAGGCCGGCTCCCAGTACGACTCCGGCGTCGCCGTCGGCGATCCCGTCGTCGACGCGGACGTTGCCGCCCAGCCCGACACCGGCGCTGAGGGTGCCGTCGACCAGTCCGGGCAGCAGCCGCGTTTTCTGCTCGGCGGTGCCGTCGTTGGCGACGACGGCGGAGGCGATCACGGTCGGCACGAACGGTCCCGGCGCCACCGCCCGGCCGAGCTCCTCGATCACCACCACCAGCTCGGGCAGGCCAAATCCCGAGCCGCCGTACTCTTCGGGGACGTGCAGGCCGAGCCAGCCGAGCTCGACGAGATCTGCCCAAAACGGCGGCCGGGACTCGTCGGGCGAGTCGAGCAGCGAGCGCGCCGCCCACCGGGCCTTCTGCGACGTCACAAAGTCGCGGGCCACCTCGGCGAGCTGGCGATGGTCGTCGGTTAACGCGATACCCATCAGAGGCCCTCCTCGTCACTGCGGCCGGCGTGCCCAGAGTGTACGTAATCCGGCTTCGCCGCCAGCCAGGCACTCACCTGGGGGCGAACCTCTGCCCGGCGTCCAGTCGCAGGCATTGGCCGTTGAGCATCGGGTTGTCCACGATGGCCGCGACCAGCTTGGCGAATTCTTCCGGGCGGCCCAGGCGCTTGGGGAATGCCGCGTCCTTGGTCAGCGCGGTGGCGAAGTCGTCCGGGATACCCCGGGTCAGTCCGGTGGCGAACAGGCTCGGCGCGATCGCCAGCACCCGGATGCCCAGCGAACCCAGATCGCGCGCCATGGTCAGGCACATGCCGGCAATGCCCGCCTTGGCCGCGGTATAGGCGATTTGCCCGATCTGGCCCTCGAACGCCGCGATCGAGGCGGTGTTGACGATCACGCCGCGTTCCCCGGTGGTTTCGGGGTCCTCCGGCTCGTTTTTGCTCATGTGCCAGGCGGCCAGCCGGTTGACGTTGAAAGTGCCGATGAGGTTGAGATCTACCACCTGCCGGAAGGATTCGAGGTCGTGCGGACCCTCCTTGGACAACGTCCGCTTGGCGATCCCACCGCCTGCCGTGGTCACGATCACATGCAGTCCGCCGAGTGCGTCGACCGCGGCCTGCAGCGTCTCCTCGATACCGGTGAAGTCGGTGACATCGGCCGGGTAGAACAAGCCGCGCCCACCGCTGAGGCTCGCGGCGACGTCTTTGCCGTCGGAAGCCTCGCGGTCGAGTATCGCCACGCTGGCTCCGCGCTCGGCGAGCAGTTCAGCGCTGGCGCGACCCATTCCCGAGGCGCCGCCGACGACGATCACCTTCTTGCCGTTGATCTCCATGCGCACCTCCCTCATCGCGCCGCGTCCTCCGCACGCGTAGGTGCACGCTACCGCGAGCGTGCGTGACGCCCTCGGTCAGGTGTGTAAAGGCGCACCGTGCCGGCGGGCTGCCGGGCCGGCCGGAACCGCCCCGCTGCTAACGGGCTCATACCGCGAACGTATCGAGCCAGTGGGCGATTTCGGCGGCGGCCTCGCCGTAGAAGGTCTGGTAGACCCGGTCGGCGACGTAGCCGATGTGCGGGGTGGCCACCACGGTGTCCAACGTGCGCAGCGGATGCCCGGCCGGCAGGGGTTCGGTGTCGAAGACGTCGAGCCCGGCTGCGGCGAGCCGGCGCGAACGCAGGGCGTCGATCAGGGCTCTCTCGTCGACGATCGGTCCGCGTGACGTGTTGACCAGCAGCGCCGTCGGCTTCATCAGCCCCAGCTGTTCGGCGCCGACCAGACCACGGGTACGCTCGCTGAGCACCACGTGGATGGTGAGCACGTCGGCGCGGCTGAACAACTCGTCTTCGGATACGTAGGTCACCCCGGCCCGGTCGGCGGCCTTGGCGGTCAGGTTGGTGCTCCAGGCGATGACCTCCATGCCGAACGCCGCCCCCACCCGTGCCACCCGGGTGCCGATCCGGCCCAGGCCGAGCACGCCGAGCACCGTCCCCCCGAGTTGGCGGCCCACCGAGGTCTGCCAGCCGCCCGAGCGCACCGACATGCTCTCGTCGACGATCCGCCGCGCTGCCGCCAGGATCAACGCCCAGGTCAGTTCGACTGTGGACTCGATGTAGCCGCCGGTCGTGCTGACGTGGATGCCGCGCTCGGCGGCGGCCGCGACGTCGACGGCGGCGTTGAACGGTCCGGTGGACGCAATCATCTTCAGCCGCGGCAGGCGCTCGATGATGCTGCGGGTCAGCGGTGTTCGCTCGCGCATCACGCACACCACGTCGAACGGCGCCAGTCGTTCGACGACCGCATCCGCATCGGCCAGGTGATCGTTGAAAACGGTGATGTCGGCGCGAGCCGCCACCGCAGACCAGTCGGCCATGGTTAAAGCGACGTTCTGGTAGTCGTCGAGGATTGCTACCCGCATCCTGCCAATGTCGCACGGCGGGGCTTGATCCCCGGCGCGGCATCACCCGCTCGCACCGCGCGCGCCGGTCGCGCCGGTCGCGCCGGCCGTGCCGGTCGGGCCGCTCGCGCCGGCTGTTCCCTCCTGGCCGAGGATGGAGAACGAGCCGGCGGCGCCGCCGTCCCCGGCGACGCCCGCCTCGCCGCCAGCCCCGCCGGCGCCGCCGTCCCCGCCGGCCGGATATGCTGCGTTGCCCGCACCGCCGGTACCGCCGGTACCGCCTGCCCCACCGTCGCCGGCCGCGCCGCCGTCCCCGCCGTTGCCGCCCTGGCCTAAAAATCCCGCGGCGCCGCCGTCACCACCCGCACCGCCCGGGCCGCCCATGGCGCCGGGCCCACCTGCACCGCCCGTACCGGCGGCGACGGCGGTCGAGGCCGCGCCGCCGGTA
>NZ_VYIK01000099.1 GCF_008709575.1 Mycobacterium sp.
CGACGCTGAGCGTGGGCTGTCGCTGCTGCGCCGCGCGGGCGCCGAGCCGGACCATCCGCTGCGGCAGCTGCTGGAGCGGCACCGGGCCGAGCCGGGCCGCGGCCTCGGCCGCAACGAGCCGTGCTGGTGCGGGTCGGGCCGCAAGTACAAGAAATGCCATCTCGGGCGCGAGCAGCTGCCGCTGCCGGAGCGGGTGGGCTGGTTGTACGGCAAGGCCGCCCAGCACGTGCTGGTGGGCGGCTGGACGGATCTACTGATCGAGGTGGGCTTCGAGCGTGGCCGCTACGCGGGTGAGGACCCCGACGCGCTGGTCGACGCGCTGGGTGACCCGCTGGTCTTGGACGCCGTGCTGTTCGAGGGTGGTGCGTTCGCGGATTTCGTGGCGGTGCGCGGGTCGCTGCTGCCCGACGACGAGCGGCTGCTGGCCGAGCAGTGGCTGCTGGTGCAGCGGTCGGTGTTCGAGGTCGAGCAGGTCCGGCCGGGCCAGGGGCTCACGGTGCGCGACGTGCGCACCGGCGACATCCACGAGGTGCGGGAGCGATCGGCGAGCCGCCAGCTCAAACCCGGGCAGCTGATCTGCGCCCGTGCGGTGCCCGACGGGCAGGGCATGCAGTTTTTCGGCGGGATCGAGCCGGTCGCGTTGCACGAGCGCGACGAGCTGGTCGAGCTGCTGGACTCCCAACCCGACCCGGTGATGCTGGTGGCCGCGCTGAGCCGGCGGTTCGCGCCGCCGCTGCTGGTCAACACCGAGGGTGATCCGCTGGCGATCTGCGAGGCCACCGTGCGGATCGGCGACCCGGCCGGGATCGAGGCCGCGCTCGACGACACCTACGACCGGGTCGATGACGAGCAGCCGCCGCGCTGGTTCGAACACGTCATCACCGACGGCCTGCAGCGGATCCGGGCCACGCTGCTGCTCGACGGGGACACCGTGCGGGTGGAGGCCAACAGCGACCAGCGGATGGACCGGGTGCTGGCCACGCTGGCGCGGCTGGATCCCGCGATGAGCGTGCTCGAGGACTCGCGGCGCCCGCTGCGCGACGCCCGTGAGGCCGCCGAGCTGGCCAAGCAGCTGCCGGTGACCGGGCAGGGCGCGCTCGACCCCGACGATCCCGAGCTGGCCGGTTTCCTCGACGAGGTCATCCGCGGCTACGAGACCCGGTGGCTCGACGAGCCGCTCCCGGCGCTGAACGGTCACACCCCGCGGCAGGCCGCCGACGACCCGACCCGGCGCGGCGATGTGATCAAGCTGCTCGACAGCTTTCCCGCCGGGGCGGCCGCCCGCGGCGGCATGGACGCCGACCGGTTGCGCGCCGCGCTGGGCCTGTAGCGCCGGTGCGCGGGCACGGTCCCCTCGGGGCTCATCGGTGGCCGATCGGACAGGACGGCGCGCTCCGGGCCAGGCGGGCACGCCGGCTCACAACAAGCCGAATGTTTCGAACCCCAGTGCGGCGAGATCGCTTGCGTCGGGGATATCGATGACTGGGAGGACGGCCCCACTCTGTAAAACGACGAGATCGTCGATTAGTCCTGCCGGGCCGTTGTAATACTCATTTGCTAAGCCCAACAATGGTATTTCATAAAAATCGGCCGTTCCCGCGGGAGTGGTGAGATCATAATTCTGATACAAATACAGCTCGCTGTTCATTCCGCTGGAAGAATTAGCCGCAGCCTCGGCGAGCCCGGTGGTCATCCCGCGCGGTGAGGAAGGCACGCCGAGCGAGGAGTAATTCCATGCAGCTTGGGGAATATGAGGTCCTGACGTTATTTGCCTTTGCATTACTTGCTGGTAGACCAGGGAGCCGTCAAGGCCGCCAACACTTTGCTGATTATCGGCGACGGTGTAACTATTGCCATCGGAAAGCGTGTAAGGGATATCCTCTTGGCGGCTGCTGTACAGACCTGGGACGTTGATGGTCTTAATAATCTTCGGCACGCCTTCTGAACCCGGCGGAAGTAGTTGGGTGATCTGGAATGGTGGGACCGGCAGGGGCGGTAGCTCGTCGGCGTCAGCGAGCGGGCTGGTCATCAGCGCGATGCCTACCATGGCTCCGGCGGTCGCGCCGATGGTGAACGTAGTACCACCGACACCACGACGACCCATGGCAGGCTCCTCTTCACTAGCTGCCGCGGCGGCACGGGGAAGCGCTTCCGGCTCCCCAGCTGTGACTCACCGGCGTCGCCACAACACGGCAGACTAGCAGGCGACGATCGTTGTTGCCCCTCTTGACGGGCGGCAGGAAAGGCTCCAGCGGGCCCATCGCGCGCCGCTGCTTGACGCCGCGCGTCCAAGGGCCCAGCGCCTCACAAGCCGATGCACCTGCATACGGCAAATTCGGTGGCTGGCATGTCCGAGGTGCCGGTGCGTGAGCTGACCCACGGGATCTTGTTCTTCGCGACAACGATCCAACTGGTAGTGCCAGGCTAACCTTCTTGAGCCAGTTCGCGAACATGGCACGCATGTAGCTTTTAGCCGGTTGATGGCCGACCACAATGGCTAGCGTGACGCCATGGCCGTAGCTTTGGTAACGGGAGGGTCAGGGGTAGTCGGACGGGCCTTGGTGTCCAGGTTGGTTTCAAACGGCTGGGAGGTCAGGAGCCTGGATCGCAGGCTGCCCCGAGAGGCAACAGAAGGTGTGTGGGCACTCTCGGGTGACGCGGGGGACCCGGGGGTAGTCGACATGGCAGTCAAAGGGGTAGATGTCATCTTCCACTTGGCAGCTAGGATGCCCCAGGCTGGCCTGGACGAGGAAGGCTTCAGGGCTGCCAATGTCGAGCCGACCCGACTTTTGGCCAGTTCGGGAGCCAAGGCCGGGGTCAGACGTTTCTGTTTTGCCTCCACGATCGAGGTTTACGGGGCCCAGGAGACAAGAGACCCCCTCGATCAGGAGGCTGACCTGCGCTTCACGGGAACCTACAGTCGTAACAAGTACGAGTGCGAACAGATCCTTTCTCGAGTGAGCCAGGAGACCGGACTCGAGGTGGTTTCCTTGAGGATGCCAATGGTGTTCGGCCCAGGTTTTTATCACGAGAAGACCATCCTGGCGACCTTCGTAGCCCTCAGGTCCGGTTTGCCAATCCCCGTGCCTGCGCCCCAAGCCCTGGTTTCCTTTGTTTCCTCCAGGGACGCGGCTCAGGCCTTCGAGTTGGCAGCAACCAGAGGTGGCGTAGCAGGTGAAGTTTTCAACGTCGCGGCACCTGACACCCCTAACATGTTGCAGTTCTTCGAGCAGTTGAAGGAGGAGCTTTCTTCGCGTTCCAAGCTACTGGTGGTCCCAAGGAGCCTTCTTTCTCGTGTCACCGCCTATGCCGAGGTAAAGGCAAGAAGTCCTGGTGCCAAGGTCTTGGGAACCCCAGCGGAGCTGGTCGCCTTCATCGAGGTTGGGGGTGCGTACTCCATAGCCAAGGCCAGGGAACGTCTTGGCTATGCCCCTGTTGACACCTGCGCGCAGGCGTGGGCAGGAGCATTCAGGTGGTTTTGGTCCCAGTCCTGGACCCAGCGCTATGACATCTTCTTCCGTCATCATGTCTGATCATCCCAGAGACTCCATTGGCGATACCGGCTCCGAGGTTGGATCCGATACCGCCGCGGTGAGCCCGCTGGTGGAGTCGTTGCTGGCGGCCGCGCCCCCTCGACGCGCTGGCTGCGTGACCCGACCCGCGGCGGGTGGGCACCGTCTGCAACGAGCTGACCCAAGCCTGCGGGCTGGGGGTGCTGCTGCAAGAAGACCGGCTGCCGGTGTGGTCACCGGCGCGTGTGCACTGTTGGGTATCGACCCGCTGTATGTGGCCAACGAGGGCAAGATCTGCGAGGCCACCGTGCGCTCGACCCCGACGATCCCGAGCTGGCCGGTTTCCTCGACGAGGTCATCCGCGGCTACGAGACCCGGTGGCTCGACGAGCCGATCCCGGCGCTGGACGGTCACACCCCGCGGCAGGCCGCCGACGACCCGACCCGCCGCGGCGATGTGGTCAAGCTGCTCGACAGCTTTCCCGCCGGGGTGGCCGCCCGCGGCGGCATGAACGCCGACCGGTTGCGCGCCGCGCTCGGCCTGTAGCGCTCGGTGCGCGGCTGGGTTCACGGAACCCGGGGTGGCCGATCGGACAGCACGGCCTGGCCACCCAGGGCCGGATGCCCGGCGATTCTGTCGAGCAGAGTGGCGTCGGTGTCGCCCAGATGATCCAGCAGCAAGTCGTGCCATTGCGCCAAGGCGCGCGCCCGCTCCTGCGCGGCGTCACCGAAGTGGCGCGGTCGAGGTGTCGACGGGCCCTGCTCGCACAGCGCGTCCAGCGCCCGTAGGTACTGCTCGGCGAAACCCGCCCAGGTGTCCGGGACGCGCAGCATGCGCGCCAGCACCGCGGCCAGGGTGGTTTCCTTCGCCGCCACGGCACCTTCGCCGTAACGGGTCCAGCCGTGTCTGGACTCCCACCGAATCAATTGCGGTGCGGCGGTTTCGGCGAAGTGCTGGAATCCGTCGCGTTCCCAGATCGACGCCCACAGCGCGCCGACCACGTCGGACACGACCAACCCTGCTGCGGCCACCGGATCCTCCGAGCGGAAGTAGTCGTAGTCGCTGGTTTCGCAGGCGAGGTCGATCAGTTGCTCCAGCGCCGATGCCGCCGGCCCGGCATCCTCGGCACGCAGCGCGTCCTGGGCCTCGGCGACAAGACGCTTGAAGGTGAAACGCCACCGGGTCCGCTCGCGTGGTGACACCTGCCGATTCCCGCCCAGGTAAGCACCCGACCGGGCCAGCGACACGAAGTCGTCGACCTCCCACCGCACGGTCTCCGGATCGGCCGGCGGTTTGGTCGAGCGCGGCGTTCGGGCGCGCTCGTCGCCCGCGAGTTCAGCCTCGATGCGTTCGCGCATAGCGGCCGAACCGCGCCAGTACAGGTTCCACAGCGTTTTCCGCAGCCGGTCCTCGTCGAACCCGGACACGGCGCCGAAGAACTGCTGGCGGTTCATTCGTTTCACGGCCACGACGACGATTATCCGCGATGGGCCGGCATCGAGGTTGCTGCGATCCGGTCGGCGCCGGCTGGGCTACCCGCTAACGGTCAGGTGACGGACCGGCTGCGTTGCCGGGTTTCTCCAAGCGAAGTGCGCTGTGCCTCATCCGATTCGGGTGTGGGCGTGGCCGCCTTAGTTGGTGGGTGGGGGTTGGGGTTGGAAGGGGTCGTATCACCACCAGTTGGCGCGTTCGCCGGTGGGCCCGGGGCAGGGGGGTACGGCGGGTGGGGGCAGTTCGGGTGGGCGTGCCAGTGATCCGGGGGGTAGGGGCCGCCCGGCGTGGTCGGTGATGCTCAGTTCGGTGGCGGTCCCACCTGACGTTCGGCACAAGTTGTTGATGTGCATCTCGGGCGGGCGGTTCGGGTTGTTTTAGCCGTTGATGTTGATGTTGATCAACCCCATGCCTGGCACGCGCATGATGCAGAGCGTTGCGGGCAGGTACCGTCTCCTTCCGTTTCCGTTACGATCGCACCCATGCCAGCCGAGACGCCGGGTTGTCGCCTGAAGGTGCTCGCCGCCGGGCTGGCGCAGGTGGGAGCCGAGTGCGAGACGATCAGCGCCGGGTTGTCCGCCGACACCGCACCGTCGTTGGTTGCGGCGTCGGTGTGGTAGTCCAACGCTGGCGCGGTGACGTTGCGCGAACTGGTGAGCTGATGGCGGGTGTCTCGCCGCTGCCGGAGGGCTGGCCCGCGCTTTATGAGCTGGCCGCGTCGAGTTTTGCCCACCTGGGGCAGTTCGCCGACTGGTGTGAGCGCATCGGCGGTGAGGCCGAGCACGTCTTGGAGCAGCCGGCCCACAAGGTGCGCGCGCCCGGCGGCGTGGAGTGGGAGGGTGCGGCTGGGGATGCGGCGATCACCCAGGCCGACGCGGATGTGATCGCCGCGCGCCCGTTTGTGTAGGGCTTGTCCTACGCGGCGGCGATCGCCCGCCGCGGCCAAGACACCCTGGAGGCCGGCCAGCGCCTGGCGCTGGACGCGGTCGATGATGCGCAGCGCGACGGCTTCGAGGTGACCGGATTCTTGGGCGCAAGCCTCGCCATTTATGGCGGGGTGAGCCCATCCCG
>NZ_VYIK01000009.1 GCF_008709575.1 Mycobacterium sp.
GCGGGGTGGCGGTGGCCCCCGCCGGTGTTCCCGATGCTGGTGATGTCTTCGTCACCAACTCCGGAAGCGACACGGTGTCGGTGATCGGCTACAACACTGCCCATGACACGTTCAGTGTTGTTGACACCATCACCGTCACCGCCCCCACCGGGGTGGCGGTGGCCCCCGCCGGTGTCCCCGATGCCGGTGATGTCTTCGTCACCAACGACGTCTCAAGCGGCACGGTGTCGGTGATCAATCCCTCCACCGAGCAAGTCTTTGACACCATCACCGTCGGATCTTCTCATGGCTTTGAAAACGAGCCCCAGCTAGCGGTGATCCCCGCGGGTTTCACCGGCGCCGGCGATGTCTATGTCGCCAACATGGACAGCGGCACGGTATCCGTACTCGGCGCGGGGCTGCCGCAGTAGGGGTGAAGCAGAAATCGCCCGCAGACTGGTCACCGCCGCCACCGACGCGCGGTCACGGGCGACGCTGCGCCGGGCCCTATGCCCATCCCCGCTCCGGGGCGGCGGTGGAGTCGCGGGCGCGCCTGTTTCCACGCGGACCGGCGGGCTTCATCGGGCTACATGATCAGCGGTGCCGCACTCGGTATCGTGATGCGCCGATCCGGCACCGCGACCACGCCGCACCTCGACGTTGCGGTGGTGCCACAAACAGCAGCCAATGGGCCCGGCGAGTGCGAGCGCTGCAGCCACACCGAGCGGAGCGCATGACCACTCGACCGCCCCGCCGCTGCCAACAATGCCGTCAAGGATTGAAATCAGTGAGGCCGAATCGGCCATCTCAATAATCCTGTCGGAACCCCATGCCGCCTAACCGGGACTGGCCGGCGCATCCGGCGGCGAGTACCGTGATCACCGCGGACGAGTTGGCCGGGCGGCCGCGGCTCGCGCGGTTCGCCGGCGAGTCGAGGAAAGTCCGGACTTCACAGAGCAGGGTGATTGCTAACGGCAATCCGAGGTGACTCGCGGGAAAGTGCCACAGAAAACAGACCGCCACCGCTGCGGTGGTAAGGGTGAAACGGTGCGGTAAGAGCGCACCAGCATTCCGGGTGACCGGAATGGCTTGGCAAACCCCACCCGAAGCAAGGCCAAGAAGGCCGCACCGCGGTGCGGCCGCGCAGGCGTCCGAGGGTTGCTCGCCCGAGCCTGCGGGTAGGCCGCTTGAGGCACCCGGTGACGGTGTGTCCAGATGGATGGTCGCCGCCGCGCCGTCGGCAGTGACGGCGCGGAACAGAATCCGGCTTACAGGCCAACTCGCCCGCGCCAGCGGAAGGTGCGGCTCAGTGCCGGACCTTCCGAGCCGCCTTGTCGAGCTTGCGCATGGCCGCATCGAGCTGCTCACGGCAGTGTTGGGCCAGGTCGGCCTCTTGTTGGTAGAGCAGACCGTAGGTGAAGGTGTCCTCCCCGGCGGCGTGGGCGGCATCGGCCTGCCGAAGCAGGTGCTCGCGGCTGACCACACTGTCCTGATGGTCACCGAGCAACGTCTGGATGGTCTTGGCCTGCTCGGCCAGCTTCGTCGCACCGGTGGCCGCCGCGGCGTAGCGCAGTCGCTTGGCGCTGATGCGCGTCCGGTGCAGCGCCTTGTCGCGGTCGGCTTCGGCGGCCCGGGCGGCGGCCTTGGCCGCTTTGCGCACGCGCTGGTAGGCAGCGTCGAGGTCGACCGGCGTCGATTCAGGGTTGTGCCGAGACGGGGAGCTGGCCACTACGGCATCCAACGCGTCGAGCAGCCGGAAGTAGCGTTGCGAACGCAGCGCGGCCAGTGCTCGTTGCAGCCCTGTCCGGTACCGCCGTCGCGCCCCGTCGACCAGGCGTTTGCGGACCGGGCCGCGCACCAGTTCCGGGGGCAGCCGATCCAGGGCCTGCTGGTAGCGCATCCCCAGCACCTCGGCGTCTCGGGCAACACCGAGCACCGCGGCCAGCTCGCGGAGCTCGTCGAGGATCCAGGTCTGGTCGGACAGGCCGAAGGCATCCGGCGCGACCCGCAGCAGGCTGCGGATCTTGCGGGTGGTCACCCGCATCTGGTGGACCGCGTCGTCTGCGTCGGCCCGCACCGCCCGATCCCACACCAGCAGCTCGTCGATCTGCTCGACCACCGCCCGGTGCAGCGGGTCGGCCGACCGGTCCGGTGGGTGCGGCGGCGCGGTTTCTCCGAGCGCCCGCGCCAGCTTGGAGGCATGCCGGGACGGCGTGGCTCCGGCGTCGATCAGCCGGTTGCTCAGCCGGTCCAGCAACTCGGTGTTGCCGGCCGCGTCGGGCCCGACGAGTTCGAGTTCCCACTCCCGCCATCGCTGGGTCTCCTCGGCGTCGGCCAGGCGCGCACAGACCTCGTCGTCGCAGAACTCGGCCAGCACCGCACCGTCTTGGCCGCACAGCAGGTGGACGTCGCGGTTGGTGGTGATCTGTGCGACCGGTCGCAGCGGGCGATCGCGCACGATCGCCGCCACCACGTCCCGCAGCGCGTCGGGCACCGGGTCGCGGTCGGCGTCCTCCGCGCCCAGCGGGGTCCGAATCTCGGTGCGGGCGTCAGGCCCTGCGGGCAACTTCAGGTGCCATCCGGCATCGGAGCCGCCGCTGCGGCGACGCAACGTGATGCGGTTGGCGGCCAGATCGCGCCCCGGGGTATCGACGTACACCGCATGCAGCGTCTGCGTCGGTTGCTTTTCGATGCGGGTGATGGCGGCAAGTCCGGCAAAGGACGGGGACAGTGTGGACTCGTCGACGTCGAATTTGCGCTCGACTTCCCTGTGGCGCGTGGTATCCGCAGCCTTGGCAGCCCGGGCAGCCATAGACGTCCTCCGTCGTCGGGATCGGCGCCAAGCGTGCCATATTCGGCCGCCGCGGCGTGCGACAAGGTTGTCGGTCGGCGCCGCGCGGGGCGGGCCGGGAACTCGGCGCTAGAAGCAGTGCTCGTCGGCAGGAAACGTTCCGTTGGCCACTTCTGCTGCGTACTGCGTTGCGGCGCGGTGTAACTCGCCGGCGACGTCGCCGAACCGCTTGACAAAACGGGCGGTCTTGCCGTTGGTCAGGCCGGCCATGTCTTGCCAGACCAGCACTTGGGCGTCGCAGTTGGGGCCCGCGCCGATGCCGATGGTGGGGATGGTCAGCTTGCCGGTTATCTGGGTGGCCAACTCGGCCGGCACCATCTCCAGCACCACCGCAAAGGCACCTGCCTCGGCCACGGCGATCGCGTCGGCGACGACCTGTTCGGCGGCATCGCCGCGGCCTTGCACCCGGAAGCCTCCGAAGCTGTTGACGCTTTGTGGGGTGAACCCGATGTGCGCCATCACCGGGATCCCGGCAGCGGTCAGGGCGGCGATCTGCTCGGTTACCCGCGCGCCGCCCTCGAGCTTCACCGCGTGCGCGCCGCCCTCCTTCAGGAACCGGGTGGCGCTGGCCAACGCGGCGATTGCGCCCGTCTCGTAGCTGCCGAACGGCAGGTCGGCGACGACGAGAGCGTGTGGCGCGCCTCGAACGACCCCCCGAACCAGCGGAATCAGCTCGTCGATGCAGACCGGCACAGTGGTGTCGTAGCCGTAGACGACATTGGCGGCCGAGTCGCCGATCAGCAGCACCGGAATACCGGCGTTGTCGAAGATCCGGGCGGTGGAGTAGTCGTAGGCCGTGAGCATGGCCCACTTGTGGCCTTCGGCCTTCATCTTTTGCAGGTGGTGGATGCGGATCTTGGGCCGCGGCGCGTCGGCAGTTGCTATACCTCGTTCTATGCCTTGGCGGGCACCGTAGACGCTCTGCTCAGACATCACTGTCCCTGATGGTGGTGGGGTCGATCCTCGTGGCCCTGCCGGGTCCCCGGGCTCGTCTGACCCTGACCAGTGTGCCAGCTGCGCGAGAGCAGATCCACGCGCAGAGCAGTGGATTTTTTCACAATAAAACCCCGTGCTGCGGTTCGTTCGCTCCCGATGAATGCTCGACATACCATCGGCGCATGCAGCGGCTCAGCGGACTCGACGCCAGTTTTCTCTACCTGGAGACCTCGTCACAGCCATTGCATGTCTGTTCGATCCTGGAGCTGGACACCTCGACGATGCCGGGCAGCTACACCTTCGACCGCCTGCGCGAGGAGTTGGCCATCCGGATCAAGGCGATGCCGCAATTCCGCGAGAAACTGGCCGACAGCCCGCTCAATGTGGACCATCCGGTCTGGGTCGACGACGAGCACTTCGACATCAGCCGCCACCTGCACCGAATTGGGCTGCCGCCACCGGGCGGGCGCCTGGAGCTGTCCGAGATCTGCGGCCACATCGCCGGTCTGCCGCTGGACCGCAGCCGCCCGTTATGGGAGATGTGGGTCATCGAGGGGGTCGGAGGCACCGACGCCCGGGCGGGTGGGCGGCTGGCGGTGCTGACCAAGGTGCATCACGCCTGTGTGGACGGTGTGACCGGCGCGAATCTGATGTCTTCGCTGTGCAGCACCGACATTGACGCACCGCCGCCCGAGCCGGTCGACGGCGTCGGCGGCGCCAACGAGTGGGAGATCGTGGCCACCGGCCTGCTGACATTCGCCGCGCGGCCGCTGCACCTGATGCGTGTTGTGCCGACCACGGTGTCGTCGGTGGTCAAGACGCTGCAGCGGGCAAGCACAGGTCGAACGATGGCGCGCCCGTTCGCCGCGCCCCCGACTCCGTTCAACGCCCGCATCACCGGCCACCGCAACGTCGCCTACACGGAACTGGATCTCGACGACATCAAGAAGGTCAAGAACCACTTCGGTGTCAAGGTCAACGATGTGGTGATGGCGCTGGTGTCGGGGGTGCTCCGCCGGTTTCTGCTGGACCGCGGCGAGCTACCGGACTCGTCGCTGGTGGCCATGGTGCCGGTATCGGTGCACGGTAAATCTGATCGGCCCGGCCGCAACCAGATCTCGGGAATGTTCTCTCGCCTGGAAACCCACATCGCCGACCCGGTCGAACGTCTCAGAGCCATCGCCGAGGCGAATGCGGCTGCCAAAGAACACAGTTACGCGATCGGTGCCACGCTTTTGCAGGACTGGTCGCAGTTCGCCGCCCCGGCAGTGTTCGGGTTGGCGATGCGGGCGTACGCCCGCACGCGGCTGACTCGCAGCCGGCCGGTGTACAACCTGGTGATCTCCAACGTGCCGGGCCCGCAGCTGCCGCTGTATTTGCTGGGCTGCCAGGTCAAGGCGATGTATCCACTCGGTCCGATTTTCCACGGCGCCGGCCTCAACATCACCGTGATGTCGTTGAACGGCAAACTCGACGTCGGACTGATCGCCTGCCCGGAGTTGGTGCCGGACTTGTGGGAGCTTGCCGACGGCTTCGCCGTTGGCTTAGAAGAACTGCTGCGCGTCACCGGCTGAACTCATCGGCGCCGACCCGCTGCGCCCCATGAGGCCCGACTGGGCCGGCGGATGCGACCGCCGCGGATCCTACGGCTACCACGGACCGCTCACGGGCCATGGCAGCATAGGTGAGCATGGGGCCGTCTCGCCGCGACACGATTGCGCGCACGCTGCTGCTGTGGACCTCGATGGCTGCGGTCGTGGTCATGCTGGCAAGTTGTACCCGCGTCGTCGCCGGACGCGCGGTGCTCACCGGACCGAAAATCGGCAGTCCGGTGGAGTGGGGCGAGTGCCACGTCATCACCGACGGTCCGGCGGTGAAACTTCCGGCCGGCGCGCAGTGCGGCAAGATCGCCGTGCCGGTCGACTACAACGACCTCAGCGGGGGCGCGGCGACCTTGGCGATGATCCGGTTCCCGGCGACCGGGCACAAGATCGGTTCGCTGGTCGTCAACCCGGGTGGGCCGGGGGAGTCCGGTGTCGAAGCGGCACTGAGCATGGTGGGTTCGTTGCCGCCGCGGGTGCGCGAGCGGTTCGACCTGGTCGGGTTCGACCCCCGCGGCGTCGCGTCGTCGCGGCCGGCTGTCTGGTGCAACTCCGACACCGAAAACGACAGGTTGCGGGCCGAGCCGCAAGTCGACTACACCCCGGCGGGGGTGGCGCATATCGAGGACGAGACCAAGGCGTACGTCGCCCGCTGTGTCGACAAGATGGGAAAGAAGTTCCTGGCGAACGTCGGAACGGTCAATGTTGCACGGGATCTGGACGCGATCCGCAAGGGGCTGGGCGACGACAAACTGTCCTACCTGGGCTATTCGTACGGTACCCGGATCGGTTCGGCGTATGCCGAGGCCTATCCGCGCAACGTGCGGGCGATGATCCTCGACGGGGCCATCGACCCCAACACCGACCCGATCCAGGCAGACCTGCGGCAAGCCAAGGGATTCCAGGATGCGTTCAACGATTACGCGGCTGACTGCGCCAAGTCGCCGGAATGCCCGCTGGGCACCGACCCGGAGAAAGCCGTCGAGGTCTATCACAGCCTGGTGGACAAGCTGGTCGATCCTGCGGACCCGATGATCGGCAGGCCGGCCAAGACCAAGGATGCGCGCGGGCTGAGCTACAGCGATGCCATCGTCGGCACCATCATGGCGCTGTACTCGCCGGCGCTGTGGCATTATCTGACCACCGGGCTCACCGAACTGAAAAGCGACCACGGCGACGCCCTGTTGCTGCTGGCCGACATGTACATGCGTCGCGACGCCAAGGGGCACTACACCAATGCCAGCGACGCCAGGGTGGCGGTCAATTGCGTCGATCAGCCGCCGATCAAAAGCCACGCCAAGGTCATCGAAGAGGATCGGCTCTCGCGGGAAATCGCGCCGTTTATGAGTTACGGCAAGTTCACCGGTGACGCGCCTTTGGGCACCTGCGCTTTCTGGCCGGTACCGCCGACCAGTGATCCCCATACCATCTCGGCGCCCGGTTTGCCGCCCACTGTGGTGGTCTCGACGACGCACGACCCCGCGACACCGTACGAGGCGGGCGTCGACCTTGCCAAACAGCTGCACGCCGGGCTGCTCACCTTCGACGGGACCCAACACACCGTGGTCTTCCAGGGCAACAGCTGCATCGACGACTATGTGGCCGCGTATCTGGTCAACGGCACTATGCCGCCCACCGGCGCCCGATGTTGAGAGTGCGCCGCGAATAACGAGACCAAGGCGTGACCTGTCGGCCGTGCCGTCGGTGTTCGACCCGTGCGACTATTGAAACCCATGTGGCGCATGAGACGATTGAGCTCAGCGCTGTTGGCACTCGGCCTGGCGTCGACGGCCCTCGTACCAGCCCACGCCAACCCGGAATCCGACAGCGGCCAGGCGCCGGGCCCGGCCGCTGCCCAGCCCGCCTCGGCGCCCGTTCTGACTTGGGGCAGCTGCGGCGGGTTTGTGGCCGACACCGGTGATATCCCCAGCGCCCGCTGTGCCACCGTCGCGGTCCCGATCGACTACGACAACCCCGGCGGCGAACAGGCCCGGCTTGCGCTGATCCGTATCCCGGCAAGCGGCCCGCGGATCGGATCGCTGCTGGTCAACCCGGGAGGGCCCGGTGCTTCGGCGGTCGACCTCGTGGCCGGGCTGGCGCCGGCGCTGGCGGGCAGCGAGGTCACCCGGCGCTTCGACCTGGTCGGGTTCGACCCCCGCGGGGTCGGCCACTCCACCCCGACCCTGCGCTGCCGCACCGACGCCGACTTCGACGCCTGGCGGCGTGAACCGATGGTCGACTACAGCCCGGCCGGTGTGGCGCACGTCGAGCAGCTCAACCGGCAACTGGCGGCCGCCTGCCTCAATCGGATGGGTGCGGCATTCCTGAAGAACGCGGGCACCGCGTCCGTCGCGCGGGACATGGACATGGTCCGTCGGGCGTTGGGCGACGACCAGATCAACTACCTCGGATTCAGCTACGGGACCGAACTGGGCACCGCGTACGCCGAACGGTTTCCCGCCCAGGTGCGGGCGATGGTGCTCGACGGGGCGATCGACCCGAACGTCGGACCGATCGAGGAGAACATCAAGCAGCAGGCCGGCTTCCAGGTGGCGTTCAACGACTACGCGGCCACTTGCGCCCGCGCGCCGGCCTGCCCGCTGGGCACCGATCCGGCCAGGTGGGTCAGCCGATACCACGAACTGGTCGATCCGCTGGTCGCCACTCCGGCGAAAACGGCCGATCCGCGCGGGCTGAGCTACTCAGACGCGATCACCGGAACCATCAACGCCCTCTACACCCCCCAGTACTGGAAGTATCTGACCAGCGGGCTGCTCGGCCTGCAGCGCGGCACCGGTGCCGAAGACCTGCTGGTGCTGGCCGACGACTACTTTGCCCGCGACGAGGACGGCCACTACGACAACTCCCAGGACGCCTTCAACGCGATCCGATGTGTCGACGCCCCGTCGCCGACCAGTCCGGCGGATTGGGTGGAGGCCGACCGGCGCATCCGCGCGGTGGCGCCGTTTCTGAGCTATGGGCAGTTCACCGGGTTCGCCCCCCGCGACCTGTGCGCGCTGTGGCCGGTTCCGGCCACCTCGTCGCCGCATCCGGCGGTGTCGGCGGGCCCCGGCAAGATCGTCGTGGTGTCCACCACGCATGACCCGGCCACGCCGTACCAGGCCGGCGTGGATCTGGCCCGCGAGCTCGGTGCCCCGCTCATCACCTACGAAGGCACTCAGCACACCGCGGTGTTCAACGGGGATCGCTGCGTCGACAGCGCCGTTGTGCGCTTCCTGGTCGATCGCGTGTCGCCGCCCGACAACGTGCGATGTTGAGTCGTGCGGACCCGGTCAGCCGCTGCGGGAACACGAACAGACCACAATCAGAATGCGACCAGAACTAAGCGTTCGGTAACACAGAATTCACTGGCAGTGCATACTGTTCGAGGTATGGACCGACAGAAGGAATTCGTGCTGCGCACGCTGGAGGAACGGGATATCCGTTTCGTCCGGCTGTGGTTTACCGACGTGCTCGGCTACCTCAAGTCGGTCGCCATCGCTCCGGCCGAGCTTGAAGGTGCGTTCGAGGAGGGCATCGGCTTCGACGGGTCCTCGATCGAGGGCTTCGCCCGGGTCTCGGAGGCCGACACCGTCGCGAACCCCGACCCGTCGACCTTCCAGGTGCTGCCGTGGACCACCGATTCGGGCCACCACCACTCGGCCCGGATGTTCTGCGACATCACGATGCCCGACGGCTCGCCGTCGTGGGCGGACCCGCGTCATGTGCTGCGTCGTCAGCTCAGCAAGGCCAACGATCTCGGATTCACCTGTTATGTCCATCCCGAGATCGAGTTCTTCCTGCTGCAACCCGGGCCCGATGACGGGTCGGTTCCGGTCCCGCTCGACGACGCCGGCTACTTCGACCAGGCCGTGCACGACTCCGCCTCCAACTTCCGCCGTCGCGCCATCGAAGCGCTGGAGTTCATGGGCATCTCGGTGGAGTTCAGCCACCATGAGGGTGCACCCGGCCAGCAGGAGATCGACCTGCGGTTCGCCGACGCGTTGTCGATGGCCGACAACGTGATGACCTTCCGCTACCTGATCAAGGAGATCGCCCTGGAGGAGGGGGCGCGGGCGAGTTTCATGCCCAAACCGTTCGGGCAGTACCCGGGCTCGGCGATGCACACCCACATGAGCCTGTTCGAGGGCGACGTCAACGCGTTCCACAGTGCCGACGATCCGCTGCAGCTCTCCGATGTGGCCAAGTCGTTTATCGCCGGGATTTTAGAGCACGCCTGCGAAATCAGCGCGGTCACCAACCAATGGGTCAACTCCTACAAACGGCTGGTGTCCGGCGGCGAAGCGCCCACCGCCGCGTCCTGGGGCGCCGCCAACCGGTCGGCGCTGGTGCGCATACCCATGTACAGCCCGCACAAGACCTCCTCGCGGCGCATCGAAATCCGCAGCCCCGACTCCGCGTGCAATCCGTACCTGACGTTCGCGGTGCTGCTGGCAGCCGGGTTGCGCGGAGTGCAGAAGGGTTACACGTTGGGCCCGCAGGCCGAAGACAACGTGTGGGACCTCACCGCCGAGGAGCGCCGGGCGATGGGCTACAAGGAGCTGCCCGCCAACCTAGACGGTGCTCTGCGCGCCATGGAGAATTCCGAACTGGTCGCAGAAGCATTGGGGGAGCACGTTTTCGACTTCTTCATACGCAACAAGCGCAGAGAGTGGGCGAACTACCGCAGCCATGTCACTCCCTACGAACTCAAGACCTATCTCTCGCTGTAACCGCATCCGGTAGCCGGCGGATCCCGGGGCCACCTGCGCTACCGTCGTGGGCGTGAGCCAACCCGTCACGCGGCGTCCAAAGCTGCCCGGCGTGGGCCGGCTCGGGCTGGTCGACCCGCGGGCAAGCGCCTACCTGGCGCAACTCGGCTGGGATACCGACGCCCACGTCGACCTGTTGTGGTCGCTGTCGCGGGCGCCGGATGCCGACGCCGCGCTGAAAGCCTTGGTCCGACTGGCCGAGGCGCTCGGCGCCGGGTGGGACGAGCTGCACGCCGGGTTGCTGACCGACTCCGGCCTGCGGGGTCGACTGCTGGCAGTGCTGGGATCCTCGTTGGCCCTGGGCGACCATCTGGTCGCCCACCCGCAGTCATGGCGGCTGCTGCGGGGTAGTCAGGGCATGGTGACCTTGCCGTCGGCCGAACAGCTGCGTCGCACGTTCATCGACTGCGTCAACGACATGTCAACCCCGCCGGACGTGGCGCGGCTGCGCGCACTGTACCGCGACCATCTGCTGGTGCTGGCCGCTCTGGACCTGGCGCCGGCCGTCGAGGACGAGCCGGTGCTGCCGTTCACCTCGGTCGGCGCTCACCTGGCCGACATCGCCGACGCCGCGCTGGCGGCAGCGCTGGCCGCCGCGGAAAAGATCGTCTGTGGCGGCAAGACACCGCCTCGGCTGGCCGTCATCGCCATGGGTAAATGCGGAGCCCGGGAATTGAACTACGCCAGCGACGTCGACGTCATCTTCGTCGGTGAGCGCGCCGATCCGATGACCACCCGGGTGGCCGGCGAGCTGATGCGGCTGGCCTCGGAGGCCTTCTTCGAGGTGGACGCTGCGCTGCGGCCGGAGGGGCGACACGGCGAGCTGGTGCGCACTGTCGCGTCCCATCTCGCCTATTACCAGCGCTGGGCTAAAACCTGGGAGTTTCAAGCGCTTCTCAAGGCGCGGCCCGCAGCCGGCGACCCCGCGCTGGGCGAGCAGTACATGACCGCGTTGATGCCACTGGTATGGACGGCGTGCGAGCGCGACGACTTCGTCGCCGAGGTTCAGGCCATGCGGCAGCGAGTGTTAGAGCTGGTGCCGGCCGAGGTCCGCAGCCGCGAGATCAAACTCGGCACCGGCGGGCTGCGCGACGTGGAGTTCGCGGTGCAACTGCTGCAGTTGGTGCACGGCCGCGGCGACGAATCGCTGCACGTGGCGTCGACAGTGGATGCGCTGGCCGCGCTGGGCAACGGCGGCTACATCGGGCGCGACGATGCCGCGAACCTGACCGCCTCCTACGAGTTCCTGCGGCTGCTCGAGCACCGCCTGCAGCTGCAGCGGCTCAAGCGCACGCATCTGCTGCCGGCTCCCGACGACGACGAAGCGTTGCGTTGGCTGGCACGCGCGGCCCACATCGTTCCCGACGGACGTCACGATGCGCTCGGCGTGCTGCGCAAGGAACTCAAACGCCACAATCTGCGGGTGTCCCGGCTGCACGCCAAGCTGTTCTATCAACCGCTGCTGGAATCGATCGGTCCGCCGGGGCTGGAGTTCTCGCACGGCATGACCCCGGCCGCAGCACAACGGCAGCTGGCTGCGCTGGGTTACGAACGGCCGCAGAGTGCGCTGACCCACCTGAGCGCATTGATCAATCAGGGCGGGCGTCGCGGGCGGGTGCAGGCGGTGCTGCTGCCCAAACTGCTGGACTGGCTCTCCGACACCCCCGACCCGGACACCGGGTTGCTGGCCTACCGCCGGCTCAGCGAGGCGATGACCACACAACGCTGGTACCTGTCCACGCTGCGCGACAGCAGTGCGGTGGCCAAGCGGCTCATGCGGGTGCTGGGCACCTCGCGGTTCGTGCCGGAACTACTGATGCGGGCACCCGAGGTCATCCAGCAGTACGGCGACGGGCCGTCGGGACCCAAACTGCTCGACGTCGACCCCGGCGCGGTGGCCGGCGCCCTGGTGGTGTCGGCGGGCCGGCACGCCGATCCGGTTCGGGCCATCGCCTCCGCGCGGAGCCTGCGCCGACGCGAGCTGGCCCGGGTCGGTTCCGCCGACCTGTTGGGAATGCTCGAAGTCACCGCCGTGTGCGAGGCGCTGACCTCGGTGTGGGTGGCGGTGCTGCAGGCTGCGCTGAATGCGGTGATCCGGGCCAACCTGCCCGACTCGGGGTCGGCGCCGGCCCGCATTGCGGTGATCGGGATGGGCCGGCTCGGTGGCGGCGAATTGGGTTACGGGTCCGACGCCGACGTGCTGTTCGTCTGCGAGCCGGCGCACGGTGTGGCGGATTCGGACGCGGTGCGCTGGTCGATATCGGTTGCCGAGCAACTGCGGGCGCTGCTGGGCACGCCCAGCGTCGACCCGCCATTGGAGGTCGATGCCAATTTGCGCCCGGAAGGGCGTAACGGCCCGCTGGTTCGGACGCTGGCGTCCTATCGTGCCTATTACGAAAAATGGGCGCAGCCCTGGGAGATCCAGGCCCTGCTGCGCGCCCACGCGGTGGCCGGGGACCCGGATCTGGGCCAGCGGTTCCTGCTGATGGCCGACAAGACGCGCTATCCCGCCGCCGGGGTGTCGGAGCAGGCGGTGCGCGAAATCCGGCTGCTGAAGGCCCGCGTCGACGCCGAGCGGCTGCCGCGCGGCGCCGACCCCAACACCCACACCAAACTGGGGCGTGGCGGACTGGCCGACATCGAATGGACAGTGCAGCTGCTGCAGTTGCAGCACGCGCACGCGATCGGCGGGCTGCGCAACACCTCGACGCTGCAAACCCTCGATGCCATCGCGGCGGCCGGACTGATGTCGGCCGACGAGGTGGATCTGCTGCGGCAGGCCTGGTTGACGGCGACTCGGGCCCGTAACGCGCTGGTGCTGGTGCGCGGCAAGCCGACCGATCAGCTGCCCGGACCGGGCCGGATGCTCAATGCCGTCGCCGTCGCGGCGGGTTGGCCAAACGCTGACGGTGGCGCATTCCTGGACAACTATCTGCGCGTCACCCGACGCGCCAAAGCTGTGGTGCGCAGGGTCTTCGGCGGTTGATCGAGAGGCAGGTCGGGGTGAAGACAACCTATGAGGCCATGAGCGTCGCGGAGCATGACCGGCTGACGGCGGCGTACGCGCCGTTGACCAATGCCGTCCGCGAGCTCATCGACGCCACGATCCGGACCGAGGTCGACGAGAAGGTCCTGCAGGAGGCGCGCCGCCTGATCGAAGCGGTCACCGACACCTTGCGCAGCCGCCAACGCGACCAACCGCACAGCGTGCGTTACGTGGTCGACGGCCGGCCACTGGCCTGGGGCAATGCCGTGATCGGCCTGCGTAATCCGATCGCGCCACCGCTGGTCATCCACCACGACGCCGGCCGCTGCTTCAGCGAGTTCAGTCTGGGTCTGCCCTACGAGGGCCCGCCGGGATTGGTGCACGGCGGCGTCTGCGCGCTGGTGCTCGACCACATCCTGGGCGAGGCGGCCAGTGAAGGTCTGACCAAGCCGCTGTTCACCGGGACTATCACCGTCAAATATCTGCGCGGGACGCCGTTGGGCAGGCTTCGCGCCGAAGCCGTCATCGAGCGGACCGAAGAGGTCAAAACGTTCGTCCGCGGCCATCTGCGCGACGCCGACGGCATCACCGTCGAAGCGCAGGGTGTCTTCGTCCGACCGGCATGGGCACGAACTGCGGGATAACCGCCCGCATGCTTTCTTTTCCCACCAAAAATGGTTTGAGCAGCGGTTCGCCTACCATCAGTTCATGCGCGGCGCCAAAATCTTGATTACCGGTCCGACCGGTCAGGTCGCCGCTCCGGTGGCCCGGGCCCTCGCTGTCGACAACGAGGTCTGGGGTATCGCCCGGTTCACCGACGCGGCCGCACGTGACGGACTCCAACGAGCGGGAGTGCACTGCGCCACCGTCAACCTGGCCGAGGGCGATTTCGCGGGCTTGCCGTCCGACTTCGACTACGTCGTGAACTTCGCGGTGGCCAAGAGCGGCCGCTGGGACACGGACCTGCGGGCCAACGCGGAGGCGGTCGGCTTACTCATGGCGCAGTGTCGCGGGGCAAAAGCCTTCCTGCACTGCTCCTCGGCGGCCGTCTACGATCCGCCCGGCGACGAACCCCGCGACGAAAGTGCCATTCTGGGCGACAACCACAAGTTTTTGTTCCCCACCTATTCGATCTCCAAGATCGCCGGCGAAGTCGTCGCCCGGTCGATGGCGCGCGTCCTCGGCGTGCCCACCACCATCGCCCGCCTCAACGTCCCGTACGGAGACAACGGCGGGTGGCCCTACTACCACATGGAGATGATGCTGGCCGGCGTGCCGATCCCGGTCCCGCCCGGCGGGCCGGCCCGCTACAACCCGATCCACGAGGACGACATCATCGCCACGATCCCGAAGCTGCTTGCGGCGGCGTCGGTGCCGGCGACCACGGTCAATTGGTGCGGCGAGACGACCGTCAGCCTGCAGCAATGGTGCACTTACCTGGGCTCGCTGGTCGGCAAGGACCCGATATTCCAGGAGAACGAGCAGGCGCTGCGGGGTAATCCCACCGACGTGACCCGGATGCGTGGGCTGGTCGGCGGCACCGCCGTCGACTGGCGCGACGGAATGCGCCGGATGGCGGCCAAGTTCCATCCGGATCTGGTCCGCGCCTGATCGAGCGTGCATCTGCGGGAAACCGTTCCGTCACGCGCCTGGATGGCTTAACGTTGCCGGGGTGGACTCACAGGCAAACCCCGAACTCGTACCGGTCGAGGCACTGCGCTCGGGTGACCCGATCACCGACGTGCAGGGCGGTGGTCAGCATTACGTGGTCCTCGAGTCCAAAGCGATCGGCGACAGCTGCGTCGTCTTGGAGCTCGAGTCGAAAGCCGACGACCGGCTGCGGGTGATCGAGAGATCCTTTCCCACCGGCTACCACATGGGACGGTCGGCGCGGCACCTGTTGTGAGCGCCGGCCCGCACCCCTCGATTCGCCAGGGGTTCACCTGGGGGTTGAGTGGTGGGCGCGATCGCCCTATCGTCTGGCTATGGGACGATCGGTTGATAGGTGCCGTCGATGGTAGCGCCTGTTGAGCGATTGACGACCCTGGACGATCTTCCGCACGCGCGGCTGCGGTCGGCCGCCAGGGATGTCCACGCACTGTTGTGGCCGGGCGCGGCGAATTCCGCCCTGAGCCGCCTGGGTGAGCGAGTTGTCCTGGACGCGCCCCTGTTACCGACGTTGCTGTTCACCAGCTCGGTTGCCGACGCGCGGGCGTTGTTGGCCGACGCCGAAGACGACTTCTCGCTGGGGCAGGTCCTGCGCCGCCTGACCGCCCATGATGTCATCTTCGGCACGGACGGGTTGAGCTTCCTGGAAGGCGCCGAGCATCGCGCCGAGCGCAAAGCGGTATCGCCGCCCTACCACGGGCGGGCTTTGAAGTCCTACGAGGACGCGATTGCCGCCGTGATGCGCAGGCATCTCGACCACTGGCCGGTCGGTTCGCCGATCAGCTTCCTGAAGATCGGTTACCAGCTGTCGGTCGCGGTGATGATGTCCGTGATCTTCGGTGACACCGAGCCCGGGGCGACTGCCGACCTCGAACGCGCGCTGCGCGGGTGGTTCGGGGCGTTGGAAAGCCCCGGGTTTCAGCTCCTGAGCGCCCTAGGGGTGTTCACCGGCGGGCACGCGCTTCCCTACCTGCCGCTGCGGCGGCACGAGAAGGCGGTTGACGCGATTCTTCTCAAGGAGATTGCCAACCGCCGGGCCGGGCGCGGCTACTCCGATCACGGTCTGATCGAGCACGTGCTGAAGACGAACGCCGAAAGCGATCATCCCAAGGAGGACGCCGTGCTGGCGCGGGAGCTGCGCGGAACCGTGCTCGCGGGATATGAGACCACGGCGGTGACGTTGTCGTGGATCGCGGAGTTCGTCAGCCATTCGCCGCGAGTCCTGAGCGAAGTGCAGCGCAGCGTCGACGCGGGCGACGACTCGTACCTGGATGCCGTCATCTACGAAGTGATGCGCCTGCGGCCGGCCGTTCCCGGTACCGCACGACGAGTGTTGCGCGACACGGTGTTCAACGGCTTATGGCTTCCCCGGGGTACGATCGTCGTGATTCCGTTCCTGGCTGTACACGAACGTCCGGACATCTACGACGACCCGCTGGCATTCCGGCCCGAGCGATTCCTGGACGAGCCCCCGGGAACGTACACGTGGCTGCCGTTCGGCGCCGGCGCTCACCGTTGCCTGGGCGCGAAGCTGGCCACCTTCGAGGCCCGCGTGCTGTTTCGGACTCTGCTGCAACACCGATCGTTGGCCGCACTGCCGGGACCGCCGGCCCGGGCACACCCGATTCGTCCGATGTTGATGCCCGTCAACCGAGCCAAGGTGGTCCTCGCGCATCGATGAGGCGCGCCGGATGCTGTCAGCGACCGCTGATCCAGACCATGATCCTGCGCACGGTGTTACCGCCGGCAGACACCGGCGGTCCCGAGTGGTCGCCGGCGATCTCCAAGCCGAACATTATCAACGGGATCGCCGTGATTAACAACAATTTCCGAGGCAGACGCCCGCAACAGTTTTCCGGTACGTTAACGGTATTTCAGCTGTGTGACACGTCAGCAACCGGGCGTGGCAGGACAAGCACCAGTGTCGGTTCCGGTGGCACAACCCGTCCGCGTGGTCAATAATCATCGGCATAAGCGGATTCATTGCCGGCCAGGGGTGGGTTTGATGTCGCACAGCGGAAAACGGTTGCTGAATAACAAAAAATGGTCGCCGGAAGGCTGGATTCCGGGCCGCGTCAGACCGGTGGAATAAAACCCCTTCGGCATGGAGCGCCACATCATCGTCCGCGGTGACGACGCGCTGGCCGACGCGATAGTCGAGGAACTGGCCGGCGTGGGTGCGCGCGTCGTCAGGATCGACTCGGTGGTCGAGCTCGAGGACGCCGGGGTCGCTGAGGCGCTCGCCGTCGTCTGTGCGGGGCCCGATGACGCGAGAAATCTCGAAATCGCCTTGCGGGCACGGCGAGCCAATCCGAATGTGCGGGTCGTGGCAAGGCTGGCGAACGAAGTGCTGAAGGCGGCGGTATCGGTCGGCAACGGCCCGGGTGCGATCCTCGATGTGGCCGACCTGGCAGCGCCGTCGATCGTCGAGGCATGTCTGGCGCTCACCGCGCATCACTTGGAGGTGGCCGGTGTCACGCTGGTCATCGCCGGTGCCGTGGCGCCCCGGGATGCGACGCTGCGCCAGATCTATGGCGATCTGGCGCCGGTGGCGGTGATCCATGGCGAGAATTCGCCTACTCCCGGCGAGGTCGTAGCCTGCCCGGGGCGAGACGAGCGGGTAAGCGCCGGTGACTGGATCGCCGTGATCGGCACCGCCGAAGAATTGTCCGGTCACGGCATCAAAGCCAGACGGCCCAGCGCCACTCGTGCGCGCCGGCCGTGGTTTAGGCGAATGATAGATGCCGGTCACATGGTGCGCCAGGATATCAACCCATTATTCGTGCGGGCCTTAGCCGTTGCGCTTTTGCTGTTGGTCGGCTCGACGATTTTTTTGCGTTTCAGCTACCAAAGGCCGGGCATGGCGTGGGTCGACGCGCTGTATTTTGCGTCCGAGACGATCGCGACGGTGGGCTATGGCGACTTCAGCTTCGTCCAGCAACCCACGTGGCTGCGATTGTTCGCCGTGATGCTCATGTTCGCAGGTGTAACGACGACCGCGATACTCGTCGCTTTCGTCGCCGACATGCTGTTGTCGCGGCGCATCGCCTTCTCGGCCGGTCGCAGGCGGGCACGCCATTTGCGCAACCACATCATCGTCGTGGGGCTGGGCTCGTTCGGTATTCGCGTCGTCACCGACCTGAGTACCGCCGGCTACGAGGTCGCGGTGATCGAGCGTGACGAGGGCAACCGCTTTTTGACAGCCGCAGCCGAACTCGGTGTGCCGGTGATATTCGGGGACGCGACGCTGCGTCAGACGCTGGCCCTGGCCGGGCTCCAGCACGCCCGCGCGGTGGCCGTGCTGACCAATGACGACATGGTCAACATCGAGACCGGCATCGTGCTGCGCGAGATGCTCGGTCCCCGAGTGATGCCCGAGGTCAACCGGTTGGCCGACGTTCCGATCGTGCTGCGGGTCTACGACCGGGTGCTGGGCTCCGTGGTGGCGCAGCGGTTCGGATTCGACTCGGTGCGGTCCACGGTCGATCTGGCCGTGCCGTGGTTCATCGGCGCGGCGATGGGTCTGCAGGTGTTGCAGACCTTTTCGGTTGGGCAACGTTCATTCATGGTCGGTGGCATGCATGTCGGTGCGGGCAGCGAACTTGACGGACTGCCGATGCTCGAGTTGTCCACCAAAACTCGAGTCGTCGCCATTGCCCGAGATGACGCGGACCTGACTCTGCATCCGCGCCGCGCCACCCGGTTACGCGGCGGTGACACCGTCTATCTCGTCGGTCCTTACCATGAGCTGCTTGTGACGCTGCGCAAGGGGCAGACCTACGTCCGAGCGTCCGGACAAGACCCTCAAGAGCGTGCCGATCGGCTCCGCGAGCCGAGTTCGGGGTGATCGGATTTCTCCGAGCCGGCCGCGAGTCTCCTACACGTCGAAGTACAGGGCGAATTCGTACGGATGCGGCCGGATGTTGACCGGTTCGATCTCGTTCTCGCGCTTGTAGGCAATCCATGTCTCGATCAGGTCGGGTGTGAAAACGCCTCCCTCGGTGAGGTATTCGTGATCTTCCTCGAGGCGGTCGATCACCGCGGCCAGCGAGGTCGGTGCCTGCGGGATGTTGGCGGCCTCCTCCGGCGGCAGCTCGTAGAGGTCTTTGTCTACCGGAGCCGCCGGCTCGATCTTTTTCTTGATCCCGTCGAGACCGGCCATCAGCATCGCCGAGAATGCCAGATACGGGTTGCCTGACGAGTCGGGGCAGCGGAACTCCAGTCGCTTGGCCTTGGGATTGTTGCCGGTGATCGGGATGCGAACGCACGCCGAGCGATTGCGCTGGCTGTACACCAGGTTGATCGGCGCCTCGTATCCGGGCACCAGCCGCTTGTAGGAGTTCACGGTCGGATTGGTGAACGCCAGCAACGACGGCGCGTGGTGCAAGATCCCGCCGATGTAGTGGCGGGCGGTGTCGGACAAGCCGGCGTAGCCGACCTCGTCGTAGAACAGCGGGCCGCCGTCCTTCCACAGCGACTGGTGGCAGTGCATGCCCGAGCCGTTGTCGCCGAACAGCGGCTTGGGCATGAACGTCACGGTCTTGCCGTTCGCCCACGCGGTGTTCTTGACGATGTACTTGAACAGCATCAGGTCGTCGGCGGCGTGCAGCAGCGTGTTGAACTTGTAGTTGATCTCGGCCTGCCCGCCGCTGCCGACCTCGTGGTGGCCCTTTTCCAGGCTGAACCCGGCATTGATCAGGTTGGTCAGCATCTTGTCGCGCAGGTCGACGTACTGGTCGTTGGGTGCCACCGGGAAGTAACCACCCTTCGGACGGACCTTGTATCCCCGGTTGGGGCTGCCGTCGGCCTCGGTGGCCGCCCCGGTGTTCCACCATCCCGAGATCGCGTCGACCTTGTAGAACGAGCTGTTGGTCGTCGAACTGAAGGACACCGAGTCGAAGATGTAGAACTCGGCTTCGGCGCCGAAGTAGGCGGTGTCCGCGATGCCGGTGCTGATCAGGTAGCTCTCCGCTTTGCGGGCGATGTTGCGCGGATCGCGCGAGTAGGCCTCCCGGGTGAAGGGGTCGTGGACGAAAAAGTTCAGGTTGAGCGTCTTGGCCTCGCGGAACGGGTCGATCTGAGCGGTCTGCGGGTCGGGAAGCAGGATCATGTCGGATTCGTGAATCGACTGGAACCCGCGGATCGACGAGCCGTCGAAGGCCAACCCGTCGGTGAACACGCTCTCGTCGAACGCCGAAGCCGGGATGGTGAAATGCTGCATCACTCCGGGCAGATCACAGAACCGGACGTCGACGTACTGGACTTTCGCATCGCTGATCAGCTTGATGATGTCGTCGGCCGTCTTCTCGGACACCGAAGCGCTCTCCTTTGCTGCGGGCATTGGTGCGACTGCGGTCATTGAAGCGCTCTCCTTAACTGGCCGTGACGGCGGCCCTCACCAGACGCTAAGGAGGCGATGTTGCCCGCCAGTCAACCTCATGTTGCGCTGACGTTACGCGAGCTGGTGAGGCGCCATCCACGCCGGGTCGGGTACGACGGGCGCCGGCCGCCGATGGTGGGCCGCCTATTCTGATGCTATGTCCCCCGGCCCCGGATCCTGGCTGTCCGGCGCCGGCCAGTCCGCTCCTGACGGACGATATCCCGGGGCGATGCTGGGCATGCCCGAGCACGGATCGGGGTCTCTGGCCCCGACCGGTCGCCGGCTCGCGGCGCTGCTCGTCGACTGGCTGGTGGCTTACGGGCTGGCCGGATTGGGCCTGACGCTCGGGCTGGTCACGCCGGCGAGGCTATCGACGGCGGTGCTGGTGACCTGGTGGGCCCTCGGCCTGATCGCGGTGTGGTTGTTCGGATTTACCCCGGGTCAGTTTGCGCTCGGACTCCGGGTGGTGTCCACCGGGCCGCGTCCCCGAATCGGTCTGGGCCGGGCCGCGGTGCGCGGGCTCCTGATCGCGCTCGTGGTGCCGGCGTTGTTCACCGACACCGACGGCCGGGGCCTGCAGGACCGCGTGACCGCCACCGCTGTGGTGCGGCGCTGACAGCGCGCTACCGCCGGCGCACGGTGCGGGCGACACCGCGCATCTTGGCGGCGCCGGGCATCGGTCCCTTCGGCAGGGGGGCGGTGCCGGCCCGCGACCCCAGCGCGGCGAGCCGCGACTCCAACGCGTCCAGCTGTTTGGCACTGATGTTGTTCGGCAGCCGGATCAGGTGACGTTCCAGCTTGGCCAGGGGAACCTCCCCGTCGCCGTTGCCGACGACGATGTCGTAGATCGGTACGTCCCCGACCAGTCGGGCGGTGCGTTTCTTCTCCTGGGCCAGCAGCGGCTTGACACGTGCCGGCGAGCCCTCGGCCACCAGGATCACGCCGGGTCGGCCGAGGACCCGGTGCACCGCGTCGAAGTGACCGGTGGCGGCCACCGCCTGGGTGACCCGCCACTTGCCGCGCAGGTTGTCCAATACCCACGCCGCCGCGCCGGTCTGTCCCTCAGCTTTGCGATACACCGACCGCTGCGCACGTCGACCGAAGACGACCGACGCCGCCAGTGCGCCGAGGATCACCCCCAGCGCGATCACGGTGATCATGGTGAACCCGCCGGCCCACAGTCCCAACGCCACCGACACCGCCACGGTCAGCACGAACGCGCCGATCATGTACGGCAGCAGCAGATTGTCTTCTTGGCGCTGAACGTTGAACGCCTGCCACAGCTGGGCGCGGCGCTCTCTGGCGGCGGCTTTGCGGGCCGCTTTCGCCTGAGCCCTGGCGGCCTTGTTTCCCGGGTTCTTGGCGGCGTTGCGGGATCTTGCCATCGCTTCAGGATACTGGCCGGGCGGCCACCGCCTGCTCATAGAGCCGGCCCGCCCGGTAGGAGGAGCGCACCAACGGTCCCGCCAGCACGCCGGCGAAGCCCAGCTGCTCGGCATAGTCGCGGTGCTGCAGGAACTCTTCGGGCTTGACCCAGCGCTGCACCGGGTGGTGGCGCGCCGACGGCCGCAGATACTGGGTGATCGTGACCAGCTCGCAGCCGGCGCCGTACAGGTCGACCAGCGCGGTGCGCACCTCGTCTGGTGTCTCGCCCAGGCCCAGGATCAGATTGCTCTTGGTGACCAGCCCGAAGTCACGGGCCGCGCTCAGCACGCCCAGACTGCGCCGGTAGGAGAACGCGGGCCGGATCCGCCTGAACACACGCGGCACCGTTTCGACGTTGTGCGCCAACACCTCCGGGCCGGACTCGAACACCTGCTCAAGTCTGGCGGGATCGCCGTTGAAGTCGGGGATCAGCAACTCCACACCGGTCGAGGGGTTGAGCCGCTTGATGGCCCGCACGGTTTCGGCGTACAGCCATGCGCCGCCGTCGGGCAGGTCGTCGCGCGCGACCCCGGTGACGGTCGCGTAGCGCAGCCCCATCGCACGCACGCTCTCGGCGACCCGTCGCGGCTCGTCGCGGTCCAGCGTGGCGGGCTTGCCGGTGTCGATTTGGCAGAAGTCGCACCGACGGGAGCACACCTCGCCTCCGATCAAGAAGGTGGCTTCGCGGTCCTCCCAGCATTCGTAGATGTTGGGGCAGCCTGCCTCCTCGCAGACGGTGTGCAGACCCTCACGCCGGACCAGGCTTTTGAGCGCGGTGTATTCCGGGCCCATCCGGACCCGGGTCCGGATCCACGGCGGTTTGCGCTCGATCGGGGTCGCCGCGTTGCGCGCTTCCAGGCGCAGCAGCTTCCTGCCCTCGGGCGCGACGGTCACAGGGGTGATGCTACCCGGGCGAGCCGACCGTCCAGGGCGTCACACACCGTGTCGGCGACCGCCGACCGGACATCATCGACGCCCACCCGCCAACCCAATTCGGCGGTGATCGACGTCACCGCCGCATCGGTGATGCCGCACGGGATGATCCGGTCGAATGCAGCCAGGTCGCAATCACAGTTGAGGGCGAAGCCGTGCAACGTCGTCGCTCGCGAGACCCGAACACCGATAGCGGCGATCTTGCGCGCGGGCCGGTCCTCGCCGGCCGGCAGCCACACCCCCGAACGACCCTGCACCCGGCCGGTGTCAAGGCCCAGACCGTTGCACACGGCGATGAGTGACTCCTCTAGTCGGCGCACGTAATCGACCACGTCGAGCGGCTCGGCCAACCCGACGATCGGATAGCCGACGAGTTGTCCGGGACCGTGCCAGGTGATTTTTCCACCGCGGTCGGTGTCGATGACCGGGGTGCCGGTCGCCGGGCGCTCGTGCGGCAGGGTGCGTCGCCCGGCGGTGTACACCGAGGGGTGTTCCAGCAGCAGCAGCGTGTCGCTGCCGCCGGCTACCCGGGCATCGGCTAATTGGCGTTGCAATTGCCACGCGGCACGGTAGTCCACAGTGCCGAGTTGGCGGACGTCGACCGGCGCCGGGCTCGACCGGATGGAACGCACGGTCGTGAGATTACTAGGACATTCCAGCGCGACGCTCGGCCGGCCGGTGCCACCCCGGGGCTAGCGGGCTGTCGACCGTGACGCCAGCGTGCCGCTCGGGCTCGGCGATGGCGCCGGCGTCACGGTCGACGACGTGGCTGGCCGCGCTAGGCAACCGCGGGCCGGGTGGTGGCGTAGCGCAGCGCCTCGCCAATCGTGTTGTGGTGAAATGGGAAACTCGCCCGTTCCAGTGCGACGGGAATGACACGTTGGCCGGACAGCAGCCCCTCGTCGGCAAACTCGCCCAGCGCAGCACGCAGCGCGAAGCCGGGAACCACCAGCGGGGCGGGCCGGTGCAGCGCTCGGCCCAGCGCCGCGGTGAACTCTGCGTTGGTGACCGGCGCGGGCCCGGTGAGGTTGACCGGCCCGGACAGGTCCGGGTGCGAGACGGCGAACTGCAGCGCCCGCACCGCGTCTTCGAGGCTGATCCACGAGACGTACTGGCGGCCGTTGCCCAGCCGGGCGCCCAAACCCAGTGCGAACAGCGGTCGTAGCCGGCCCAGCGCGCCACCTCCCGGGGACAGCACGATCCCGGTCCGGGCAAGCACCACGCGGGTGCCGGCCCGCTGCGCGGGCACGGTGGCCGCTTCCCAGTCCACACACAACTGAGCCAGGAAACCGGTTCCCGCCGAGTTGGTCTCGTCGACTGCGCGGTCTTTGGTGTTGCCGTAGTAACCGACCGCGCTGGCGTTGACCAGCACCTGAACGCCGGCCTCGGCGACAGCGCCGGCAAGCACTTCGGTGGGCGTGATCCGGCTGTCGCGAAGGCTCTGTTTGAACGCGCCCGACCAGCGTCGCTGGCCGACGTTGACGCCGCACAGGTTGACCACCGCGTCGACGCCGCGCAGTGCGGAGGCGTCGAATTCGCCGCTGACGGGGTCCCAGGGCAGCTCGTTGTCGTTGGCCGGCGCTCGTCGCACGATCCGAAACACGTGGTGGTCGGCGTTTCGCAGCGCAGCGACCAGGGCCGAACCGATCAGTCCTGACGAGCCCGCGATCGCGATGACGGCCACGGCTGCGGCGCCTCCCTACAGTCCCAGCTCGGCCTCGAACGCACCTTCTTCGAGTCGGTTCTTGATCGTCGTCAGGAAACGGCCGGCGTCGGCGCCGTCGATCAGCCGGTGGTCGTAGGTCAGTGGCAGGTAACAGATCGAGCGCACCCCGATCGATTCGTTGCCGAAAGCGTCGACGATGACCCGCGGCCGTTTGACGATCGCACCGGTCCCCAACATCGCGGCCTGTGGCGGGACCAGGATCGGGGTGTCGTGCAGCGCGCCCTGGCTGCCGATATTGGTGATGGTGAAGGTGCCGCCGGACAGCTCGTCGGGTTTGAGGTCGCCGGACCGGGCGCGTGCGGCGATGTCGGCGATCGCGCGCGCCAGCCCGGCCAGCGACAGGTCGCCCGCGTTGTGGATCACCGGCGAGAGCAGTCCCTGCTCGGTGTCGACGGCGATGCCCAGGTGCTCGGCATCGTAGTAGGTGATTTCCTTGGTGTCCTCGTTGTAGCTGGCATTGACGTTGGGGTGGATCTTGAGGGCGTCGATCACGGCGCGGGCGATGAACGGCAGGAAGGTCAGGTTCACTCCCTCGCGTTCGGCGAATGCGCTCTTGGCCCGCGCCCGCAACGTCACGATCCTGGTCATGTCGACCTCGTGGGTCTGAGTCAGCTGGGCAGTGGCCAGCAGCGACTCGCGAGTCTTGCTCGCGGTGAGCTGCCGGATACGACTGGCTTTGCTGGTAGTGCCCCGCAGATGCGCCAGGGCGGGCGCCGGAGCGGCCGCGGCCGGCTTGGCGGCGGCGGCGTCGGCCTGCGGTGCCGGCGCCGGCTGCGGTTTTTCTTTCTGGTCTTTTTCCCGGGCTCTTTGCTCGGCCGCTGCCAGCACATCCTGCTTGCGGATCCGGCCGCCCACCCCGGTCCCGGTCACCTGGGCCAAGTCGATGTTGTTGTCCGCAGCCAACTTTCGCACCAGCGGTGTCACATACGGCGTGCCGGTGGCCGGCTGCGGTTCGGCCCGCGGTGGCTCAGGTGCCGGCTCGGCTTGAGGCGGGGGTGCCGCTTCGGCTTGAGGCGGGGGTGCCGCTTCGGGTTCCGGTTCCGCCGACGGTGTGGTCGACGGCGCGGCTACGGGCCGGGGCGCGGGCTCGGGCACCGGCCCGGCCACGGTGGAGATTCTGGCCAGCTCGGCGCCGACCGCGATGGTGACGTCCTCCTCGGCGGTGATGCTGACCAGGGTGCCTGATACCGGCGACGGAATTTCGGTGTCGACCTTGTCGGTGGAAACCTCCACCAGCGGCTCGTCGGCGTCTACGTGGTCGCCGACCTTCTTCAGCCAGCGGGTGACCGTGCCCTCGGTGACCGACTCGCCGAGTTCAGGCATCAGCACCGGCGTGACCCCCTCCGGCGTCGATGCGGACGTCGGCTCGGGTTCAGGTCGGGTCTGAGGTTCGGGCTGCACCGCGGCCGGCGACTGACCAGCTCCGGCGCTCTCGGCGGCGTCGCCGATGATGGCCAGCTCGCCGCCGACCTCGACGATGTCGTCCTCGTGGGCGATGATCTTGGTCAGCACACCGGCCACCGGTGACGGGATCTCGGTGTCGACCTTGTCGGTGGAGACTTCTACCAGGGGTTCGTCAACCTCGACCGGGTCGCCTTCCTGCTTGAGCCAGCGGGTCACCGTCCCCTCGGTGACGCTCTCGCCGAGTGCCGGCATCTGCACTGAGAAGGCCATCGTTGTCGACTCCTGGATCGATCGGTCGGTTCGCGCCGGGACCTGTGCCATCCCACGGCGTCAGGTCCCCGGCGGACTTATCCCCACCATCCTGTCATTGCCGCCGCGCGGACACACATCCAGGGCTGAGCCGGACTTGACCCGGGAAAGCGCGCCTCTTGACACCCCCGCGAAGCCCGGGCAGTGTCGAAACACCCGTGCTGCCAACTGCTGTGCGCCGACGGTAGTGGCATCAAAATTCGGAGGTTCGCAATGGCACGCCAGCAGCCCCACCGGCTCGTCGACAGCAGCGGCGGGGTCCGCCTCGCTGTCTATGAGGACGGAAACCCCGATGGGCCCACGGTCGTGCTGGTCCACGGCTGGCCGGATTCGCACGTGTTGTGGGACGGTGTGGTGCCGCTGCTTGCCGACCGGTTCCGGATCGTGCGCTACGACAACCGCGGAGTGGGTGGGTCGTCGGCGCCCAGGCCGGTGTCGGCGTACACGATGGCGCGATTCGCCGACGACTTCGACGCCGTCGCGGCGGCGTGCAGCCCCGCCCGGCCGGTGCACGTGCTGGCCCACGACTGGGGATCGGTGGGCGTTTGGGAGTACCTGCGCCGCCCCGGTGCCGCCGACCGGGTCGCATCGTTCACCTCGGTGTCCGGACCGGGCCAGGACCACCTCGCCGATTACATCCTGACCGGTCTGCGCCGCCCCTACCGGCCGCGAACCTTTCTGCGAGCGCTCAGCCAGGCGCTGCGGCTGACGTACATGGCAGCGTTTTCGATACCGGTGCTGGCGCCGCTGGTCGTCCGCGCGGCACTGTCCAGCCCGCACCTCCGGCGTGTCCTGACCAAGGGCATCCCCGCCGAGCGGGTCTATCACTCCCAGTCCTTCGCCAAAGACGCCGCGGCCTCGCTGAAGACGTACCCCGCCAACTATTTTCGATCGTTTGCCGGGCTTTTTTCCGGTTCGGGACGCGGGTTTTACGTCGACGTGCCGGTGCAGCTGATCGTCAACACCGAAGACCCCTACGTGCGCCCGTACGGCTACGACGCCACCGCTCGTTGGGTGCCCCAGCTGTGGCGCCGCGACATCAAGGCCGGACACTGGTCGCCGATGTCGCACCCGCAGGTGCTGGCGACCGCGGTACGCGAGTTCGCCGACCTGGTCGACGGCAACCCGCCGAGCCGGGCGCTGCGGCGAGCGCGGGTGGGCGGCAACCGCGCGTACTTCTCCGACCTGCTGGTGGCGGTCACCGGAGCGGGTAGTGGCATAGGGCGGGCGACCGCGCTGGCGTTCGCGCGCGAGGGCGCCGAATTGGTGGTCGCCGACATCGACGAGGCCGCGGCCAAGGACACCGCGGGGCAGATCGCCGCGATCGGCGCTGTGGCGCACCCGTATCTGCTCGATGTCGCCGACCCCGAGGCCGTCGAGGCGTTCGCCGCGCACGTCTGTGCCGAGCACGGAGTACCCGACATCGTCGTCAACAACGCCGGTATCGGGCAGGCCGGCAAATTCCTGGACACCCCGGCAGAGCAGTTCGACCGGGTGCTCGCCGTCAACTTCGGCGGCGTGGTCAACGGTTGCCGCGCGTTCGCGCCGCGTCTGGTAGAGCGCGGTACCGGCGGGCACATCGTCAACGTGTCGTCGATGGCTGCCTGGGCTCCGCAGCAGGCGATGAACGCCTACTGCACCTCCAAGGCCGCGGTGTACATGTTCTCCGATTGCCTGCGTGCCGAATTGGACGCGGCCGGCGTCGGGCTGACCACAATCTGCCCCGGCATCATCGACACCAACATCGTGCACACCACCCGGTTCGACGTGCCGGCGCATCAAGTCGAGCAGATCGACGATCGGCGGGACCGGCTAGAGAAGCTTTTCGCGCTACGGCACTACGGCCCGGACAAGGTAGCCAACGCCATCGTGTCGGCGGTCAAGAAGAACAAGGCGATCCGGCCGGTGGCACCCGAGGCCTACCTGATCTACGGCGTGTCGCGGCTGGCGCCGCAAGCTCTGCGCAGCATGGCCCGCGGGCGGGTGGTGTAGCGGGCCCTTCATACGAGAATCGAGCGTGCGTGTCGCCGGATGACACGCCGGGTTGATCCTGGGTAATGCGCACGCTGGTCAATCGCGGACCCGACCGTTCGCGGTGGTCGCCATGTGGCGCGCTGTGCGCCGAGTCCGCCGCCACGTTGATGGCAGCGATCACGGCGCCGACCATTTCCCGCCGTGATGACCGATGCAGGCCCGTCGTTGTGGCTGAGTTCAGCTACAGCAGCGCTTTTTCGCGAATCCCGATCGCTGGCTCGTCCGCATCGGTCACGTCCTCGGCGGTGACCGGGCCGGCCACCACGGAGGCGGCGCGGGTAGTCGGTCTGGGCGCCAGGCCGGGCTCCGGGGTGCGCAACAGCATGGCGCGCGCCTCCAGGACATGGCCGATGAAAAAGTCGTACAGTAGCAGGCCGACGACACCGCCGATCAGCGGCGCGGCAACAGAGATCCACCAGTACTGTCTGGCCGGGCCGTAGTCACCGGAAAAAGCCAGCCGCCCCCAGCCCGACAGGTAGGCGAAAAACCGCGGTCCGAGGTCACGGGCGGGGTTGAGCGCAGCGCCCGCATTTGTCCCGTAGGCGCACCCGATCACCGCGACGACGAAGCCGATCACCATCGGAGCCATGTTGCCGGCGGGCGCCTGGTTGCGGTGGTCGATCAACGCCGCGATCAGCCCGACCAGGATCGCGGTGCCGACGATCTGATCGACGAACGGCCCCACGTTGCTGCCGTGAAAGTACGGGGCGGGAAAAGTCGCGAAGATCGAATAGGTGTCCAACGAATCTGGTCGCGCGAGGTGAAAGATTTCGTTGAAGTTGTCGATAGCAGAGCAATAGACGGCATACACCACCGCCGCGCCACAAAATGACCCGACGAGCTGGACCGCCCATAAGGGAGGACGTATTTCCACTCGAACTTGCGTCGTATCGCGAAAGCCAGTGTGACTGCCGGGTTTAGGTGCGCCCCGCTGATTCCGCCAGCTACGTAGGCGCCGAACATGACGGCAAAGGCCCACCCGAAGACAATGATGAGCCAGTTTGCCGGGCCGAACGGCATGAGGCCCAGGTTTTGCCTGCCCGAACCCGGCAGGCCCACGACGGCGAGGGCGACAGTGCCGTCTCCGAGCAGGATCAACACGAACGTGCCGAAGAACTCGGCGAGCATCGCACCGGCAAGTCCGGCGCGCAGCCGGGTGAACGGAATGGTCCTCGTCAGCGTGCGCTCTCTTATCGTCGCCAATCTCTTTCTCCTCATGTCTCATCTAGGCAGCAGCCGACACTTTGGCGTTCATCGCCTTGACCGGCGTAGCCCGGCCGCCCAGCCGCTAAACCTCTGCGGACAAACTTCATTGCCGCCCGGTTGGCTGCCGGCGGCACCCGTGGGGCTGACCATGAGTTCGGCCGAGGGCGTCGATGTGCAGGCGCAACGGCCCGCGGGTCAGTCGGCAATCGGGCAGCCGGACCGAAATTTGGGTAGGAACCTGGCCCGGGCCATAAACCGCGGCTGGCCTCTCACGCCGTCGAGACTCGCCTGACAACTGCCGCGGCCGGGTCCGGGGTAGGTGGACTACCCGTTTTCGGCGATGTCCTCCAGCACCGCGAACATCGTGCGGGTCGGCACGCCGGTGCCGCCCTTGGGCGTGTAGCCCCACGGGCTGCCGGTGTTGTACGCCGGCCCCGCGACGTCGATGTGGGCCCAGGCGACACCGTCGGCCACGAATTCTCGCAGGAATACCCCGGCCACCAGCATGCCGGCGAAACGCTGACCGCTCACATTGGCCAGGTCGGCGACGGTGGATTTCAGGTCCTCTTCGAGGTCGTCGGGCAGCGGCATCGGCCAGCCGTTCTCGCCGACGGCCTGCGAGATCGCAGCCACCCGGTCGCGGAACTCCTCGCTGCCCATCACGCCGGGGGTGCGGGTGCCCAGCGCGACGGTCTGCGCACCGGTCAGCGTCGAGGTCTCGATGAGATAGTCCGGCTTGTCTTCGCAGGCCCGAACGATGGCGTCGGCGAGGATCAGCCGACCTTCGGCGTCGGTGTTGAGCACCTCGACGGTGGTGCCCCCGTACTGGGTCAGCACGTCGCCGGGACGCTGCGCGGTGCCCGACGGCATGTTCTCGGCCATCGGCACGGTGGCGATCACATCGATGGGCAGGGCTCGTTGGGCGGCCAGCATGACAGTCGCGATCACCGCCGCGGCACCACCCATGTCCGCGGTCATGTAGTGCATCGACGCTGCCGGCTTGATCGAAATGCCGCCGGTGTCAAACGTCACGCCCTTGCCGACCAGGGCAACCTTGCGGGCTCGCTTGGGTTTTTTGGCCAGCCTCGACCCGTGGTGAGTAAGCCGCACCAAACGCGGCGGTCGAGCGGAGCCCTTGCCGACTCCGATCACCCCGCCGTAACCGGCCTTCTGCAGGGCTTTGTCGTCAAGCACCTCGACCTCCAGCCCGACCGATTCGCCCAAAAGCTTTGCCTGACGAGCGAATTCGGCAGGGAACAAATGACTCGGCGGGGTGTTGACCAAGTCGCGAGCAGTGGCCACCGCGGTCGCGACCGCCGTGGCATGCTCAGCCTGCGCTGTGGCGTTCCCGGCGGTGGACAGCGCGGTGATCTTGCGCAGACCGCGGTCCTTCGGTGCTGTTTTGTCGCTGCGAAAGGCGGTGAACCGATAGCTGCCCAGGATCAGCCCTTCGACGGTGGCGGGCAGGTCCAGCTCGCTGAGCGTGGTGACGATAGCTTCAGCGGCCTCGGCGCCGTTGAGTGCCCGGGCCGCCACGCCGGCGGCACGGCGGATCACCTCGGCGGGCCAGTCGTCGCGGGGTTTACCCAGCCCGATCGTCAGCACGCTGGCTACCGGCAACGAGCCCACCACCAACCGGTGAACCTGCTCGCCGGCTCCGGTGGCGCCCAGCGCCGCCAAGCCGGCCTCGATCTCAGCGACCGCTTCCCTGGCGAGGAACGGCTCGGCTGCGACGACGGCCGCTCTCGGCCGATCGTCGCCGTCGGCGCACACCACCGGCACCACGAGCACCGCCGAGGCAGCGCGGCGGCGTGGCAGTGCGGAGGCGACGGCGACAGCGGGGCAGCGATAGTGGGTGCTCACGGGCCTTAACACTAATCACCGCCTGCCCGCATGCTGGCCGGCAGTCGGCCGTGGCGCTACCCCTCCGGCCCAGGCAGCGGTGAGCTTGTGATGCGGCCGTGACTAAAGTGACATGCCGTGACTGAATTGCAGCACGGTCCGCTGGAAGACCGCCACCGCACCTTGGGCGCGACCTTCGCCGAGTTCAGCGGTTGGCTGATGCCGCTCTCCTATGCCGGCACCGTCTCCGAGCACATCGCGACCCGCACGGCCGTCGGACTCTTCGACGTCAGCCATCTGGGCAAGGCGTCGGTGCGCGGGCCAGGCGCTGCGGCGTTCGTCAACTCCACGCTCACCAACGACCTCAACCGCATCGGGCCCGGCAAGGCGCAATACACGTTGTGCTGCAACGAGTCCGGCGGAGTAATCGATGACTTGATCGCCTATTACATCGGCGACGACGAGATCTTCCTGGTGCCCAACGCCGCCAACACGGCTGCGGTGGTCGCCGCACTGGCCCAGGTCGCCCCGCCGGCGGTGATCGTCACCAACGAGCACCGCTCGTATGCGGTGCTGGCAGTGCAGGGTCCCCGGTCCGCCCGGGTGCTCGACGACCTGGGATTACCCACCGACATGGACTACATGAGCTACGTCGACGCGGTGTGGCGACCGCAAGCGCGGCGAAGCCGGGCGCAGCGGGGCGCCGCCATGAACCCAGTCGCGGGCACGCCGGTGCGGGTGTGCCGCAGCGGCTACACCGGCGAACACGGTTACGAGCTCATGCCCCCGTGGGATGATGCCGGTGAACTCTTCGACGCGCTGCTCTCGGCGGTGACCCGGGCCGGCGGGCAGCCCGCGGGTCTGGGCGCCCGCGACACGCTGCGCACCGAGATGGGTTATCCGCTGCACGGCCACGAGCTGTCAGCCGACATTTCGCCGCTTCAGGCCGGCTGCGGCTGGGCGATCGGGTGGAAGAAGGACGCGTTTTTCGGGCGCGACGCGCTGCTGGCCGAAAAGGCGGCAGGGCCGCGGCGGATGGTGCGCGGGTTGCGCGCAGTCGAGCGCGGGGTGCTGCGGCCGGAGTCGACGGTGCGCGACGGGGAGCGCACAGTCGGGGTCACCACCTCGGGAACGTTCTCTCCGACACTAAAAGTCGGCATCGCGCTGGCGTTGATCGACTCCGACGCAGGTATCGAGGACGGCCGGCGTGTCACTGTCGACGTCCGGAGCCGCACGATCGCGTGCGAGGTTGTGCGACCGCCGTTCGTCGAACCGAAAACCCGCTAGCTTTCGCCTATACAATTGCACGATGACCAGCGGCCTCCTCGAGTTCACGGTGTCGCCGACGGCAACCCCGACAAGCGAAGCGATTCGCGAATCGATCCTGGCCGACCCCGGTTTCGGCCGGTACCACACCGATCACATGGTGTCGATCGATTACACCGAGGGCCGGGGTTGGCATGACGCGCGGGTCATCGGCTACGGGCCGATCGAGCTGGATCCGTCGGCTATTGTGCTGCACTACGCCCAGGAAGTGTTCGAAGGACTCAAGGCCTATCGCTGGGCTGACGGGTCGATCGTGTCGTTCCGCCCGGACGCGAACGCCGCCCGGATGCGGTCGTCGGCGCGTCGGCTCGCCATTCCCGAACTGCCCGACGAGCTGTTCTTGGAATCGTTGCGGCAGCTTATCGCCGTCGACAGCGCCTGGGTGCCGCCCGCCGGCGGCGAGGAATCGTTGTACTTGCGGCCGTTCGTGATCGCCACCGAACCCGGGCTGGGCGTGCGGCCGGCCAAACAATACCGGTATCTGGTGCTGGCCTCCCCGGCCGGCGGGTATTTCCGGCACGGTCTGACGCCGGTCAGCGTCTGGGTGTCGACGCAGTACGTGCGGGCCAGCCCGGGCGGCACCGGCGCGGCCAAGTTCGGCGGCAACTACGCCGCGTCGCTGGTTGCCCAGGCGCAAGCCGCCGACAACGGTTGCGAGCAAGTGGTTTGGCTGGACGCGGTGGAGCGCCGCTACATCGAAGAGATGGGCGGGATGAATATCTTCTTCGTGTTCGGCAGTGGTGGATCGGCGAAGCTGGTCACCCCTGAACTGTCTGGCTCGCTGCTGCCCGGGATCACCCGAGATTCCCTGCTGCAGTTGGCAACCGATGCTGGCTTTGTGATCGAGGAACGCAAGATCGACATCGACGAGTGGCAGAAGAAGACAGCGGCCGGCGAGATCACCGAAGTGTTCGCCTGCGGCACCGCGGCGGTCATCACGCCGGTCGCCCACGTGAAATACGGCGAGAGTGAATTCACCATAGCCGACGGGCAACCCGGCGAAGTGACGATGGCACTGCGTGACACGCTGACGGGAATCCAGCGCGGCACCTTTGCCGACACCCACGGCTGGATGTACCGCTTGGGTTAGAGGCCGGCGAGCAGCACCGCGGTCAGCGTCGTCGTCAGCTCGATCGCGGCCCCCAGCACGTCACCGGTGATACCGCCGAACCGGCGTACGCAGTGCCAGACCAGCACCGCGGCGCAGCTCAGCGCCACCAGCACCGCCGCCGGTCCCTGCCAGGCGCCCGCCGTCGTCGACGCCGCGGCGAGCACCGCGATCCAGACCGCCACCACCGGCACCGGTTGGGTACCGGCGACGCGTGCGCCCAGCGTGCTGCCCTCCGCCGCCGGCACTGATCGGCGGCAGGCCAACACTGCTGCGACCCGGCCGGCACTCACCGCCACGACGATCCCCGCCACGTCGAGATCGGCAAATGCCAGCCCCTGCAGGATGATTGTCAACACGATCGCGGCCACGCCGAACGGCCCGGTCGAGCCGTCGCGCATCACCCGCAACGCGCGCTGCGGCGGCCCGTAGCAACCCAGCCCGTCGGCGGTGTCGGCGATGCCGTCGAGGTGCAGGCCCCGGGTAGCGGCCAGCAGCGCGGTCACCGCGAGCAGACCGGACAGCGGATTGCCCGGCCCGAGGGAGAGCGCGCTGCCCCAGACCACCGCAGCGGTCAGCCCGCCCAGCGCCGCGCCGACGACCGGGAGCGCGGTCACCGTCCCCGCGCTCAGCGGCCGTTTCGCAATCCCGGGCAGCGGGAGTATGGTCCCGAACCCGAAAGCCGTTGCCAGTGAGCCGATCACGAAGAGGACCGGCCGGCGACTTGTGCTTCGCCGAAGGTGGCCATGGCGGACAGGGCCGTGACCGCCGCCCGCAGCAACGGTACCGCGGCCACCGCGCCGGTTCCTTCGCCCAGGCGCATCCGCAAGTCCAGAATCGGGTCGAGCCGCAACTGGGCCAGCGCCAGGTCGTGTGCCGGCTCGGGTGAGCGGTGTCCGGCTTGCCACCACAGCCGGGCGCCCGGTGCCAGGCGGTCGGCGACCAACGCCGCCGCCGTGACAGCCAGCCCGTCCAGCAGCAGCGGGGTGCGCCGTACCGCGGCTTGTGCGCAGAAACCGGCCAGGGCGGCCAGATCCGCACCGCCGCAACACCGCAGCAGCCCGACCGGGTCGGGGAGCACCGATCGAGCCCGAAACAGTGCGTCACGCACCGCTGCGGTTTTGCGCATCCAGCCCGCGTCATCGATTCCGGATCCGTAGCCAACCACCGCAACCGGCTCGGCGTCGGTCAGCGCTGCCACCAGAACCGCAGCCGCCGTGCTATTCCCGATGCCCATATCGCCGCCGACGAGCAGATCCGCGCCGGCATCGACCTCCTCGTCGGCGATCTGCACACCGGCGCGAATCGCCGCCTCGGTTTCGGAATCGGTCAACGCATCCTCGACCGCGATGTTGCCGCTGCCGCGCCGCACCTTATGTGCGCTGACCCGATGCGATGCCGGCTCGGCGGCTACGGCCAGGTCAGCGACCCGCACCGTCGCGCCGGCGACATCGGCCAAGGCGTTGATCGCCGCACCACCGGCCTGGATATTGGCGACCATCTGGGCGGTGACTTCAGGCGGATACGCCGACACCCCGGCGGCGGCGACGCCGTGGTCACCGGCGAAAACCACCACTCGGACCTGGTCGAAGTCTCTGGGCGGACAACGACCCTGGCACGACGCCACCCACACGGAGAGGTCCTCCAGGCGGCCCAGCGCGCCGGTCGGCTTGGTCAACGTGTCCTGGCGGGCTCGGGCCGCCGCGGCGGCGTTCGCGTCGGGCGGCGACACCGGCGTGAACGTCATCGCGTCCCCGCGGGCTTGATCGGCACCGGCTGCCCGGCCAGCACCAGCACCACCCGGTCGCACAGAGCGGCGAGGCGCTGGTTGAGCATGCCCAGCTCATCGGCGAACCGGCGGGCCGACGCGGTCGCCGGCACCACGGTCAACCCGACCTCGGGGCTGATCAGCACCAACCGCGACTCGAACGAGGCCACCGCGGCGAGCAGGCCCTCGACCTCGACCGACACCGACCCCCCCACCCAGGCCCGCCGGTGGTCCAACGTCGCGGTCAGCCAGCCGCCGACATCGTCGACGAGTGTCGGCGTGGTCGGCGCCCGGCGCAATTCTGTGGCCAGATCGCAGGTTTCAATCGTGGACCAGTGCCCGGGCCGACGCGCGCGGTGCTCGGCTATCCGCGCCGACCAGGCTGCATCCGCCGGGACAACCGGGCCGGCTGCCAGGTACCGCACCGGCTGATCGGGTGCCAACGATTCGGTGATCGCGGCCTCCGCCCAGCCGGACTTACCCGACCTGATCCCGCCCAGCACCAGCGTCCGCACGGTGGCTCAGCGGAGGTCAATGGACACGGCTACCGCGCTGGACCTGGGGCCGAGGCGCCCGCATCCGACGCATCTGCGACGCCCGGCTGGCAGCATAGAATCCTAGTTTCCAACGGCTCTCGGTGTTGTTCGGGAATTTCTCGTCGACCAGCCTGGTGACTTTGCGGCCCAAGACGATCCCGTCGAGCACCATCAGCAGCATCAATACCGTCATCGCGGGTGAGACGTAGGGCGCAAGCTGCGGAACGCCGAACATGACGAACATCAGCGCCAGCGCCGCCGGCAGGAAAAGACCGAGCACATTGCGGCGGGAATCGACCACGTCGCGCACGTAGCGGCGCACCGGGCCCTGGTCGCGCGGAAGCAGGTAAGCCTCTTCGCCGGCCATCATGCGCTCCCGGCGTTCAGCCATCGCGGCCCGCCGCGCCGCACTCTGCGCGCGCCGTTCCTCGCGGCTGAGCTTGGGTCCGGCCATGGTTTTGCGCCGAGCGCGGGCCTCGGCGGCGGTCATCGGGGCCGGGGCGACCGGTCCGCGGCGCCGGTCGCCCCGTTTGGGTGTGGGCCGGCCCTTGGGGGCGGTGGTGCGACGCGGGCGGACGGTGCTCGAGGTGGCGACGTCTTCGCGCGTACCACCTGCCCCGGCGCCGCGGATATCGCCGGGGTCATCTCCGCGGACATCTCCCTGGACGACGCCGTCGTTCTTCTTGCGGCCCAGCAGCTTCACGGTTGCCAGGTTACTTCGCGACGGGATTTGTCCGCTAAACGGTCCGGTGATGCCCGGCGACGTGCCTAGGCTTCAGGGGATGAACGGTGCCCCGGCGGCAGGCCCGGGCCATGAGTCGGGCCTGCGTGTCCTCATCGCGCCCGACTGCTACGGCGAGACCCTGACCGCGATGCAGGCCGCGGCCGCCATCGCCACGGGCTGGAACCGGCAACGGCCCGCCGACAAGTTCACGATCGCGCCGCAGTCCGACGGCGGCCCCGGATTTGTCGCGGTGCTGGCCGAACGGTTGGGGGAGCGGCGCCGGCTTCGGGTGTCGGGGCCGCTGGACGACGAGGTGGACGCCGAGTGGGTGTTCGATGCCGCATCGGCGACCGCCTATCTGGGATCTGCGCAGGCCTGCGGCTTGGCCGCGCTGGGCGGGCCGCCGACACCACAGACCGCGCTGGCCGCCCACAGCCGGGGAGTCGGTCAGCTCCTCTGCGCGGCGCTGCAGGCGGGCGCGGCGCGCATCGTGGTGGGGCTGGGTGGCAGCGCCAGCACCGACGGCGGCCGGGGACTGGTCGACGAACTCGGCGGCCTGCAGACCGCCCGGCAACGGCTAGCCGGGATCGACGTGGTCGCTGCTTGCGACGTCGAATACCCGCTGCTGGGGCCGTGGGGTGCCGCTCGGATCTTCGGGCCGCAGAAGGGCGCCGACCCGGCTACCGTTGCAATGCTGGAGCAGCGTCTCAGCCGGTGGGCCGTCGAGCTGGACCAAGCGGCCGGGCGGGCGGTCAGTGCCGAGCCGGGTGCCGGTGCGGCGGGCGGAATCGGCGCGGCGCTGCTCGCGCTGGGGGGACGATACCGGCCCGGCGCGGCGATCATCGCCGAGCACACCGGTCTGGCCGACGACATCGCCGCTGCCGATCTCATCGTCGCCGGCGAGGGCAAATTCGATGCACAGTCTTTGCACGGCAAGGTGGTGGGAGCGCTGGCCCGGGCCGCACGGGAGCACCACGTCCCCGTGCTGGTCCTGGCCGGTCAGGTGGATCTCGACGACGCCGCGCTGCGCTCTGCGGGCATCACGGCGGCGTACGCGATCGCCGACTACGCCGGTTCGGTGCGCCTGGCGGTGGCCGATGCCGTCAACCAGCTCATGGGCCTGGCGTCGTATGTGGCCGCGCAACTGGGGAATGGCGACGCGGGAATACCGCGATGGCGAGGTACCCTTGACTCACCATGAGAAGGGATTCGGCCGGTGTTCGGCGCCGAGCAGATCGGACCCGGCAACGATTGGGCACGATTTGGGTAGATTTGGCGACGTAGGCACAGTTAGGGAGAAGCAATGACCGTTTCGGGCGAGTCAACCGCCGCGACCCATGGCGTGATCTTGACCGAGGCCGCGGCAGCTAAGGCGAAGGCGCTGCTGGAGCAGGAGGGACGTGACGATCTGGCGTTGCGTATCGCGGTCCAGCCCGGCGGGTGTGCGGGCCTGCGCTACAACCTTTTTTTCGATGACCGCAGGCTCGACGGCGACCTGACCGCGGAGTTCGGTGGCGTGACGTTGACCGTCGACCGGATGAGTGCGCCCTATGTGCAAGGCGCCTCGATCGACTTCGTCGACACGATCGAGAAGCAGGGCTTCACGATCGACAACCCGAACGCCACCGGGTCGTGCGCCTGCGGCGACTCCTTCAACTAATACGAGCCCGCTGTCCGCAGTACGTATGAGCACACCAGCACCTGGTTGTGCTGGGCCAGCAGCTGGGCCATTCCCTGCAGGTGCTCGCGCGCCTGGCCACCGCCGGCGGGGGCAACCCGCATCGTGAACAGCACCTGGGCCTGGTACCGCGACCAGTAGACGATCTTGTCGATCGCGGTCACCTGGGCATCGGAAAACTGCTTACGAAACGCGTCGCTGCTGAGCCTGGCCAGCGCCAGGTCGGGTCGCCGGTCCTGGACGGCGTCGTAGATGCCGCACAGCGTGTTGCGGGCGATGGTGTCGGTGTCGCGGTGCTCCAGCGCGTTGAGGTAGCCCTGGATCGCCGTCTTGGCCGTGGCGTCGGAAATCACCTCGGTGGACTGGTTTTGCCGCAGGCCGTAGATGATCGCGGCCGCCAACCCGCTGATCAATGTGAACGCCACCGCCGCGCCGGCCACCAGCCGCCGGCGAGCGGGGTAGGCCACCGGCGGCGGAAGCAAGCCCGGGTAGGCGGCCGACGGCGGTGCCGCCGCGCCGGCGCCGTCGGCCCGGGAGCGACCATAGTCGGCCCGGCCGGAATCGGGCGTACCACGCGGCGGGCTGCCCGCACCGAAACCGTGGTTGCGCGGATGCGGACCCGGCATCGTTGGTTCTCCTCGGTTGTAGGGCCGGAGCTGATCAGCGGTGACGCCCAAGCGCGGCTGGTGCGGGCGGCTCGCTCTAGGCAGGCTAGCGCACTGGTGGCTGCCGGCCGCGGCCATGACGGGACCACGACCGCTAAGGGTGGATCGGCCACTCACCACGAGGACCGGCCACCCGGCAAAACGCCCGGCACCTGCTGCTGTGCGGGTTGGAGCAGGCCCGCGGTGACTGGCTGCTCCTGGCCGTCCGCGGCAGTCTGCGCAAACTCCGCGACCGACATCGGCACCACCGGACCGGCCGGCCCGCAGTGAGCTGACTGTCGAGCCACTTGCCTGCCATGGGGCCTCGAGTGTACGTCCGGGGCGCCGAGTGTGCGTTCCGGGCGGCGGGGCGCTTGAATTCAGGCGGTCCCCGTCACCTTCAGCGCACAGTGAAACCGAGGACCCACGCTCCTAGTACTCTTCCGTAGATGGGCTTATCAAGCGAAGGAGTGGATTTTTCGTGACGATCGTGGTGACCGGTTCGATTGCGACTGACCATTTGATGCGGTTTCCGGGCCGGTTCTCCGAACAACTGCTCCCCGATCACCTGCACAAGGTTTCGCTGAGCTTTTTGGTCGACGACCTGGTGATCCACCGCGGCGGCGTGGCCGGCAACATGGCCTTCGCCATCGGCGTGCTCGGCGGTGACGTCGCCCTGGTCGGTGCGGCCGGCGAGGATTTCAGCGACTATCGCAACTGGTTGCAAGCCCACGGCGTCAACTGCGACAACGTGTTGATTTCGACGACGGCGCATACCGCACGGTTCGTGTGCACCACCGACCGGGAGATGGCCCAGATCGCGTCGTTCTACCCGGGCGCCATGTCACAGGCACGCGACATTTCCCTTGCCGCGGTGCTTGAGCGCATCGGCAAGCCCGAGCTGGTGGTCATCGGAGCCAATGACCCGGCGGCGATGTTTTTACACACCGAGGAGTGCCGCAGGCTGGGCCTGGCCTTCGCGGCCGATCCCTCTCAGCAGCTGGCCCGGCTGTCCGGCGAAGAGATCCGCAAACTCATCGACGGCGCCGCCTACCTGTTTACCAACGACTACGAATGGGACCTGTTGCTGTCCAAGACCGGCTGGACCGAGGCCGACGTGATGGCGCAGGTCGGGCTACGGGTGACCACTTTGGGTCCCAAGGGTGTCGATCTGGTCGACCCGGACGGCACCGTCGTCCACGTCGATGTGGTGCCCGAAACCGGCCAGGTCGACCCCACCGGTGTCGGCGACGCATTTCGGGCCGGATTCCTGACCGGCCGCAGCGCGGGTCTGGGGCTGGAGCGTTCCGCGCAGCTGGGATCGCTGGTTGCGGTGCTGGTGCTGGAGTCGACCGGTACGCAGGAGTGGGCGTGGGACCGCGATACAGCGGTGGGCCGACTGGCCGGCGCCTACGGCCCGGAAGCTGCGCAGGAGATCGCCGGCGCACTGGGGCGAGCAAACCCCGGGTCACCCGATCTTTAGAGCTGTACCGGATAGCGCGGTTCACGGATCTGCGGCACCACGGTGTGCTCGACGAAGATCGCATGCCACAGCATGAAAATCAGCAGCGTCCACAGTCGGCGACTGTGCTCGGCTGCGCCGCATCGATGCTCGTCGAGCATCCTGCGCACCACGGCGATATCGACGAATTCGCCCGCCTGCGACGAGTCCGTCATCGCATAGGCCCAGTCGAGCAGTTCCCCGGCGCGCAGCCAGTGCCGGATCGGCACCGGGAAACCGAGTTTGGGCCGATTGAGCACGTGCGGCGGCACGATCGGCTCCAGCGCGCGCCGCAGCGCATATTTAGTCGTGCGCCGGGTGACCTTGGCGCCGGACGGCAACCGGGAAGCGACCGCGAAGACCTCGGTATCCAGAAACGGCACGCGCAACTCCAGTGAGTTGGCCATCGTCATCTTGTCGGCTTTGACCAGGATGTCGCCACGCAACCAGGTGAACAGGTCGATGTGCTGCATGCGGGCTACCGGGTCCCAGCCCGCCGATTGCGCGTACAGCGGCGCGGTCACGTCGGTGTGGGTCCATTGCGGCCGGAACCGGCGCAGCACTTGGCGCAGTTGCGCATCGGAAAAGCTGCGGGCATTGCCGTAGTAGCGCTCCTCCAGCGGCTGCGATCCGCGGTGTAGCAGACTCTTGCCCCGCATGCCCTCGGGCAGCGGCTTGGACATCTTGTCCATCGAACGCCGCAGCGGCCCGGGCAGATACTCGAACGGCTTCAGCGACAGCGGTTCCCGGTAAATAGTGTAGCCACCGAACAATTCGTCGGCGCCCTCGCCGGAGAGCACCACTTTGACGTGCTTACGTGCCTCGCGGGCGACGAAGAACAGCGGCACCAGTGCCGGGTCGGCAACCGGCTCGTCGAGGTACCACACGATCTCCGGCAGCGCGGCGACGAACTCGTCGGGTGTGACCACCTTGGTGACGTGCCGTGCCCCGATCGCCTCGGCGGAGGCCGAGGCGACGTCGATCTCCGAGAAGCCCTCCCGCTCGAAGCCGGTGGTGAACGTGATCAGCCTCGGGTTGTGCCGGATCGCCAGCGCCGCAATTGCGGTGGAGTCGATGCCGCCCGACAAAAAAGCGCCGACCGTCACGTCGGCACGCATGTGTTTGGCCACCGAGTCCTCCAAGACCGCGGTGATCTCGTCGTAGCGGGCCTGCTCGCTGCCGCGGGAGATCGGCTGGGCGTTGAACCGAGGCACGAAGTAACGAGTGATCCGCGGGTTCGGGCTGGTCGGAGAAATCCTGGCGTAGCAACCCGATTCCAGCCGACGCACCCCGCGGTGCAGGGTCTCGGGTTCGGGCACGTACTGCAGCACCGTGTAATGCTGCACGGCCCGGTCGTCGATGCCGGTGTCGAACCCCACCAGATCGGCCAGCTCCAACAGGCATTTCTCCTCACTGGCCACCGCGCAGCCGCCGGCCCCGGCCGCCACGAACAGCGGTTTTATGCCGAACGGGTCACGAGCGCAGAACAATTCGCTGGTGACGGTGTCCCACAGCGCGAACGCGAACATCCCGCGCAGCCGCGGCAACGCCTCGACGCCCCAGTGATGGTAGGCGGCAACGATGGCTTCACCGTCGCCGTCGGTGGCGAAGGTCGCGCCGTGGCGCGCGGCAAGTTCGGCGCGCAGCTCCAAATAGTTATAGATCTCGCCATTGAACACCAGCAGGTACCGATCGGGGCTTTCCGGCGGTCCCCAGCGCAGTGGCTGATGCGAGTGCGCGATGTCGATGACCGACAGCCGGTTGAAGCCGAGCACTACGGTCCCGTCGGCCCATGTCCCGGGTTCGTCGGGCCCGCGGTGACGCATCAGGTGCGAGGCCCGGCTCACCGCATCCGCGGCCGCCACCGCGTCGGGCGCCGCGGCGCTGGCCGCGGCGGCCACGAAGACCAGCAGTCCACACATCAGCGTCCGAGTATGCCGCACCGCGGGCAGGCCCGCGCAGCTGCGCCGGCCCCATGGTCTACGCTGCGTAGTAATCGATAATTGCGTCGGCCGACAGCTCCTGGCAGGCCAGGGTCAGGTCGGCAGAGCTTGTGGTTCAGGAGGCGCCACCGTGAGACCTCGCGGGCCCGGTCGTTCGCAGAGCCTGGCTGCCAATCGTCGGTGGCGCGGGCCAGTACTGGCCGGGGTGCTCGCCGTGCTGGCGACCACCTTGAGCGGTTGCAGCTGGCAGGAAGTGCTGGGCTTCGGCTGGCCGTACGGCATCACGCCGGAAGCCGAAACCAACCGGCAGCTGTGGCTCGGTGCGGTGATCGCCTCGCTGGTGGTCGGCGGGATTGTGTGGGGCCTCATTTTCTGGGCGTCAGCATTTCACCGTAAGAAGGCCGGCGACACCGAACTGCCCCGTCAGTTCGGCTACAACATGCCGTTGGAACTGGTGCTCACCGTCACACCGTTCGTGATCGTCTCGGTGCTGTTCTATTTCACTGTCGTGGTTCAGGAGAAAATGCTGCACCTCGCGAAGAACCCCGAGGTCGTCATCGACGTCACGGCATTCCAGTGGAACTGGAAGTTCGGCTACCGCAAGGTCGACTTCGCAGACGGCACCTTGACCTACGACGGAGCCGACCCGGCACGCAAGAAGGCAATGGCCTTCGCGCCGCCGGAGGACTACGGCCCCCAGCTCGCCGGGCCGCCGCGGGGACTCAACGCGAAAGGCAAGAGCTACCTCAACTACGACAAGGTCGAGACGCTGGGCACCAGCACCGAGATCCCGGTGCTGGTGCTGCCTGCCGGCAAGCGCATCGAATTCGTGCTGGCCTCTGCCGACGTGGTGCATTCGTTTTGGGTGCCGGAGTTCTTGTTCAAGCGCGACGTCATGCCTGACCCGGAGGCCAACCACTCGGTCAACCGCTTCCAGCTCAGCGAAATCACCAAGACCGGGGCGTTCGTGGGCCGTTGCGCCGAGATGTGCGGCACTTACCACTCGATGATGAACTTCGAGGTCCGGGTGGTGACGCCCAATGACTTCAAGGCTTACCTGCAACAGCGGATCGCCGGCAAGGACAACGCCCAGGCGCTGCAGGCGATCAACCAGTCTCCCGTGGCGGTGACCACCCACCCGTTCGAAACCCGCCGCGGTCAGCAGTCGCCTCAGGCCAGTAAGTAGGGGAACCTCATGCGTATCGAAGCCAGGCTGTTTGAATTCGTCGCGGGGTTTTTCATCCTCGTCGCGGTGATCTACAGCATTACGACGTCGCTGTTCTCCACTGGCGGGGCGGAGTGGGCCGGCGCGACCGCGCTGGCGTTGACCGGTTGCATGGCGCTGATCATCGCCACGTTCTTCCGCTTCGTGGCCCGCCGGCTCGATACCCGTCCCGAAGACTACGAGGGCGCCGAGATCAGCGACGGTGCGGGAGAATTAGGTTTTTTCAGCCCGCACAGCTGGTGGCCGGTCCTGGTGGCCTTGTCCGCTTCGGTAGCCGCAGTGGGGGTCGGCTTGTGGCTGCCGTGGCTGATTGTCGCCGGGGTGGTGTTTGTCCTCGGCTCGGCCGCCGGACTGGTCTTCGAGTACTACGTCGGCCCGGAGAAACACTGACTGTGCCGTTTCGGCGGTCACCAGGACACAACCAAGGCATGATCGGTGAACGTCTACCCGGGTTGGGTAGGGTTTCCGAAGCACAATGGATACATCAGAAGGCGCATTCGACGATGCAGCCGAGATGCTGCGTGCGCAGACGACCTAGTTGAATGGGACAGTCGAACAGGACAGGCGAACATGAGCGGGCCGAACCCTCCAGATCCGGGACCTGACGGACCGGGGCCCGACAGCGTACCCGCTACCGGGCTCGACGACGGCCTGCACGCCGACGCGTCCGTCGACAGCGACCGGAGCAGCGCGACCCCTTTTTATCCCCAGGCTTACTCGGCGCCGGAATCTGAGCAGTTCACCGGCGGTCCTTTCGTGCCGATGGACCTCGATCTCTACGACTACGACAATTATGAGGAGATCGCGGAGGAACCCGCCCCGCCGCGTTGGCCATGGGTGGTGGGCGTGGCGGCCATCGTGGCGGCCGTCGCGCTGGTGGTGTCGGTATCGCTGCTGTTCGCCCGCACCGACACCAACAAGTTGGCCACGCCCGGTATCGCGCCCACCTCCACGCCGCCAATTCAGGACGAGATCACCGTCACCACCCCGCCACCGGCTCCGGCCCCATCACCGGCACCGCCGACCAGCCAGGCGCCCCCGCCGCCACCAGCAACCAGTGAGGAACCGCCGCCGCCACCGCCGCCGCCCACCAGTGAGGAACCACCGCCACCGCCGGCCACGACGGCGCCGCCGGCGACCACGACCGCAGCGGCCCCGCCACCGACACCCACGACCACACCGGCGGGTCCCAAGCAGGTCACCTATTCGGTGACCGGCACCAAGGCCCCATTTGACCAGATCACGATCACCTACACCGACGCTTCCGGGCAACGACGGGTCCAGCGCAACGCGTATATCCCGTGGTCGTTGACCCTCACCCCGATCTCGCAGTCCGATGTCGGCTTCGTGGAGGCGTCGAGCTTGCTGCGGTTGAGCAAACTCAATTGCACGATCACCTCCAGCGACGGCACGGTGTTGTCCGCCAACGAGAACAACGCCCCCCAGACGAGCTGCTGATGGCGCGTCAGCCTGGCTGGGCCATCCTGTCACCGATCCTCGTCGATCGCGTTCTGGTCGGACTGTGCACGGCAGTGTGGCTGGTGCTGATCGGCATGAGCGCCGCTGCCGTGGTCGCGTTGATGGACTTGGACCGGGGGTTTCACGAAGGGCAGGGCAACGGGCACACCTCGTCGTTGCTCTACGGCATCATCGTCATTTCCGTACTGATCATCCTGGCGGCCATTCCGTTGCTGCTGCGCGCTCGCCGGATGACAGCCGAACGGTCGTCGGCGGGGGTGGCGGCACGCAGCGTGATCGGCCAGCCGGCCGGATTCGGATATCCGTCGGCCCGCGTGTTCGACCAGCCCGCTCAAATCGCCCACATCGAGCGGCCGGCCACGCTGCGGCCCGCATTGCCCGACGCCGAGGTGAACCGCGTCTGGTTACGCGGCATTGTTTTCCTGCTGGGCCCGCTGGGCCTGGCGTTGGTCGGGGTAGCTACGGCAACCTACTTGATGGCGACCGGGCATCAGGGCGCGGCGTGGGTCATGTACCTGATCTCCGGGCTTATCACGGTGGCTCTGCCGGTTATCGTGTGGCGCCACGGTCGGTGGCTTAAAAACATGCTGTCCCGACGACCGCAGCGGACGTTTTAACCGTCGCGCTGCACTCGGCGCCGCGGGCGCGGACTCAGCGATCGGGCAGGTATTCGCCGTCGGTCGAACCGTTGCTGTCCTGACGCTCCCGCAGCGCAGTCAGAGCACGTTGTTCGCTGGCGTGCGCCGCCTCGCGCAGTGCCGCGTCTTCTGACACCGGATCGGCGCGCAGCAGGCTGCCGCTGCCCGGAGAACCGGCCGAGCCGAGTTTGTTCATCCGCTTGGGCACCGGGGCGCCCTGGTACTCGAGCGGCAGCGGGTGGCCGTGCTCGTCGACCGGACCGAGCGGTTGATGCAGCTCGATGTAGGCGCCATGGGGCAACCGCTTGATGATGCCGGTTTCGATGCCGTGCTCGAGCACCTCACGGTCGCTGCGCTGCAGCCCGATGCACCACCGATACGTGACGAAGTAGACGATCGGCGGCACCACCACCATGCCGATGCGCCCGATCCAGGTGGTCGCGTTGAGCGAGATGTGGAATTTGTAGGCGATGATGTCGTTCATTGCCGACAGCGTGAGCACCATGTAGAACCCGATCGCCATCGCACCGATTGCTGTGCGCACCGGGACGTCACGCGGCCGCTGCAGTAGGTTGTGGTGGGCGGAGTCGCCGCTGAATCGCTTCTCCAGGAACGGATAGACGATCAGCAGAACGAAGACCAGTCCCATGATCAGCGCCACCCAGACCGGGGCGGGAATCGTGTGATGGCCCGGGTAGAACTCCCAATCCGGCCAGATGCGAGCCAGGCCCTCGGTCCACATCATGTAAAAGTCCGGCTGTGAGCCCGCCGAGACCTGGGACGGCTTGTACGGCCCCAAGTTCCAGATCGGGTTGATCTGCAGCAGGCCACCCATCAGGCCCAGAATCGCGGTGGTCAGCGCGAAGAAGGCGCCGGACTTCACGGCGAACACCGGCATCACCCGCACGCCGACCACGTTGTGCTCGGTGCGGCCCGGTCCGGGGAACTGGGTGTGTTTCTGGAACCATACCAGCGCCAGATGCACCCCGATGAGCGCCAGGATGATCCCCGGTATCAGCAAGATGTGCAGCGAGTACATGCGCGGCACGATGTAACCCGCGGTGTCGCAGGTATATCCCACGCCCCCGCAGGGGAAATCGCCGCCGAACAGCGCCCAGTGCAGCCAGGTCCCGATCACCGGCATTCCCAAAGTGATCGACGACAGCGCCGCGCGCAGCCCGATCCCCGACAGCAGGTCGTCGGGCAGCGAGTAGCCGAAGTAGCCCTCGAACATCGCCAGTATCAGCAGGATGGAGCCGATGACCCAATTGGCCTCACGGGGCCGGCGGAACGCGCCGGTGAAGAAGATTCGCGCCAAGTGGACCATGATCGCGGCGGCGAACATCAGCGCCGCCCAGTGGTGGACTTGGCGCACGAACAGGCCGCCGCGCACCTCGAACGAGATGTCGAGCGCCGATTGATAGGCCTTCGACATCTCCACACCGCGTAACGGCTGGTAGGCGCCGTTGTAAGTGACCTCGTTCATCGACGGATCGAAGAACAGGGTCAAATACACACCGGTGATCAGCAGCACGACGAAGCTGTACAGCGCGATCTCGCCGAGCAGAAACGACCAGTGGGTCGGGAAGACCTTGTTGAGTTGTCGCCGCACGGCTGCCGCAGGGTGATAGCGGATGTCGATGTCGTGTGCTTGGCGAGCCAGGATATCGCCGATGTGCAGACTCATGACGTGCGCTCCCAGAATGCCGGTCCGACAGGTTCGATGAAGTTACCGTTGGCGACCAGATACCCTTCGCTGTCGATGGTGATCGGCAGCTGGGCCAATGCTCGTGCGGCCGGGCCAAAGATAGGCTTGGCGTAGACCAACGCGTCAAATTGCGATTGGTGGCACGGGCACAGGATTCGGTAAGACTGCTGTTCGAAAAGCGATGGCGGGCAGCCCAAATGCGAACACACCTTGGTGTAGGCGAACAGATCACCGAAGTTGAAGCTCTCCTGGCCCTTGCGCTTGACTACGCGGTGCATGTCGTTGGGCCGAATGCGGATGAGCATGACCGGGTTACGCACACCTTGCATGATTTCCCGATGCTTTTGCCGGGATTCCTCGGTGGTGCCGTCGCCGTCGGACTCCCGCCAGGGAAACACGGTCTCCATCCCGCCGGCGTCGATGTCTTCCGGGCGCATTTTGATCAACGGGGCCCCCACGTGTGATCCGGTGGCACGCGCCAGATAGATCGTTTCGCCTTCGTAGCGCGGTGTCCAACCCGAGGTCCACAGCACAGCCGTCTTGCCCTTGGAGGTCTGCACCACCGGTTTCCACGGATTTTTGATAAGTCCCCCGATAAACGCGACTAGCGTGCCGAGGCCGAACGTTCCCAGGGCCAGGCCCAGCGAAGCCCCGATGATCTTGCGGCGCCGCAATGTCGAGCCTTCGAAGGCATCCGTCAGGTTGGCCACGGCAGTCTTGCGGTCTATCTCAGGGGAGCCGGAGCCGGCGCCGTCGTGGCGTTCCTGGATCGAAATCTCTTCCGGAAGGAACTTTTTCTGGAACAGCACTGCGCCTACGGCGATGCACAGGATGGACAATCCGAAGGTGAGCCCGTAGAGCGGGGTGGTCAGCGAATACATGATGCTGCCTTTGGCGCCGGTCGGCTTGTACTCCCAGGGCCAGAACACGAAAACGAGCAACAGCGCCAGCCCGAAACCGCCGCCCAGCAAAAACCACGTCGCGACCCGGCGTTCGGCGCGTGCTTCGGCTCTGGTGCCTTCGACCTGCCAGCGGGGCTCTTTGAAGACGGTCTCGACGCCGTCGAGCCGACCGCCGAGGGCCACCAACTCCTCGCGTGACATCGCGTTGAGCTCGGTCTCGGTAGGTGCATCGCCCCTGTGTGCCCCGTCGTTCACGCTCGTGCCCCAATCCACAACGCCACGCCGATAACGGCGACCATTCCGATGATCCAGATGACCATGCCCTCGGAGGCGGGTCCGAAGCCGCCCAGCCCGTAGCCCCCCGGCTGACGTTCCTCGGTCACGGTTTTCACGTAGGCAATGATGTCTTTCTTCTCCTCCAGGGAGATCTGCCGGTTGGAGAACTTCGGCATGTTTTCCGGACCGGTCAGCATCGCGGTGAGAATCTGCTGCTCCTCGGCACCGCCGAGCTTCGGTGCGTAGGCACCCGAGGACAGCGCCCCACCCTTGCCGGTGAAGTTGTGACACGACGAGCAGTTGAGTCGGAACAGATCGCCGCCGCGGCCTACGTCGTTGCCGCGCAAGGATTTCTGGGCGAGGCTGCCGTCGGGGTTGCGGACCAGGGTGGGGCCGCCCCCGAAGGCTTGTACGTAGGCGCCCAGTGCGTCGATCTGTGCCGCGTCGAAAACCGGAGGTTTCGAGGGAGCTTGCGCCTCGCCGTCCATGGCGGGCATCCGGCCGGTGGACACCTGGAAGTAGACGGCCGCCTCTCCGACGCCGATCAGGCTCGGGCCGCGGTCGTGCACACCCTGCAGGTTGGCGCCGTGACAGGTCACGCAAGCGGTGTCGAACAACTCTTTGCCGGTGCGCAACAGCGCCGACGACGACTGGTCGGCGACCGCCACCTGCGGGGCCGGGGTCAGCACGGCCGCCAGCCCACCGGCTATGCCCAGCCCCGCCGACAGCAGCAATCCCGCCGACAACCGCCGGCGCAGCCGCCGCCGGGCAACGCCGCTGGTGGGCAACCACCGAGTCATTAACCGAGTCTTCAACCGAACGCTCCTGTTCGTCGGGCGGGGGGTCATCGGATGAAATAGATCGTGGCGAACAGCGCGATCCAGACGATGTCGACGAAGTGCCAGTAGTAGGAGACCACGATCGACGCGGTCGCTTGCGCGGGGGTGAACTTGCTCATCGTGGTGCGCACGATCAGGAAGATGAACGCGATCAATCCGCCCGTGACGTGGAGTCCGTGAAAGCCGGTGGTCAGATAGAACACCGTGCCGTAGGCGCTGCCCGGGATCGTGGTCCCGTGATCGATCAGGTGGTGGTACTCGTAGAGCTGTCCGATGATGAAGAACAAGCCCATGGCAAAAGTCAGGGCGTACCAGCGGCGCAGCCCGAACACATCGCCGCGCTCCGCGGCGAACACTCCCATCTGGCAGGTAAACGACGACGCGATCAGCACCAGCGTCACCGGGACAGCTTGGTACAGGTTCAGATGGGTGGGTTCGGGTGGCCAGTCGCCGCCGGCCAGAGCCCGCGCAGTGAAGTACATCGCGAACAGCCCGGCGAAGAACATGAGTTCGCTGGACAGCCAGACGATGGTACCGACGCTGACCATGTTGGGCCGGTTGAGCGAGTGCACTCGCGAGGTGATAGCAGTACCCGAAGACCCTACGGCGCTCGTCACGCCACTAAGTATGACGCTTTGTAGTTGTCGAACTCCAGCCGGGGCGGTATTTGGCAGGTGGGGACACCCGGGTAGCGGCCGTGGGACCATCAGCGGATGGCGAACTCACCGGCCGCCCCCGCCGATCGGACCCCTGCGACACCGACCTGGCCGCGGGTGCTGGCGGACCTGACGGCCGGGCGGAACCTGGCGCGCGGACAAGCCGGCTGGGCCATGGAGCAGATCATGACCGGGGTCGCGACACCGGCCCAGATCGCGGCTTTCGCGGTGGCATTGACGATGAAGGTCCCCACCGCGGCGGAGGTCGGCGAGCTGGCCGAGACGATGCTGCGGCACGCACGCCGGCTGCCTGCCGAGGTGATCGGCGCCGACACCGCGGACGTGGTGGGCACCGGCGGTGACGGGCTCAACACCGTCAACCTGTCCACGATGGCGGCGATCGTGGTGGCCGCCGCCGGCGTGCCGGTGGTCAAGCACGGCAACCGGGCAGCATCGTCGCTGGCCGGCGCCGCCGATGTGCTCGAGGCGCTCGGAGTGCGCATCGACCTGGAACCCGACCAAGTGGCACGCAGCGTTGCCGAGGTCGGGATCGGATTCTGCTTCGCGCCGCGGTTTCATCCCTCGTACCGGCACGCCGCAGCGGTGCGGCGCGAGATCGGTGTAGCGACCGTGTTCAATCTTCTCGGGCCGCTGACCAATCCCGGGGAGCCGCGGGCTGGCCTGGTCGGCTGCGCGTTTCCCGAGCTGGCCGAGGTGATGGCCGAAGCGTTCGCCGCCCGGCGCTCCAGTGTCTTGGTGGTGCACGGTGACGACGGGCTCGACGAGCTGACCACCACCACGACCAGCACGATCTGGCGGGTGCAGGCCGGCACGGTGGACAGGCTGACGTTCGATCCCGCCGGGTTCGGGTTCGCCCGGGCCGGTCTCGAGGACCTGTTGGGCGGCGACGCGGCGAGCAACGCGGCGGCGGCGCGGTCGGTGCTGGCCGGGGCGACGGGGCCGGTCCGCGACGCCGTGGTGCTCAACGCCGCCGGCGCGCTGGTAGCCCATGCGGGGTTATCCAGCCGCGCCGAATGGCTGCCGGCGTGGGAAGACGGTCTGCGCCGCGCCGCCGACGCGATCGACAGCGGTGCGGCCGAACAGCTGCTCGCGAGGTGGGTGCGGTTCGGTCAACAGCTCTGAGCCGTCCGCCGACGGCCCCGGCACCTGCTCGGCGGCCCTCCGCGCCGAGCGTGCCGCCCCGGCCCACGCCGCCCACCGGCCGGCGCCGCGCAGCGGCGATACCCAGCCCGCGCCGTCGTCAGTCTCGGCACAGCGCACGACGCGTACGCCCGGGGTCGCGAGCCAGCGGGCGATCAGCGCGGTCTCCTCGACCAACGCCCCGCCCAGCGGTGCGGCCTCCGGCAGGACTACTTGTGCCCCCGCCCGCAGGGCATCGACGACGGGCATCGGCGGAACGCCGCGGCCGGCGCTACCGGCCGCGGCGAGCCGGCCGTGCCGCACGACGGCGAGCTGCCAGCCGCCGCGTCCGTCCGGCGCGGCGGCCACCAGCTCGGGCAGCGCGGCCAGCGCCCGCAGGCGCTGGGACCGCCAGAGCATGTCGACCGCGGCCGCGGTGCGGTCGCGCAGCCGTGCGGCGGTCTCGTAGCGCTGCCGCTGCGCCAGCTCGGTGATCTGCTGGACCGCGGCGGCCAGCGCGCTGTCGTCGGTGCCATCGATCAACGCGGCCGCTTGCCGGGCCGTCGCGGCATACCGGGCGGCCGTCACACCGCGCTCCGCCGGACACGGCGAAATTTCGCGTGGCGGGCAGGCCGGCCCGTGCACAGCTGACCGGGCGAGCCGGGTGGTGCAGGTCCGCACCCCGGTGAACCGGGCGAGCAACGCCGCGGTGTCAGCGGCGTCGGCCCGGGAGCGAAACGGTCCGAGCGCACGCTGGTGCCGCGGCGCGCGCAGCACCGAGAACCGCGGGAACGCTTCGTCGGTCAACACCACCCACCACCACCGCTGCGGAAACCTCGACCGGCGGTTGTACGGCGGAGCGTGCGCGGCCAACAGTCGCAGTTCGCGCACGCCAGCTTCGAGTGCGTGCGCGCACTCGACGTGGTCGATGGTCTCGGCCAGCGCGACCATCTCATTGGTGCGGGGTCGCGGGTCGCTGCCGTTGAAGTACTGCGCGGCTCTGCGGCGCAAATCGGTCGCGGTGCCCACGTAGAGCACCTCACCGGCCGGCCCGCGGAACAGGTACACACCGGGCCGGCGGGGGAGCCGCTCGGCCAGCACGCGCTTACGGCGCTGGGCCGGCGAGACTCCGGGCAGATACGAGCGCAAATCCGCATAGGTGTGGATGCCCTGGTTGCCGACCCGTTCGATCAGCGCGTGCAGCACATCGACGGTGGCGCGGGCATCATCGAGCGCCCGGTGGCTGGGCTCGTTGGCGAGGGCGAACAGCCGGGCGAGCGCGGCCAGCCGCACACTCGGGGCTTCGTCGCGGCTGAGTACACGGCGGGCCAGCCGGACCGTGCACAGCACCGGCGGGCGGGGCCAGGTGATTGCGCACTGCTGGGCCGCCGCTCGGAGGAACCCGATATCGAACGAGGCGTTATGGGCCACCAACACGGCGCCCCGGGCGAATTCCAGGAACATCGGCAGTACCACCCCGATGGTGGGGGCATGGCACACCATGGCGGTGGTGATGCCGGTGAGTCGCACGATCTGTGGCGGGATGCTGCGCTGGGGATCCACCAGCGTCGCGAACTCGCCCAACACCAGCCCGCCGCGTACCTTGACCGCACCGATTTCTGTGATGGCGTCGGCGGGGGTTTCACCCATCGCGGTCGTGCGCCCGCCGGTGGTTTCCAGGTCGACGACGACGAAGGTGGTCTCGGCCAGCGGCAGGTCGTCGGCGCGTTCGGCGCGGTCGACGCCGGGCAGGCTCAGCTGCTCGGCGGCGGGCGCACCCATGGCCCGGATGTTAGGCGGGGGCACCGACACTGTCGGCTGAGCGGCCGACGACACGCCGGCGGCTCGAGGCGGCGGAGCAGTGGTGAGCGTTACGGCACCAGCACGATCGAGCCGACGGTTTTGCGTCCCTGCAGGTCGCGGTGGGCCTGCGCGGCGTCGGACAGCTGATAGCGCGCGCTCACCGTCACGTTGATCGAACCGCCTTCGATCTCGTCGAACACTTCCCCGGCCCGCCACGCGAACTCCTGGGCGGTGCGCGTGAAGTGCACCACCGAGGGCCGGGTCAAGTACACCGAGCCGGCGGCGTTGAGTCGCTGCGGGTCCACCGGCGGAACCGGTCCGCTGGCCGCGCCGAACAACGCCAGCGTGCCCCGCACGGCGAGGCTGGCCAGGCTGGCGTCGAAGGTGCTGGCGCCCACGCCGTCGTAGACCGCGGCCACCCCGGCGCCCCCGGTCACGTCGCGGATGCGTCGGCCGAAATCCGCGGGGTCCTCGCCGGGATAGTCCAGCACCTCGGTCGCGCCGGCCTGCCGGGACAGCTCGGCTTTGGCCGGCGTGGATACCGTCGTGATCACCCGCGCGCCCAGGCTGGTGGCCCACTGGGTCAGGATCAGGCCCACCCCGCCGGCTCCGGCGTGCACCAGCACTGTGTCCCCGGCCTGCACCGGATAAACCGACTTGAGCAGGTACTGGGCGGTGATCCCCTTCAGCAGCGCCGCCGCCGCCACTTCGAAATCCACTCCCGCCGGCAACCGGGCAACCAACTCTGCCGGCGCCGTGCAGAATTCGGCATAGGCCCCCGACGCCGCCCCGGTCACCACCCGGTCGTCGGGGTGTAGCCCGGTCACGCCCTCGCCGACGGCGCTCACCGTGCCGGCCACTTCGATGCCCATGACGAACGGCAGGTCGCGCGGGTACTGGCCGGAGCGGAAATAGGTATCGATGAAATTGACCCCGATCGCTTCGGCCCGGATCAGCACCTGCCCCGCGGCCGGAGCCGGCCGCGGCAGCTCCACGTAGCGCAGGACTTCGGGGCCACCGGTTTCGGCGACTACGACGGCATGCATGGCGACTATCATCCCGTGGGGTGCCCATGACGCTGGCCCGGCCCGACATTCGTCATCCGCGGATCGTGCTGGCCGGGCAATCCGGCGCGGCGCCCGCCGACGACGCGGGACTACTCGCCGCGTTGCGCCGGCGCGGGTTGCCCGCGCACTGGCTGGCATGGGACGACCTGGCCACCTTGCGCGCGGATCTGGTGATCGTGCGCGCGGCCGGTGCCGACCGGTCAGGCCAGTTCTTGGCCTGGACCAAACGGGTGCGCCACCTGCTCAACACTGCCGACGTCCTCGCGTGGAACACCGACCGCCGCTACCTGTTGGACCTGCAGCAGGCCGGGGTGCCGACCACTGCGGCCACGGCGGATGCGACGACGGCACTGGTGTTCCTCGGTGGTGCGCAGTCGCACGCGTTCACCCCGCAGACATCGGTGGAACCCGACTTCCAACTATGGGACATCGGTCGGGCCGCCCTGCGTGCCGCCGCCGAGCGCCTCGGCTTTGGGGTCGATCGGCTGCTGTATGCCCGCGCCGACGTCACCGATGATGCGCGGTTGGTCGGGCTGGACCTGGTGGCGCCGATACTGGGCTGGGGGCAGCTCGATGCCGCGTCGCGCGAGATCGCCGAACGGCAATTCGCGGTGTGCGTCGAATCAGCTTTGGAGCGGCTGGGGTTCGGTCCGTTCTCGCATCGACGCCCATAGCGCTGCCGTGGCCGCGGTGCACAGGACCGCACCGCCCACGTGCACGGCCACCAGGGCCGGAGGAACCCCGGTGAAGAACTGGACGGTGCCGACCACACCCTGCCCGGCCACCAGCACGACCAGCACGGCCAGTCTCAGCAGCACCGGCCTGGGGGCCGCCACGGCCAGCAGCCCGAACCCGAGCCCGACCAGTAGCGCCAGGTAGGTCGCCATCAGCGACGAGTGCAGGTGCGCCAGCGTGGTGATCTCGATCGTCAATCGCGGCACCGTCCGCACCGGGCTGGTGTCTCCGGCGTGCGGGCCCGCGGCGGTGACCAGTGTCCCGGTCACCAGCACCGCAGCCAGTGTCAGCGCGCTCAGCAGCGTGAGGCGGCGCAGCGGGGCGGCCACCAGGTCGCGGATGACGCCGTTGTCGGGTTCGCCGATCTTGACGTAGAGCAGCACCGCAAGCCACACCATCGTCATCGACGTCAGCAGGTGGATGGCCACCGTCCACCACAGCAGCCCGGTGCGCACGGTGATCCCGCCGATCACCGCCTGCAGCACGGTCGAGGCGGGCATCAGCCAGGCGTAGACCAGGACTTCCGTGCGGCGCCGGGCCCGGGTGACGGCGAGCACCGCTGCCGCGGCGGCAATGACCACGGCGACCGTGATCAATCGGTTGCCGAACTCGACGGCCTGGTGGATGAGCGGCACCTCGGCGACCGTCACCGGGGTGAAGCTGCCCGGGAAGCATTGCGGCCAGGTCGGGCAGCCCAGTCCCGACGCGGTGACGCGGACGACCGCGCCGGTGACGGCGATCCCGCCCTGGGTCACCACGACGATCGCGCCGATGATGCGCTGGGCTCGCACACCGGGCACCGGCAGCAGGTCCACCAGCCGCCGCAGGAACCGTCCAGTGAGCACCGCCCGATCGTAAGGCACGGTCAACTACGCCCTGTCGTAGATGGCGTCGTGGCCGGGAAGCCGACGCTATAGCGGTTGCGAGCGTGACGCTGGGGTGGCGATGGAGGTCGAGAGTGACGCCGGCGTCACGCTGGGGTTGAACGGGGCTCGGCTCAGGTGAAGCGAAACCAGCGCAGCGCGGCCACCGCGCCCAGCGCACCCCACCCGGCGAGCACCGCGACGCCGAACCAGTCGGCTGACACCGTCATCGCTTGCGACAGCGCCTCGGTCAGTGCGCCGGACGGAGTCAGCCGGGCGGCCCATCGAACCGTGGTGGGGATCATGTGGGTCCGCAGGCTCAGTGCGCCGAAGCCGGCGAACACGAACCACAGCAGGTTGGCGATCGCCAGCACGATCTCGGCGCGCAGCGTGCCGCCCAGCAGCAGGCCCAACGCGGCGAAAGCCGCCGTGCCCAGCGCGATGACGCCGGCGCCCCACGTCAGTGCGACCACGCCTGGGCGCCAGCCCAGCACGAAACCGATGGCGCCCACAATGATTGCCTGTAGGAAAACTACCGCCACCACCGCCAGCGACTTGCCTGCGATGATGCCCCACACCGGCAACGCGGTGGCACCCAGCCGTTTGAGGGCTCCATAGCGGCGGTCGAACGCCACGGCGATGGCCTGTCCGGTGAATGCGGTGGATATCACCGCCAGCGCCATAATGGCCGGGGCGAACGTGGCGGCGCGGTTATCGCCGAAGGACCCGAGCGGCAGCAGCGTCAGCCCGACCAGCAGCGTGATCGGGATGAACATGGTCAGCAGCAGCTGTTCGCCGTTGCGCAGCAGCAGTTTGAGCTCCAGCGCCGACTGAGCGGCCAGCATCCGCCACACCCTGTTCGGCCGCGGGTCGGGTTTGAACGTGCCCGCCGGGAACACCGCTCGGCTCATGACCGCAACTCCCGCCCGGTGAGATCCAAAAACACGTCCTCGAGGCTGCGATGTTCGACCCGCATGTCGGTTGCCAGCACGTCGATCTGGGCGCACCAGGCCGTCACCGTCGCCAGTAACTGCGGGTCCACCGGGCCTTCCACCAGGTACTCGCCCGGGGCCGTCTCGCTGGCCCGATAAGCCTCCGGGAGCGCCTTGAGCAGCAGCGACAGGTCAAGCCGGGGCGGGGCACTGAAGCGCAGCTGGTCTTTGGCGCCGGTGCGCATCAGCTCTGCCGGCGTGCCGGCGGCCACCGTGACCCCGTGGTCGATGATGACCAACCGGTCGGCAAGTTCCTCGGCCTCGTTGAGCTGGTGGGTGGTCAGCACCACCGTCACACCATCGCGGCGCAGCGCGCCGATCAACTCCCATACCAGCAGCCGGGCCTGGGCGTCCATCCCGGCGGTGGGCTCGTCGAGGAACACCAGCTCGGGGCGGCCGACCAGGGCGCACGCCAGCGCCAGCCGCTGTTGCTGTCCGCCGGACAGCCGCCGATAGGTGGTGCGTGCCACATCGGTGAGGCCCAAGGTGGTCAGCAGCCAGTCGGGATCGAGCGGGTTGGCGGCGTAGGCGGCGACCAGGTTGAGCATCTCGTCGGCGCGGGCAGCGGGGTAACCGCCGCCGCCCTGCAACATCACCCCGATGCGCTCCCGCAGCCGGGCATTGTCGGCGATGGGATCCAGCCCGAGTACCTCGATGGTGCCGGCATCGGGCCGGACGAAGCCTTCACACATCTCGACCGTCGTCGTTTTGCCGGCACCATTGGGTCCCAGCACGGCAAACACCTCGGCGGTCTGCACGTCGAGATCGAGATTGGCTACGGCCGTCACCGCCGAGGAGCCCGACCCGTACCGCTTGCACACCCCACGCAGCCGTACCGGAGGGTTCGAGGCGGCGCTCACGGGAATTCAGCGTAAGCGCCTGGCACGGTGCGCAGCCGGTGGGTCGCGGTGGCGCTCACCACATCCGGTGGCACCGAGGCGCAGATCGAATCTCCCTCGGTGCCGGGCGGTCGTCGCCAGGGCAGGCGAGTGTAGGTCAGCCCGATCAGCAGCAGCACAATGCACGTGCTCGCCAGGGTGGCGTCGATGATCTGGAACACCGCGAAGCGGTCGCCGTTGGCGGTCGGACCGAAAACGCCGACGATGATCGTCACCGCGATCGCTGCGATCCGGAAGCCCGGGCGGGTGGCCCAGGCGGCCAGCGGGATGATTGCCCACAGCAGATACCAGGGCTGCACCACCGGGAACAGCAGTACTGTGACGCCCAGCGCGACGCCGAGCCCCCCGACGGGGTGCAGCTGGCCGCGGAACACCAGCAGCAGCAGCCAGGCGACCATCACCGCGATGATCAGCACACCGATGCCGCGGGTCAGGGACAGCACCGCTGTCGTGTGATCGCCCAGGCCCAGCAGAATGCCCACCTGGCCGGTGCCCAGCGCCAGCAGTGTCGGCGGCGACATCCAGCTGCGTACCACGTTGGCGGTGCCCAGGGTGTAGATCCACCCGAAGCCGAGCCGACTGGCCGAGCCCACGATCCCCATCACCGCCAACGCCAGCCCGGCCATCAGTCCGCCGGCCAGCAGGAACGCGCGCACACTGCTGCCCCAGCGCCAGGCCAGGGCCATTGCGACGAATCCCAACGCGAGCAGCGACGGCAGCTTGACCTGCGAGGACAACGTGATCAGCACCGCGCCGCTCAGCAGTCGGCCCAGCGGCGCCCAGCTCCGCCAGTCGTGCCGCCGGCCCGCCGGGGGTACCAGTGGTCGTCGGGCATCCACCCCGCGTAGTGCGAATTCGGTGCCGGTCAGCATCAGACCGAGCATCAACGCCTCGTTGTGGATGCCGGCAACCAGATGCATCATCAGCAGCGGATTGGCGGCGCCGAGCCAGAGTGCGCTGACCTCGGCCACTCCGCAGCGCCGGGCCAGTCGTGGCGTCGCCCACACAATCAGGCCCACGCCGGCCAGCACCACCAACCGATGGAACAACACCGCGGCGACAACGTTCTCTCCGGTCAGCGCCGAGATCCCGCGGCCGACCCACAGGAACAGCGGCCCATACGGCGCCGGGGTCTCGCGCCACAGGCTGGGCACCGACAGCGTGAACACGTGGCCGAGCCCCAGCCCAGGGGCCGGACCGACCCGGTAGGGGTTGAGGCCGTCCCGGGAGATCTGGCTCTGGGCGAGGTAGGAGTAGACGTCCTTGCTGTACATCGGCGGGGCCACCAGCAGTGGGATCGCCCACAACAGCAGCGTGCGGTCCAGCACACCGCGCGACATGCGCCGCTCGCCCAGCGCGAACCTGCCCAGCATCAGCCAGGCAAGCGCCATCATCACCGCGCCGGTGGTGGTCATCGTCAACGACACCGTCTGCAGCCGCGACGGCAGGTTGAGCAGCCGCACCCCGAACGTGGGGTCCTGGACCACCGGGCGCGCCCCGGCGCCCAAAGCGCCGATCGCCATCACCACTGTGCCGGTCGCGCCGAACAGCCGAGTGCGGCGAACCGCGACCAGCTCGCCCTCGGTGAGTGGCGATCCAACGGCTTGTTCGTCGCCGTGCCAGCGGGCAATCGACGAACTGAGCGTGTGGTGGCGGGCGGCCATCAACGCAGCGTAACCGGCACCCGGGGGACACCGGCCGATTACCGGCTGGACCCGCAGGCGTAATTGCGTCACACTGGTGTTGTGAAATTCCGGCCCGATGTTGTGGGCGGCGAAGCGGCCGCCGCGGTGTCGACGCACGACGGCCACACCCGACGCGCGGTCGTGCGGTTGTTGCTGGAGTCCGGATCGATCACCGCCGGGCAGATCGGTGATCGCTTAGGCCTGTCCGCCGCGGGCGTGCGCCGTCATCTGGACGCGCTGATCGAGGCCGGTGAGGCGGAAGCCGTTCCGGCGGCGGCATGGCAGCAGGCGGGACGGGGTCGTCCGGCGAAGCGCTACCGGTTGACCGCCACCGGTCGCGGCAAGCTGGAGCACAGCTACGACGACCTGGCGTCGGCGGCGATGCGCCAACTGCGGGAAATCGGGGGGGAAGAGGCGGTCCGCAGGTTCGCCCGTCAGCGCATCGACGCGATCCTGGCCGGTGCAGCCGAGTCCGCCGCCGACGTGGAAGTCAAGGCCGACCGGGTCGCGGCGGCACTGACCAAGGCCGGCTACGTCGCCACTACCACGCGGGTACACGGTTGGATTGACGGTGTGCAGATCTGCCAGCATCATTGCCCGGTTTCTCATGTGGCCGAGGAATTCCCGGAGCTGTGCGAAACCGAGCTGCAGGCGATGTCCGACGTCCTCGGAACCCATGTGCAGCGCTTGGCAACGATCGTCAACGGCGACTGCGCCTGTACCACGCACGTCCCGCTGACCGCCACGACACCCGCACTTCGACGCCCAGCCGGAGTCGAAGCCACCACGAGCAAGCAAGGAGCGTCGTCATGACGACTACCCCCGAGATCACGCCGGCCGAGCGGTTGGCCAGGCAGGCCCTGTCGCAGGACGAGGCGATCGCGTCGCTGGGCCGCTACAGCTACGGCTGGGCCGACTCCGACGTGGCCGGCGCCAGCGCGCAACGCGGTTTGTCCGAGGCGGTGGTCCGTGACATCTCGGCCAAGAAGAACGAGCCGGAGTGGATGCTGGAGAACCGGCTGAAGGCGCTGCGTATCTTCGAGCGCAAACCGATGCCCACGTGGGGCTCCGACCTCGGGGGCATCGACTTCGACAACATCAAATACTTCGTGCGCTCCACCGAGAAGCAGGCCGCGACGTGGGATGACCTGCCGGAGGATATCCGGAATACCTACGACCGGCTGGGAATCCCCGAAGCCGAGAAGCAAAGACTGGTTGCCGGAGTAGCGGCCCAGTACGAAAGCGAGGTTGTCTACCACCAGATCAGAGAGGATTTAGAGGCCCAGGGAGTCATATTCTTGGACACCGATACCGGTTTGCGGGAGCACCCAGATATCTTCCGAGAATATTTCGGCACGGTCATTCCTGCGGGCGATAACAAGTTTTCTGCGTTGAACACCGCAGTGTGGAGTGGCGGGTGCCTGACAGCCGACGCGCGTATCAACGTCAAGGGCAAGGGCTTGGTGAGTATTGCCGACATCCAAGTCGGTGATGAAGTGTTCGGCCTCAACGTTGCGCGTGAACTTGAGCGGGGCAAGGTGTTGGCAAAGGTCGCGAGCGGCACTAAGCCTGTCTATGAAATGCAGGTTGGGGGTCGAACTCTCGAAGCGACTGGGAACCATCAATTCCTGGTGGCACGGCGAGTGCGAGAGGGCAAGCGAACGCGTTGGACGTCTGTGTGGGCGCCCTTGGACGACATCGCACCCGGTGAGCCGATCGCGATCGCTCGCGTTCTGCCCGATGACGGTGGAACCGTTTTCTTCCCCGAGCCCGAAACCTACATCAAGAATCATTCTCGGCAGCGTCTCGATTTTCCACACCAGAGCAGTATCGATCTGCTTTGGCTCTTCGGGTTATGGCTGGGCGATGGCCACACCGCTGCGCCACATGACCACATGCGGCAAGTCTCATTCTCGATCCCATCCGACGATCCGGTGTACCACACTGCCATTCGGGTACTGAGCGAAAAGTTCGGCACGAATGTCACACCGGTGGGTTGTGGATTCATCGTGAGTTCCAAAGCCTTCGGGACATGGCTTGAAGAACTTGGATTCGTCGGGCACGCGAAAACCAAACGGGTCCCTGCTTGGGTGCACAGCTTGCCGCATGAGCATCAGCTCGCCCTCATCGGTGGACTTGTCGACGCTGATGGTTGGACCGAAAAAAACGGTGCCACAATGTCGATCGAGCTTGCTAACCGTGAGCTGCTGGAGGACATCAGGCTGTTGGCGATCGGATGTGGTCTGTACGCCGACGGAAAACTGGTCGAGCGGTCGCGCACCGCGACGTTCAAAGATGGCCACACCGTGACGAGCACAAACTGGCGGCTTCGGATTCAGGGCAGCCTCGACCGGGTTGGTACCCGTTCCCCCAACAAGCGCGGAAAGCCGGCGGGCAAGGGAAGAGGTAAGCGGTACTGCGCCGCCACTGGACTGAATTTCTCGTCACTATCCACTGATACGGTCGGCTTCGCCCGTTTGAAGAGCAAGGCACTGGTGGGCGAGAAGCCGACCTACGACATCCAGGTCGTCGGACTTGAAAACTTCGTGGCCAATGGAATCGTGGCACACAACAGTTTCATCTACGTCCCGCCCGGTGTGCACGTCGACATCCCGCTGCAGGCCTACTTCCGGATCAACACCGAGAACATGGGCCAGTTCGAGCGGACGCTCATCATCGCCGACGAAGGGGCCTACGTGCACTATGTCGAGGGCTGCCTGCCGGCCGGCGAGCTCGTCACGACCGCCGACGGCGACTTGCGACCCATCGAATCGATCCGCGTCGGTGACTACGTCAGTGGCCACGACGGGCGGCCGCACCGCGTGAACGCTGTGCAAATGCGCGACCTCAACGGCGAGCTGTTCACCTTCACGCCTATGTCGCCTGCCAACAGGTTCTCGGTCACCGCCGAGCACCCGCTGCTAGTCATACCGCGCGATGAAGTGCTGGTAGCGCGTAAGCCCCGCAACGGGTGGCAGCCCGAGGTGAATTCTGCCAAACTGCGGGAGGCGGAGCCGCGCTGGATCCCGGCGAAGGAAGTCGCCGAGGGCGACTTCCTGGTCTATCCGAAACCGAAGCCTGTCCCGCACAAGACGGTTCTGCCGCTCGAGTTCGCGCGGCTTGCGGGCTACTACCTCGCCGAGGGTCATGCCTGTCTCACGAATGGCTGTGAGTCGCTGATCTTCTCGTTCCACAGCGATGAGTTCGAGAAGGTCGAGGATGTACGTCAAGCGTGCAAGTCGCTGTACGACAAGTCGGGTTCTGTATTGATCGAGGAGCACAAGCATTCGGCGCGCGTCACCGTCTACACGAAGGCGGGCTATGTCGCGATGCGCGACAACGTCGGCATCGGATCGTCGAACAAGAAACTGTCGGATCTCTTGATGCGCCAAGACGAGACGTTTTTGCGGGAGCTGGTCGAGGCCTATGTCAACGGCGACGGCAACGTCACCCGCCGCGGCGGTGCGCTGTGGAAGCGCGTACACACCACGTCGCGGGTCTGGGCGTTCCAGCTGCAGTCGATCCTTGCGCAGCTGGGCCACTACGCGACCGTCGAACTGCGTCGGCCCGGTGGCCCCGGCGTGATCATGGGCCGCAACATCGTTCGCAAGGACATCTACCAGGTCCAGTGGAACGAGGGCGGCCATGGACCGAAGCAGGCCCGCGATTGCGGGGATTACTTCGCCGTGCCGATCAAGAAGCGAGGGGTGCGCGAGGCGCACGAGCCGGTGTACAACCTCGATGTCGAAGAGCCTGACAGCTATCTCGCGTATGGCTTTGCGGTGCACAACTGCACTGCTCCTATCTACAAGTCGGACTCCCTGCACTCCGCGGTGGTGGAGATCATCGTCAAACCGCACGCCCGCGTGCGTTACACCACGATCCAGAACTGGTCGAACAACGTCTACAACCTGGTCACCAAGCGGGCCCGGGCCGAAGCCGGCGCCACCATGGAGTGGATCGACGGAAACATCGGCTCCAAGGTCACGATGAAATACCCGGCGGTGTGGATGACCGGCGAGCACGCCAGGGGCGAGGTGCTCTCGCTGGCGTTCGCCGGGGAGGGTCAGCACCAGGACGCCGGCGCCAAGATGCTGCACCTGGCACCGAACACGTCGAGCAACATCGTGTCCAAGTCGGTGGCCCGCGGCGGGGGCCGCACCTCTTACCGAGGCCTGGTCCAGGTCAACAAAGGTGCGCACGGCTCGCGTTCCAGCGTGAAATGCGATGCACTGCTGGTCGATACGATCAGCCGCAGCGACACCTATCCCTACGTCGACATCCGAGAAGATGACGTCACGATGGGCCACGAGGCCACCGTGTCCAAGGTCAGCGAGAACCAGCTGTTCTATTTGATGAGCCGCGGACTGACCGAGGACGAGGCGATGGCCATGGTGGTGCGCGGCTTCGTCGAGCCGATTGCCAAAGAGCTGCCCATGGAATACGCCTTGGAGCTCAACCGGCTGATCGAGTTGCAAATGGAGGGTGCGGTCGGATGACGGTCGCACTCAACAAGGGCGAGCTGTTCTCTTCTTTCGACGTCGACGCTTTCGAGGTTCCCGGGCATCGTGACGAGATCTGGCGGTTCACTCCATTGCGGCGGCTGCGCGGCCTCCACGATGGTTCGGCGCCCGCCACCGGCCGAGCCGGTGTCACCGTCGCCGAATGTCCCGGCGTGCGTGTCGAACAGGTGCGGCGCGGAGACAAGCGGCTCGGCGAAGCCGGTAAGCCCACTGATCGGGTTGCCGCGCAGGCATTTTCGTCATTCGATTCCGCGACGTTGGTCACTATTGACCGGGACACGCAGATCGCCCAGCCAGTCCGCATCAGGATCGACGGCCCCGGCGCGGGTGCGGTGGCCTACGGCCACCTGCAGATCCGGGTCGGGGAACTCGCCCAGGCCGTCGTTGTCATCGACCAGCGCGGTAGCGGAACCTACGCCGACAACGTCGAATTCGTCGTCGCCGACGCGGCGCGACTCACGGTGGTGTGGCTGGCGGATTGGGCGGACGACACCGTGCACGTGAGCATGCATCACGCCCGGTTGGGCAAAGATGCGGGATTGCGCCACACGACCGTGACCCTCGGTGGTGGTCTGGTTCGGATGTCGGCCAACGTGAGGTTCGCCGCTCCGGGAGGGAACACCGAGCTGTACGGTTTGTACTTCGCCGACGACGGCCAGCATCTGGAGTCGCGGTTGCTGGTCGACCACGCCTACCCCGACTGCAGATCAAATGCCCTCTATAAAGGTGCACTGCAAGGTGATCCGGAGTCAGACCGGCCCGAAGCGCACACCGTCTGGGTAGGCGACGTGCTGATCCGGGCGCAGGCCACCGGCACCGACACCTTCGAGGTGAACCGCAACTTGGTGCTTGCCGACGGGGCACGAGCCGACTCGGTGCCCAACCTGGAGATCGAGACCGGCGAGATCCTCGGCGCCGGGCATGCCAGCGCCACCGGGCGATTCGACGACGAGCAACTTTTCTACCTGTGCTCTCGTGGGATTCCCGAAGAGCAGGCTCGCCGGCTGGTAGTGCGGGGTTTCTTCGCCGAGGTCATCGCCAAGATCGAGGTACCCGAGGTGCGGGATCGCCTGAGTGCAGCGATCGAACACGAACTAGCCATCACAGAGAAGGCAACAGCTTCATGACCGTACTGGAAATCAAAGATCTGCACGTCAGTGTCACCGACCCGTCGGAGCCCGAGCGTGATATTCCTATTCTCAACGGCGTCAACCTGGTAGTGCGCTCGGGGGAGACCCACGCGTTGATGGGTCCCAACGGCTCGGGGAAGTCCACTCTGTCCTACGCCATCGCCGGTCACCCGAAATACCGGGTGAGCTCAGGGTCGATCACACTCGACGGTGCGGACGTCTTGGACATGAGCGTAGATGAACGTGCCCGAGCCGGACTGTTTTTGGCGATGCAGTATCCCATCGAGGTTCCGGGTGTGTCGATGTCGAACTTCCTGCGCAGCGCAGCGACGGCGGTGCGCGGCGAGACGCCGAAGCTGCGGCATTGGGTCAAAGAAGTCAAGGTCGCGATGGAGGCCCTCGACATAGATCAGTCCTTCGCAGAACGCAGTGTCAACGAAGGATTCTCCGGAGGCGAGAAAAAGCGCCACGAGATCCTGCAACTGCAATTGCTCAAACCCAAGATCGCGATCCTCGACGAGACGGACTCGGGCCTGGACGTCGACGCGCTGCGGGTGGTCAGCGAGGGGGTCAACCGTTATGCCGAGTCCGAGCACGGCGGGATCCTGTTGATCACCCACTACACGCGGATCCTGCGCTATATTCAGCCGCAATTCGTACACGTGCTCGTCGACGGGCGGATCATCGAATCGGGTGGTCCGGAGCTGGCCGACGAACTCGAGGAACGCGGCTACACTCGCTTCTCCGAAACGGCAGCTGCCGGATCTTAGCGATGGACACCACGTTAGCAGGACGACCGCTGCTCGATCTCGCGGCGATCCGCGCTGATTTTCCAATCCTGCAACGGGTTATGCGAGGAGGAAAGCAGCTGGCCTATCTGGATTCCGGCGCCACCTCACAGCGGCCGGTGCAGGTGCTCGACGCCGAGCGAGAATTCCTGATCACCTCCAACGGCGCGGTGCACCGGGGTGCGCACCAGCTGATGGAAGAGGCCAGTGACGCCTACGAGCAGGGTCGCGCCGACATCGCCAGGTTCGTCGGAGCCGACCTCGACGAGCTGGTGTTCACCAAGAACGCTACCGAAGCGCTCAACCTGGTGTCTTACGTACTGGGCGACAATCACTTCGAGCGAGCGGTCGGCCCGGGAGACGTCATCGTCACCACCGAGCTCGAACACCACGCCAACCTGATTCCGTGGCAGCAGCTCGCCCGGCGCACGGGCGCCACATTGCGCTGGTACGAGGTGAGGCGCGACGGGCCGGACGCCGGCTGCATCGACCTGGATTCCCTGCAGCTGGACAAGAACGTCAAAATCGTTGCCTTCAGCCATCATTCGAACGTCACCGGTGCGTTGGCACCAGTTGCCGAACTGGTCGGCCGAGCACACGAGGCAGGTGCGCTCACGGTGCTCGACGCCTGCCAATCGGTACCGCACCGGCCGGTGGATCTGCATGAACTCGGAGTCGATTTCGCAACTTTTTCCGGTCACAAAATGCTAGGCCCCAACGGGATTGGTGTGTTGTACGGTCGGCGGGAGCTGCTGTCGGCGCTGCCTCCGTTTCTCACCGGCGGCTCGATGATCGAGACGGTCACGATGGAGGCAAGCACCTTTGCCCCCGCCCCGCAGCGCTTCGAGGCCGGTACCCCGATGACCTCACAGGTCGTCGGGTTAGCCGCGGCTGCGCGTTATCTCAGCGCAATCGGCATGGCGGCCGTGGAAAACCATGAACGTGAGCTGGTTGCGGCCGCGATCGACGGACTGTCCGGGATCGAGGGCGTGCGGATCATTGGGCCGACATCGATGGAAAACCGGGGTTCGCCGGTGTCGTTCGTCGTGTCCGGGGTGCATGCGCACGACGTCGGGCAGGTTCTCGATGACGACGGCGTCGCCGTGCGAGTCGGGCATCATTGCGCGATGCCGCTGCATCGGCGGTTCGGGCTGGCGGCCTCGGTGCGAGCGTCGTTCGCGGTGTACAACACGATCGAAGAGGTGGACCGGCTGGTGGCCGGCGTGCAGCGCGCCGTGGACTTCTTCACAGGAGGCTGACCCGTGCGGCTGGAACAAATTTATCAGGACGTCATTCTCGATCACTACAAGCATCCCCAGCATCGCGGGCTGCGTGAGCCATTCGGCGCCCAAGTCCACCACGTCAACCCGGTATGCGGCGACGAGATCACTTTGCGGGTGGCATTGGCCGACGACGGCGAGCACATCGCGGACGTCTCCTATGACGGTCAGGGATGTTCGATCAGCCAGGCGGCCACCTCCGTGCTGACCGAGCAGGTGATCGGTCACAGTGTGGACGAGGCACTCACCATCGTCGCGGCGTTCACCGAAATGGTGTCCTCGCGGGGCACTGTCGAAGGCAGCGAGGACATCCTGGGCGACGGCATCGCGTTCGCCGGGGTGGCCAAATATCCCGCCAGGGTGAAGTGCGCACTGCTGGGCTGGATGGCATTCAAAGACGCACTGGCGCAGGCGACCGAACGCTTCGAGGAGGTCAAGGATGAGCGACACCGCCGCATCGGATGACGCATTGCTGGCCGACGTCGAGGAGGCGATGCGCGACGTGGTCGACCCCGAACTGGGCATCAACGTCGTCGACCTGGGACTCGTTTATGGGTTGAGCCTGGAAGAGGGCGAGGAGGGCACCGTCGCGCTGATCGACATGACGCTGACGTCGCCGGCCTGTCCGCTGACCGACGTGATCGAAGACCAGTCGCGTGCCGCGCTGATCGGCACCGGTCTGGTCGACGAGCTGCGGATCAACTGGGTGTGGAACCCGCCGTGGGGCCCGGACAAGATCACCGACGACGGTCGTGACCAGCTGCGCGCGCTCGGGTTCACCGTGTAACAGGCACCGCTTGGCCCGGCACATCATCCCGGTTCTTCGTTGAACACCAAGACACGTCTCGAATCAATTGGCTTTCTGATGGTATCTGGCTTCCCGCCACTCCCGTTCAAACGGCAACCGCCACGCATTGGGCGCGATCAATTGGTGAATTGCGTTGGGGCCCCATGTGCCGGGCTGATACATCTTGACCGGCGGCGGATCGGCGAGCAGTTCCTTCGAACGCTCCCATAATGATTCGATGCCCTCGGCAGTGGTGAACAGGGTGTGGTCACCGCGCATTGCATCGAGGATGAGACGTTCGTAGGCTTCAAGCACGTCGGCAACGGTGTCGATTTCTTGCGAGGAGAACTGCATGGACAATTTGTCGAGTTTCATGCCGGGTCCGGGTCGCTTGCCATAGAAGGATAACGACACCTTCGAGTTATCGGCGAGGTCGAAGGTGAGGTGGTCGGGACCTTGCGTTCCGACCCCTGAGCCGGGCGGGAACATCGTTCGCGGCGCCTCTTTGAAGGCGATCGAGATAATGCGGATCCCCTCGGCCATCCGCTTGCCGGTGCGAAGATAGATAGGTACGCCGGCCCAACGCCAGTTGTCGATGCCGATCTTAAGCGCGATGAACGTCTCGGTATCAGAATCTTTTGCCACTCCCGCCTCGTTGCGGTAGCCGTTATATTGGCCGCGCACCACATCGGTGGGCTTGACCGGCAACATCGACCGGAACACCTTGTCCTTCTCTTCACTGATAGCGCGCGGTTCGAGTGCCGTCGGCGGTTCCATCACCACGAACGCCATTACTTGGAACAGGTGTGTCACGACCATGTCTTTGTAAGCGCCGGTGCTTTCGTAGAAGTTCGCCCGCTCGCCCAAGCCGAGGGTCTCGGGTATGTCGATCTGAATGTGGTCGATGAAGTTGCGGTTCCAGATCGGTTCAAAAAGACCGTTGGCGAAGCGAAAAGCCAGAATATTCTGCGCCGCTTCTTTGCCCAGAAAGTGGTCGATACGGAAAATCTGACTCTCGTCGAACGTTTCGTGCAAGAAGTTGTTAAGCGCAACCGCACTTGCAAGATCGGTACCGAACGGTTTTTCCAGCACCACGCAAGAGCGCTCGATGAGGCCGGCCTCACGCAATAGTGTGATGACAGAGCGCGCAGCATTCGGGGGGACCGACAAGTAATGTAGACGCCGAATATCGGGTCCCAGATGGGACTCGGCTTCAGCGACTGCCGCGGCGAGCGCTTCGGGTCCGGCGCTCTGCGGCACGTAACGCACGGTCTTGGCGAAGTTGGCCCATTGGTCGGGAGTGAGTTTGTGGACACCGAACGAGTCGATCGCAGATTTGGCCAGGTTCAAGAATTCGTCGTCACTCAGATCTTCCAACGACGTCGCAACGATTTCGATGTCGGGGGCGAAACTAGACTGGTTCAAATAGGCCAATCCGGGGATCAGTTTTCGTTTGGCCAGATCGCCCGTGGCACCGAAGAGGACAATGACATGGGGATCGGGCGGCTCGATATCCAGGCGATGTCTGCGTTGATCAGGTGCCGGGTAAGAGATCGTCACTCTCGTGATATTATTACAATTGTTCGGCAGCCGAGGCGATTAACCTCGATTTTTCACATGGCCTGGCGGGGTTGCTCGGAGCCGGTTGCTGGCCGGCTGGTGGGTGTCGATTGTGGCAGGTGGGTGTGACGGATCGTCCGGTGTCGCTCCGGTGGGGCGGGCTTTCCTAAGGCCGGTGGGTCTTTCGTCTCGTCGGGACAGGGGACCGCGGTTTAGGTGAATGCGGCGCGGATGCGGGTCCAGGCGGTGGCTATCGCCTGTGCCCAGCGCCAGGTGGCGTCTATGCGGAGCCGTCGGTGGCGGGCGCCGCGGGTGAGGCGGGCGGCGACGTGCAGCACCCGGTAGCGGAAGGTGTCGATCTCGCAGCGCGCCAGCTCGGGCTGCTCAGTGAACCCGATGAGTTTGGCCCAGGCGATCAGATCGGTTGCGGCCATGATGATTTGCAGCCAGGCCGCGTTGGCGGCAAACGAGTGAAACGGTAGGTTACGCAGGCCGGTGGCCTTGGCTTGGCGGATGCGGTCTTCCACGCGGGCGT